>DATJIX010000562.1:0-21601 GCA_035492865.1 Mycobacterium sp. | reverse complement strand
CGTCGTCGGCAACAGCAAGGAGTTGGTGGCCGACGGCTCCGCGCTGGAGTTCCCCGCGCCGAACAAATACGTCGCGCCGATCGCATTCAACGTGGTGCCGCTGGCCGGTTCATACGTCGACGACGACTCCGGCGAGACCGACGAAGACCAGAAGCTGCGCAACGAGAGCCGCAAGATCCTCGGTATTCCCGACCTGTTGGTGAGCGGCACGTGTGTTCGGGTGCCGGTCTACACGGGACACTCGCTGTCGATCAATGCCGAGTTCGCCCGGCCTCTTTCGGTCGAACAGGCCCGCCATCTGTTGGCAAAGGCGCCCGGCGTGAAGGTGGTCGACGTGCCGACTCCGCTGGCCGCCGCCGGCGTCGACGAGTCACTGGTCGGCCGCATCCGCCAGGATCCCTGCGTGCCAGACGGTCGTGGCCTTGCCTTGTTCGTGTCCGGCGACAACCTACGAAAAGGTGCGGCGCTGAACACCATTCAGATCGCTGAGCTGCTGGCCGCCGAACTGTGAATTGGGCGGCGGCCGCGGCGCTATGTTGCGCCGCCGTGCTGCTGGCCCCATCGGCGCACGCCGATCCGCCCGCGCCTGTCCCGCAACCGGTGCTGCCACCGTTGGCGCCTGGCCAGGTGATGCGCATCGCGCCCGCAGCCGGAACCGGAACGCCGACAAGTGATTACGATATCGGCGCCACCGACCTGTGCGAATTCATGGAGTTCCCGGACGGGATGCTGCAGGTGTGCGGCGACAGCTTCGCGGGTCAAGGCGTCGGATGGGGACCGTGGCATTCGCCGATCGCGCTGCACGTCGACACCGATTCGATAGACGATCCGACCGGCGTGCGCTACGACCGAGTCACCGGCAACTACTCGCCGCTGCTGGCCGAACCGACTCCGTCGGGGATGTCTCAGTTGCCTGCGGGCGTGGTGCAGATCAACCGCGACAACTACCTGATGGTGACCACGGTGAAGGACCTGGTGCCGCAGACGTCGCGGTTGGTGAAAGCCAGTGCAGCACAAGGTAATTGGCCGACCGTACCGAACACTCAACGACCCGCGAACTTCGAGGGCGGCCGGCAGTCGCAAATCAGCGGCTACTACGACCCGATCCCAACGCCCGATTCGCCGACCGGCTGGGTGTACATCGTGGCCAACAACTTCGACCGCAGCGGGCCTGTGGTGCTCTACCGCACGAAGCGGGAAACGTTCACCGACCGTGCCTCGTGGCAGGGCTGGTCCGCCGCGGGTGGGTGGGGCAAGCCGCCAACACCGTTGTGGCCCGACCGAATCGGCGAAACCAGCGTGCGGCAGGTCGACGGTGAAACCGTGCTGTCCTACTTCAACGCCAGTACCGGCAACATGGAGGTGCGCGTCGCGGACGACCCGACGCGCCTTGGCGCAGCACCGGTTACGACGGTCGTCGTGGCGGGCGCATGGCCGGAGCCCGCGGAGGAGCTAGGGCCGCGCGAGAACAACCAGTTGGCACAGCCCTACGGCGGCTACCTCTCGCCCGGCTCGACGCTCGATGAGCTTCGGGTGTTCGTCAGCCAGTGGAACACCGGTCCCGGCGACAACACGCCGTACCGGGTGATCCAGTACGCGGTCAATCCGCTCAAGCCTTAGTCAACCGCCTAATTTTCTTGCTCAGCTTATGGCTAGGGCGGATCGGGAAAGGGCCCTGAGCCCGTGTGTGGGGGCTGCGGTTCCTTGGCAGGCACACCGGCATCCCCGGTTTCCGCCGGGCCGTCGGCGCTCGAAGCCCCGGATCCTATTGCGGCGCCTGCTTCCGCGATACCGGTAGGCCCCGTTACGGTCGCTCCGGTCGTTCCGTCAGTCGTGGCGAACGCGCCTTTTGCTTGTTCTGCTGCGTCACTACCGCCGCCACTTTCAAGCCCCTTTATGTCGTCGTGCTGGTCATGCTCAGCTGTCTCGAATTTCGTAATATCCTCGTCCGGCATCTCTGCGCCTCCAACCAATGGATGTGAGGGTTTGACTCACCTGTTGATTAGACGCCGAGGGGTGCCGATGCCGGCGCGAAAGTTGAGAAGTCAGGCGTTCGGCCCGTGCCGTGGCGCCAAAGGCCAGCTGCATGAGGATGAAAGCGATGGCGCACGTGACTGCGCTTGCGATTGCCAGCAGCACGAACTTGCGCGGGGACCGTGGCATGACGACGCCAATCAGAGCTAAGGCGCACGGTTACGCCGCCCGCACCGTCTTTCACAGCGGATTCATAAGTAATTCAAGACAGACACATCGAGACCGGTTGCATGCTCGGCTTCATGACCGAATCAACGTCGTCCCCTGAACCCGCGACGGGCCCGCTGGCCACCTCTGAGCCACCCACCGCACCACCGACCGCCGTCGTCGAGTCCCCTCGCCACGGCAGACTCAACGCGGTCGCCGCATGGGTCGGCATCGTCGCGGGCGTCGTCTTCATCGTCGCCGTCATCTTCTTCTCTGGCTTCTTCCTCGGCGCGCATTCCGGCGGCAACAGGGGTTGGCATCACAAGGGTGACCGTGATGGCTTCGCGGTGATGCACCACGGTCCGCCGCCGATGTTCCAGATGGGTCCCGGCGGCGATCGCCCGTGGCCGCCGTTCGGTCCGGGAGGGCCCGGTGGCCCCGGTGGGCCCGGTGGGCCGAACTTCCAGGGACCGTCGCAGCCGGGCGCTCCGAGCACGACAGCACCGCGGCCGTAGTCCGACACCACCGAATCGACGTCCTGCGGAAAGGCGCGAGCCGCAGGACGTCGGTTTTGGTGTGTATTCGGGTACCCGCCCGATATGACCGAGAAATTCACCACGACGGACGCCGGCACGCCGGCGCCAAGCGTCGAACATTCGCTCACCGTCGGACCCGACGGCCCGATCCTGCTCCAGGACCACTACCTGATCGAGCAGATGGCCAACTTCAACCGCGAGCGCATCCCGGAGCGCCAGCCTCACGCCAAGGGCGGCGGCGCATTCGGTCACTTCGAGGTGACTCAGGACGTCAGCAAGTTCACCAAGGCGGCCGTGTTCCAGCCCGGTACCAAGACGGAGATGGTCGCCCGGTTCTCCACCGTGGCCGGCGAGCGTGGCAGCCCAGACACGTGGCGGGACCCGCGCGGCTTCGCGCTGAAGTTCTACACCAGCGAGGGCAACTTCGACATGGTCGGCAACAACACCCCGGTGTTCTTCGTGCGCGACCCCATGAAGTTCCAGAACTTCATCCGCAGCCAGAAGCGAATGGCCGCGAACAACCTTCGTGACCACCACATGCAGTGGGATTTCTGGACGCTGTCACCGGAGTCGGCGCACCAGGTCACCTATCTGATGGGTGATCGGGGCATCCCGAAGACCTGGCGCAACATGAACGGGTACTCCAGCCACACCTACAGCTGGCTCAACGCCGACGGCGAGCTGTTCTGGGTGAAGTACCACTTCAAGACCGACCAGGGCATCGACTTCCTCACCCAGGAGGACGCCGACCGGCTGGCAGGCGAGGACGGCGACTACCACCAGCGCGACCTGTACAACTCGATCGAGGACGGCAACTTCCCGAGCTGGACGCTGCACGTGCAGATCATGCCGTTTCAGGACGCCAAGACCTACCGGTTCAACCCGTTCGACCTGACCAAGGTGTGGCCGCACGGCGACTATCCGCTGCACGAGGTCGGCCGAATGACGTTGAACCGCAACGTCGTCGACTACCACACCCAGATCGAGCAGGCCGCCTTCGAGCCGAACAACATCGTGCCGGGGACCGGCTTGAGCCCGGACAAAATGTTGTTGGCACGTGGGTTCTCCTACTCCGACGCGCACCGGCACCGGCTCGGGGTGAACTACAAGCAGATCCCGGTCAACGAGCCGCATGTCGAGGTGAACGCCTACTCGAAGGACGGCGCGATGCGCATTCGCAACGCCACTGATCCGGTCTACACACCCAACTCGATGGGCGGACCAGAGGTCGACCCCAAACGTGCGGCTGAGGTGCACTGGGCGTCCGACGGGGACATGGTCCGGACTGCCTACACGCTGCGCCAGGATGACGACGACTGGGGCCAGGCTGGCACGCTGGTCCGCGAAGTGTTCGACGATGACGCGCGGGAACGATTGGCCCACAACATCATTGGTCACGTATCCGACGGGGTTCGCGAGCCTGTGCTTTCGCGCGTGTTCGACTATTGGAAGCACGTCGACGCCGATCTTGGCAAGACGGTGGAGGAGGGCGTCCGCGCCAACCTGAACGGCAACTAGCTGCGTCTTGCCGTCTGCGATCCGGCTGGCATGATCGTCGGCATGAGCATCGAAGTCGTTTTCACCGCTGAGTCAACCGCAACCGGGGGCGGCCGCGACGGCCACGTGAAGTCGTCGGACGGCAGGATCGATCTGGACACCCGCATGCCGAAGGAAGCGGGCGGAAACGGCGAGGGCACCAACCCCGAACAACTCTTCTCGGCCGGTTACGCCGCGTGTTTCCTCGGTGCGCTGCGCCTGGTGGCCCGCAACGGCAAGATCGACCTCGACGACGCGACCGGCATCACCGCCCAGGTCGGGTTCGGTAAGGATCCCGCGGGTGGCTTCGCCATCAACGCGAACCTGATCGGCTACCTGCCGGGCCTCGAGCAGGGCGCCGCAGACGATCTGATGAACCAGGCGCACCAGGTGTGCCCTTACTCCAAGGCCACCCGCGGCAACATCGACGTCACGCTGTCGGCGAAGGTCTGAGCCGGTGCGGACCGTCGCAGTGATAGGCGCCGGTCTGGCCGTCGGTCTGTCGTTGGCGGCGCCGGCAGTGGCTCGTCCGTCCGACCCCGGGGTGGCGAACTACGCCGTGCTCGGCAAGGGGTCGGTGAGCAATATCGTCGGCGCGCCAATGCGATTCGCGTGGACGTACACCGATCCGTTCCAGTCGTATTACGTCGACGAACCGGCCTGCAACAACTGGGCCGACGTCGGACTGCCCGAGGTGTACCTCGATCCGGATCTGGCGTCGTTCAACGGCGCCGTGGCGCAGACGGGCGACAACGACCAGACCCACCTTGTCAAGCAGGCGGTCGGGGTGTTCGCCACCAACGACGCAGCCGACCGGGCGTTCCATCGCGTCGTCGACCGGACCGTGGGGTGCAGCGGCCAGACCACCGCGATGCACCTGGACAACTTCACCACCCAGGTGTGGACCTTCTCCGGCGGGCCGGCCAGCGCGACCGACTCCGACTGGGTGAAACAGGAGGCCGGCACCGATCGGCGCTGCTTCACCACCACGCGCAAGCGCGAGAATGTTCTGCTGCAGGCGAAAGTGTGCCAATCTGGCAACGGTGGCCCGGCAGTGAATGTGCTGGCCGGAGCCATGCAGAACACGCTGGGGCAGTAGCCGGCAACGTTTTTGGGTACACGTCACGAACGTGTCATCCAAAAATCGCGGGACTTTGTCAGTGTGCTCTGGAAGATGGAGAGAAGGCCGCGATCGTTCCCTACCCGGAAGGGGCCGGAATACATGACCTTCGCCATCCCGCCCGAGGTGGACGACGCTCATCCATGGCATGCCGCTACCGCCGAGCTGACCAGCGCAAATGACGCCGCACAGCACATCGGCGAGACGTCTCTGGACGACGGTCCGGTGGGCCGAGTCGGCCTCGAAGTCGAGGCGCACTGCTTCGACCTCGCCGATCCGATGCGCCGTCCGGACTGGGCCGAGCTGACCGACACCATTTCGGGCGTGCCGCCGCTGCCGGGTGGCAGCTCCATCACCGTCGAGCCGGGCGGCGCCGTCGAGCTGTCCGGCCCGCCTGCCGATGAACCGCTGGCGGCCATCACCGCGATGGCGGCCGACCGCGCCGCATTGCGCTCCGCGTTCGCCGAAGCCGGCCTCGGTCTGGTGTTACTGGGCGCCGACCCGCTGCGGCCTGCCAAGCGGGTGAACCCGGGCGACCGGTACCGCGCGATGGAGGAGTTCTTCGTTGCCAGCCAGACCGGCGAAGCGGGCGCGGCGATGATGACGTCGACGGCGTCGGTGCAGGTCAATCTCGATGCGGGACCGCAGGAGGGATGGGCGGACCGGGTCCGCCTTGCGCATGCGCTGGGCCCGACGATGATCGCGCTAGCGGCCAACTCGCCATTGCTCGGCGGTCAGTTCACCGGGTGGCAATCGACCCGGCAGCGGGTGTGGAGCCAACTGGATTCGGCACGCTGCGGTCCGATCCTCGGCGTCAACGGCGACGACCCCGCCAGCGATTGGGCGCGGTACGCGCTTAAGGCGCCGGTGATGCTGGTCCACCCCACCCCGGAGATGGATGCGGTTCCCGTCACCGACTGGGTGCCGTTCGCGGACTGGGCCGACGGCACGGTGCCGCTGGGCGGCCGCAGGCCGACGCTCGCCGACCTCGAGTACCACCTGACAACGCTGTTCCCGCCGGTGCGGCCGCGGCGCTTCCTGGAGATCCGCTACCTCGACAGCGTGCCGGACACCGTTTGGCCCGCCGTGGTGTTCACGCTCGTCACGCTGCTCGACGACCCGGTGGCCGCCGACATCGCCGCCGAGGCGACCGAGCCGGTGGCGACGGCATGGGACCGTGCCGCCCAGATCGGCCTCGGCGACCGGAGGCTGTTCGAGGCGGCCACCCGCTGCGTGCAGACCGCCGCCGACCGCGCACCGGCCGAACTCCAGGAATCGATGCAGCAGTTGTTGCGTTCGGTCGAGAAAGGGCGCTGTCCGGCCGATGAGTTCGCCGACCGGGCAGTCAAATCAGGGATCGCCACCGCGATCACCCAACTGGCTCAAGGGGAGTTGTGACCGCACGCGAAGTGCTTGCGCGTGAGCTGACGAAGGCCAGGGACCGGACTCTTCGGCTCGTCGATTTCGACGACGCCGAGCTGCACCGCCAGTACGACCCATTGATGAGCCCGTTGGTGTGGGACCTCGCGCACATCGGCTGGCAGGAAGAGCTGTGGCTGCTGCGCGACAACAACGCCGACCGGCCGGGACTGCTCGAGCCAAAGGTCGAGCGCTGTTACGACGCGTTCGTGAACTCCCGGGCCAGCCGGGTGAATTTGCCGCTGCTGCCGCCCTCGGACGCCCGCACATACTGCAGCACGGTGCGCGACAAGGTCTTGGACACCCTGGACAACCTGGACAATGACGACACCGGTTTCAACTTCGGACTGGTGATCAGCCACGAGAACCAGCACGACGAGACGATGTTGCAGGCGCTGAATCTGCGCACCGGGGCGCCGTTGCTTGACACCGGATCTCCGTTGCCGCCGGGACGGTCCGACGTCGCGGGCACCTCCGTGCTCGTGCCCGCGGGGGAATTCGTCCTCGGCGTGGATGCGGTGAGTGAGCCGCACTCGCTGGACAACGAACGCAACGCGCATGTGGTCGACGTGCCCGCGTTCCGCATCGGCCGGGTGCCCGTCACCAACGGCGAGTGGCGGCAGTTCGTCGACGACGGCGGCTACCAACAGCAGCGCTGGTGGTCCGACCGCGGCTGGACACATCGGCAGGAGGCCGGGCTGACCGCGCCGCAATTCTGGAACCTCGACGGCACCCGGACCCGGTTCGGGCATGTCGAGGAGATCCCCACCGACGAACCCGTACAGCACGTCACCTACTTCGAGGCGGAGGCCTATGCGGCGTGGGCTGGCGCGCGACTGCCCACCGAAGAGGAATGGGAGAAGGCGGCCGCCTGGGACCCCGTCGCCGGCAAGCGACGTCGATTCCCTTGGGGCGCATCGGAACCCACCGAACACCTGGCGAACCTTGGCGGTGACGCATTGCGGCCTGCGCCGGTCGGGGCCTATCCGGCCAGCGCCTCGGCGTACGGTGCCGAACAGCTGCTCGGCGACGTGTGGGAATGGACATCGTCGCCGCTGCGGCCGTGGCCGGGCTTCACCCCGATGCTCTACGACCAGTACTCGCAGCCGTTCTTCGAAGGTTCTGGGGCTGGCGACTACAAGGTGCTGCGCGGCGGGTCGTGGGCCGTCGCATCGAGCATCCTGCGGCCGAGCTTCCGCAACTGGGACCATCCGATCCGCCGCCAGATCTTCTCCGGCGTGCGCCTGGCCTGGGACGCCTGATGTGCAGGCACGTCGGCTGGCTTGGCGAACCGCGATCGCTGGCGTCGCTGATGCTCGAACCACCATCGGGGCTTCTCGTCCAGTCGTATGCCCCGCGGCGCCAGAAGCACGGCCTGATGAATGCCGACGGTTGGGGTGCCGGCTTTTTCGACAAGGGGGTGGCGCGGCGGTGGCGCAGCGCGGCGCCCTTGTGGGGTGACGCGTCGTTCGCCTCGGTGGCGCCCGCTTTGAGCAGTGATTGCATTGTGGCAGCGGTCCGTTCGGCCAGCACCGGCATGCCGATCGAACCGTCGGCCTCGGCGCCGTTCACCGACGGCCAGTGGCTGTTGTCGCACAACGGGCTCGTCGACCGCGCGGTGCTGCCGCTGTCGTCGAAAGCGGAGTCCACCGTCGACAGCGCGCTGCTGGCCGCGCTGATCTTCGAGCGTGGCCTGGATGCGCTCGGTGACACGATCGGTGAGGTCGCGGCCGCCGACCCCAACGCCCGGCTGAACATCCTGGCGGCCAACGGATCTCAACTGCGCGCCACTACGTGGGGTGACACCCTGTCGGTGCTGCGTCGCGACGACGGAGTGGTGCTGGCAAGCGAACCGTATGACGACAACCCCGACTGGCAGGAGATCCCCGACCGCCATCTGGTCGTGGTCGAGGCCACTCGGGTCGACCTGATTCCCTTGAAAGGATCGCTGTGACCCTCTCGCTGTCCAACTACCTCGCCGCCGACTCGGCAGCACAGGCGTTGCGCCGGGATGTGCGCGACGGATTGACCCAGACGCCGAAATCGTTGCCGCCGAAGTGGTTCTACGACTCGGTGGGTAGCGATCTGTTCGATCAGATCACCCGGCTGCCCGAGTACTATCCGACGCGCGCGGAGGCGGCGATCCTGCGTGCCCAGTCAGCGTCGATAGCCGCAGCATCGGGCGCCGACACCCTTGTCGAGCTCGGCAGCGGCACCTCCGAGAAGACCCGGATGCTGTTGGATGCGTTGCGCGACGGGGGTTCCCTGCGCAGGTTCATACCGTTCGATGTGGATGCCGGAGTGCTCAACGCAGCAGGATCGGCGATCCAGCGCGAGTATCCGGGTGTTGAAGTCGAAGCGGTGTGTGGTGATTTCGAAGAACACCTCGGCAAGATTCCGCGGGTCGGCCGCCGGCTGGTGGTGTTCCTCGGCTCCACCATCGGCAACCTGACACCCGGTCCGCGACGCGAATTCCTGTCCTCACTGTCCGACACATTGCAGCCCGGCGACAGCCTGCTGCTGGGCACCGACCTCGTCAAGGACACCGGTCGGCTGGTGCGCGCCTACGACGACAGTGCGGGCGTGACGGCGCGGTTCAACCGCAACGTGCTCGCGGTGGTCAACCGGGAGCTCGACGCTGACTTCGACGTCGATTCGTTTGAGCACGTGGCCAAATGGAACGCTGCGGAGGAACGCATCGAGATGTGGCTGCGCGCCTCACGCGCGCAGGCGGTCCGCATCGCGGCGCTGGACTTGAGCGTGGACTTCGCGGAGGGCGAGGAGATGCTCACCGAGGTGTCGTGCAAGTTCCGGCCCGAGGGCGTGGACGCCGAACTGGCCGCGGCGGGGCTGCGGCGCACGCATTGGTGGACCGACCCCGCGGGTGACTTTGGGCTGTCGCTGTCGACCCTATGAGCCTCGCTGAGCAGTGGAGCGCAGCCCGACCGAAAGTCGCCGGGCTGCACCTCGACAGCGCGGCCTGCTCGCGGCAGAGCTTCGCGGTCATCGATGCGGCGGCCCAGCATGCCAGGCACGAAGCCGAAGTCGGCGGTTATGTCGCCGCGGAAGCCGCCGCGCCTGCGCTCGATGCGGGACGCGCGGCCATCGGCGCACTGACCGGACTGCGGGGGTCCGACGTCGTCTTCACCACCGGCTCCAACAATGCACTCGACATCCTGCTCAGCAGCTGGACCGGCGAACGCTCGATCGCCTGCCCGCCCTGTGAGTACGGCCCGAACCTTGCGGTGATGGCCGCCAACGGCTTTCAGGTCAGTGTGCTGCCCGCCGATGACCTGGGTCGGCTCGCCGTCGACGATGCCGCCGGGGTATTGGCCGACCACCGGCCGGCACTCGTCCACCTCACCCCGCTCGCGAGCCATCGAGGCGTGGCCCAGCCGTTGGCGGAGTTCGCCGCGGTGTGTCGCGACCTCGGTCTGCCGCTGGTCGTCGACGCGGCCCAGGCGCTGGGACACCTCGACTGCTCGGTCAGCCCTGCCGCGATCTACAGTTCGTCACGCAAGTGGATGGCGGGCCCGCGCGGTGTCGGCGCGCTCGCGATCGATCCGGAGCTTGCACAACGGCTCCGGCCGCGGCTACCACCGCCGGAATGGGGTCTCCCCATCCCGGTGATGCAGGGCCTCGACCATGGCGAAGCGAATATCGCTGCCCGCATTGGCTATTCGGTCGCACTCGGCGAACATCTGGCGGCCGGCCCTGAGCAGGTCCGCGGCGGGCTGGCTCGGGTCGGACGGATGACCCGCACCGCACTCGCGGACATCAAGGGCTGGCGGGTGGTCGAACCCGTCGACGAGCCGACCGCGATCACCACGCTGGCCCCGGTGGACGGCGGCGCCGACCCGCAACGGATACGGGCCTGGCTCATTGCCGAGCGCGGCATCGTCACCACCTACGCAGAGCTTCAGCGCGCGCCGTTCGAGATGACCACGCCGGTGCTGCGGGCATCGCCCCACGTCGATACCACCGCAGAGGACCTCGAGCAGTTCGCCGAGGCGCTGGCAACGGCCACCGCGCAGGTGTGATGTAGCGCACTTTGGGCTATCCCGCGTGCACGACACGAGGGAGCCCGCAGATGACGCAGGTAGAAGACGGCTCGGCAAAGCCGAGTGACGACAAATCCAACCAACCGAAGCGCGATCGCACCCACTGGCTATACATCCTGGTGATCGTCGGCGTCGTCGCCGGCGTGGTGGTCGGCCTGGTGGCGCCCGACACCGGTAAGTCGCTCGGCGTGCTCGGCACGATGTTCGTCAACCTGATCAAGATGATGATCGCGCCGGTCATCTTCTGCACGATTGTGCTGGGCATCGGCTCGGTCCGTAAGGCGGCGTCCGTCGGCAAGGTCGGCGGACTGGCGTTGATCTACTTCCTGGTGATGTCGACCGCAGCCCTTGGCATCGGCCTGTTGGTCGGCAATCTGATCAGCCCAGGCACGGGCCTGAACGTAAAGGGCGATCCGAGTGCGGGTGAGAAACTCGCCGAAGAGGCACACGGCGACGGCGGGACGATGGACTTCATCCAGGACATCATCCCGAAGACGCTGTTTTCGTCGCTGACCGCGGGCAATGTGCTGCAGGCGTTGTTCGTCGCACTGCTTGTCGGCTTCGCCGTCCAGGCGATGGGCCGCACGGGCGAACCGGTGCTGCGCGGGATAGCACTGCTGCAGAAGCTGGTCTTCCGCATCCTGGCCGGAATCCTGTGGCTGGCACCGATCGGTGCGTTCGGCGCGATCGCAAAGGTGGTGGGCGACACCGGCTTTGACGCGGTCATCCAGCTGGGCGTGCTGATGTTGGCCTTCTACCTCACGTGCCTGATCTTCGTGTTCGGGGTGCTCGGTGCGCTGCTGCGCTTCGCCGCAGGAGTTTCTGTGTTCAAGCTGGTGCGATATCTGGCGCGCGAATACCTGCTGATCGTCGCGACGTCGTCGTCGGAGTCCGCGCTGCCACGGCTGATCGCCAAGATGGAGCACGCAGGCGTACAGCCCACCACGGTGGGCATCGTTGTGCCGACCGGGTATTCGTTCAACCTTGATGGCACCGCGATTTACATGACAATGGCGTCGCTGTTCATCGCCGACGCGATGGGCAATCCGCTGTCGATCGGCGAACAACTCGGCCTGCTGGTGTTCATGATGGTCGCATCGAAGGGTGCGGCAGGCGTCACCGGCGCCGGCCTGGCCACGCTGGCCGCAGGCCTGCAGAGCCACCGACCCGAACTGCTCGACGGCATCGGCCTGGTCGTCGGCATCGACAAGTTCATGTCCGAGGCGCGCGCGCTGACCAACTTCTCCGGCAACGCCGCCGCGACGGTGCTCATCGGTGCGTGGACCCACTCTGTGGATCACAGTCGGATGCACCAGGTGCTCGACGGCGACAAGCCGTTCGACGAGCGCACCATGGTCGACGAACCCGACGACCCCGACGATGCCTCAGCGGAGCATCGCGAACCCGCGGGCGCCGGCCACTAGCCGGCCTTGTGCGCGCTCAGTAGGAAGGCGGGGAATTTGATCCGCCCCTTCTCGTCTGTCGGGTGGTCCGGCATCTCGAACGGGGCGTCCGGCATCTCCATCGCGTTGGCGTGGATTGCCGCCGGCCGGATTTCGTCGATTTCCCAGTATTTCGACACCGCGTCGCGCAACTCGTCCTCGTCGACCTCGTTGGGCTTGGTCTCCAGCTCGGCGGGAAACGCGCCCTTGGCGAACACGAGGATGAAGTAGGAGGCACCCGGCGCCGCCGCGCGATGTACCGAGCGCAGATAACCGTCGCGGCCCTCGACCGGCAGCGAGTGAAACAGCGTGCTGTCGAGCACCGTGTTGAAGCGATTGTCGTATCCGGTGAAGCTGGTGATGTCGGCCTGGACGAATGTCGCGTTGGCCAGGCCGCGCTCCTGTGCGGCGCGGGTGGCGGCGTCGACGGCCGTCGGCGTCAGGTCGATACCCACGACGGTGTAGCCGTCTGCGGCAAGGGCCAGCGACAGCTCGGCGTATCCACAGCCCGCGTCGAGCACGTCGCTGCGGAACTTGCCGTCGCGGTGCAGCGCCGCCAGTTCGGGTTGCGGTTCGCCGATGTTCCACGGCGGTGGGCCCGTGAATACACCTTCCTGCCGGTATACGCCGTCCCAGTCCATCACGTCGTCAGATGTCATGGCACCCAACCTAGTCCGGGCCGTCCCAGGTGTGCACGGGCTCGTTGCTGTGCATCCGCTCGCAGTACATTCGCAGCATCTCGGCCAGCGCTTTGGGCCGGGTCATGCCCCGTTCCTGCAACGCCCGCACGGTCGACACCTGCCATGCCGCGCCATTGCGCCCGGTCTTGGCGCGGCCCTCGATCACGCCGAGATACCGGTCCCGCACGTCGCCCGAGACCTCCCAGCGGCGCAGACCCTCGTCGGCCATCGGCAGGAGCTTGCGCAGCACCAGCTCATCGGGCGTCACCTCACCGAGGCCGGGCCAGTACAGTCGCGCCTCCATTCCGTGCTGCGCGGCTGCGACGAAATTATGTTGTGCCGCAGCGAAACTCATCTTCGTCCAGAGTGGACGGTCTTCCTCGGACAGGGTCCGCAACATGCCGTAGTAGAACGCCGCGCTGGCCATCATGTCGACAACGGTCGGCCCGGCGGGCAGCACTCGGTTCTCCACCCTTAGGTGTGGTTTGCCGTCGACCACGTCGTAGACGGGCCGGTTCCACCGCCAGATCGTGCCGTTGTGCAGCCGAAGCTCGGCCAGTTGCGGCGTACGCCCTTCCGCGAGAGCGGCTACAGGATCCTCGTCGGACAGTTCGGGAAGCAGCGACGGGAAGTAGCGGACGTTCTCCTCGAACAGATCGAAGATCGACGTGATCCACCGCTCGCCGAACCAGACCCGCGGGCGCACGCCCTGTGTCTTGAGCTCGTCCGGGCGGGTGTCGGTGGCCTGTGTGAACAGCTCGATGCGGGTTTCGGGCCACAGCTGGTGACCGAAGAAGTACGGCGAGTTGGCGCCGAGCGCCAGCTGCGGGCCCGCCAGCACCTGGGCCGCGTTCCAGTTGTCTGCGAAATCGGCGGGGGAGACCTGCAGATGCAGTTGCATGCTGGTGCATGCCGACTCCGGTGCGATCGATGCCAGCTGCAGGCTCAGTCGCTCCGGGCCTTCGATGTCGATCAGGATGTCCTCGCCGCGGGCGGTGAAGATGGAGTTCTCGAGGGCCTGGTAGCGGGTCGACTCGCTCATCCAACTGCCCGAAAGGTGTTCGGGCATAAGGGTCGGCAGGATGCCGATCATCACGATGTGCGCCCCGTTTGAGTTGGCCTTCTCTTCGGCGGCGTTCAGGCTGGCGCGTACGTCGGCCTCCAGTTCCAGCGCGGAGCGACCGGGCAATCGCCTTGGCGGAACGTTGAATTCGATGTTGTAGGCGCCCAACTCGGTTTGGTAGGCCGGGTCGGCGATCGACGCCAGCACTTCCTGGTTGCTCATCGCGGGCTGGTATTCGGCGTCGACGAGATTGCATTCGATCTCCATGCCCGTGAGCGGACGATCGAACTCGAAACTGGACTGGGCGAGCATCGTTTCGAACACGTCCAGGCACAACTGCACCTTGCGCCGGTACTCGCGGCGGTGTTCGCGGGTAAAGTCGGTCTGCTTTACTTCTTCGCCCACAGAGCCGAGCCTATCGGCGGGTGGCCACCACAACCTGCGGATTCATCAGCCCGCCCCGCAATTGCACCTCGATCGACGGATCAGCGTGCGCGGCCAGCGCGCGCAACGCTGACGGGCTGTAGCAGCGCAGCGAACTGATCACGCCGTCGTGCGCCACCGGCAGGATCGGCGCAAACGGCAGCATCGCCGCGAGGCGGACAAGGTGTAGCGGCGACGGCGGCCGGGGCAGGTCGATGATCACCAGCTTGTCGGCCACCCGGGTGCCCTCGGCGAACACCCGCGATGCCAGCGACGGCGGCAGATGATGAAACGAGAACGCGAACACCGCCAAGTCGAACTGGCCGTCGGGCGCATCGATCGCGGTGGCATCCATCTCGCGCACGGCGGCCCGAGGATTCTCACCGAGGTCGCTCGCTTCGATCGCCTTGACGGATTGCTTCTCGACGTCGGTCACTGTGAGCTCGGCCGTGGGGTGCCAATCGAGCAGCTTGCGCGACAAGCCGCCATGACCGGAGCCCAGCTCCAGGATCCGCGGATCGGGAACGTCGGCCACCTCGTCGAGCACAATGCGCGCGAACCTCTCGGTGTTGCCGAAGAATTCCCCGGCCCACTCCAGCGCGCGGATCACGCTGCGCTTCACACCGTCGTCGACGTCATCGCGGTCGAGGTATTCGGGTACATCGGTTTGCAACAGCCGGTCGAGGCAGGAGGCGTCCGGCCCGCCCCGGGGCATGCGGTCAATGTCGATCATCGGTGCAGCCATGTAGACCATGATGGTCGATTGGAGTTCACACCAGAGGGGAGTACGAGTTGGCCGAGTTCGTCGCCGCCATCGACCAGGGCACGACCAGCACACGGTGCATGGTCTTCGACCACGACGGTGCCGAGGTCGGCCGCCACCAGCTCGAACACGAACAGATCCTGCCGAAGGCCGGCTGGGTCGAGCACAACCCCGTCGAGATCTGGGAACGCACCGCTTCGGTGATCATGTCGGCGTTGAACAAGACCAAGCTGTCGGCCACCGACCTGGCCGCGCTGGGCATCACCAACCAGCGAGAAACCGCGCTGGTGTGGAACCGGCGCACCGGGCGGCCGTATCACAACGCGATCGTCTGGCAGGACACCCGCACCGATCGCATCGCCTCGGCGCTCGACCGCGACGGCCGCGGCGACGTCATCCGCCGAAAGGCCGGGCTGCCGCCCGCCACGTACTTCTCGGCGGGCAAGGTGCAGTGGATTCTGGAAAACGTCGACGGCGTCCGCGCGGATGCCGAGAAGGGCGACGCACTCTTCGGCACCCCCGACACCTGGGTGCTGTGGAACCTGACCGGCGGGTCGCGCGGCGGCGTGCACGTCACCGACGTGACCAACGCCAGCCGGACCATGTTGATGGACCTGGAGACGCTCGACTGGGACGACGAGCTGCTGTCGTTCTTCGGTATTCCGCGGCAGATGCTGCCCGAGATCAAGCCGTCGTCGTTTCCCGAGTCCTACGGCGTGACCCGCGACGACGGGCCGCTGTCCGGCCAGGTGCCGATCACCGGCATCCTCGGCGATCAGCAGGCCGCGATGGTCGGGCAGGTGTGCCTGGACGCCGGTGAGGCCAAAAACACTTACGGCACAGGCAATTTCCTGCTTCTCAACACCGGCGAGAAGATGGTGCGTTCGGAGAACGGGCTGCTGACCACGGTGTGCTACCAGTTCGGCGACGCCAAACCCGTTTATGCACTGGAGGGTTCGATCGCGGTGACGGGCTCAGCCGTACAGTGGCTGCGAGACCAGTTGGACATCATTCCGGATGCCGCGCACAGCGAGGCACTGGCGCGGGAAGTCGAGGACAACGGCGGGGTGTACTTCGTCCCGGCTTTCTCGGGATTGTTTGCGCCGTATTGGCGTTCGGATGCCCGCGGTGCCATCGTCGGCCTGTCGCGGTTCAACACCAACGCACACCTCGCACGCGCGACGCTCGAGGCGATCTGCTATCAGAGCCGCGACGTCGTCGATGCCATGGAGGCCGACTCCGGTGTGCACCTGGAGGTGCTCAAGGTCGACGGCGGCATCACCGCCAACGATCTGTGTATGCAGATCCAGGCCGACGTACTCGGCGTCGACGTGGTCAAGCCGGTAGTCGCCGAAACCACCGCGCTTGGCGCGGCCTATGCCGCGGGCCTGGCAGTCGGATTCTGGGAGAACCCTGACGACCTGCGCGCCAATTGGCAGGAGGACAAGCGCTGGTCACCCGCGTGGAGCGAGGACCAGCGCTCGGCCGGTTATGCCGGCTGGCAGAGAGCCGTACAGCGAACGCTGGACTGGGTCGACGTCGATTAGCGGCGCTTAGATGCAGGCACCGAAGACGCAGACGCCGCCCCACGGTTCCCAGCCGCCGTTCCAGCCGCCGGGGATCGGATCGCCGCGCCATCCGCGGTCGTCCCAGCGAGGCCCGTTCCAGCCGTGCCCATGTCCGCCACCGTGCCAGTAATCCGGGTCGGCGTTGGCGACTCCGGATCCGAGTCCGACCGCACCTGCGGCGAGGCCTCCAGCGACAGCGATTGTGGCGAGGATCTTTGCGGGTTTCATTGACAATCAATTCCTTCCGCGGCTATACGCGTCAATTTGTTAGCTAGGGTAAGCATACCTGCGTTGCCTGTTGCCAGACAACACAATTCAGCGACGGCAGGGACTCGAGTATTCCCTGCCGCCCGAATTGTGAACGGGGTAACTAAGCCGCGTCGTCGAGTTGAGTCTTGATGTCGTCCTCCAACTCGATCTCAGCAACGGCCGTGTTCTCCTCGAGATGCGCCACCGATGACGTGCCAGGGATCAGCAACACGTTGGGGGCGACCGACAGTGTCCAGGCCAGCGCGATCTGGGCCGGTGTTCGGCCGAGCTTCGCGGCCTCGCTCTGCACCGCGGGATGGCTGAGCACCGGATTGTCGGGGGCGAACGCCGAACCGAGCGGGAAGAACGGCACGAACGCGATGCCGTGTTCGAGGCAGGTGTCGAGGATCGGCTGTGACGTCCTGTCCACCAGGTTGTATGCGTTTTGCACGCAGACGATTTCCGTGCGGTCGAGTGCGATCTGCAAATGCTCGAGGCTGATACTGCTCAACCCGATCCCGCCGATCAATCCTTCGTCGCGGGCCTTGATCATCGCCGACAATTGTTCGTCGAAGAGCTCACGGTCCTCCACGACGCCAGGGGCGTTCGGGCCCTCGGCGCTGAACACGCGCAGGTTTACTGCAGCCAGCCGGTCGGTTCCCAGGGTGGTCAGGTTCTCCTCGATCTGCGCACGGAGTTGCTCGGGCCGCTGGGCGGGCAACCAGTTGGCCTTGTCGTCGCGTACGCCCCCGACCTTGCTCACCAGCGCGAGATTCGCCGGGTAGGGGTGCAGTGCCTCGCGGATCAGCTCGTTGGCGACGTTCGGTCCGTAGAACTGTGCGGTGTCGATGTGGTTGATACCCAACTCAATTGCGCGTCGCAGCACGGCAAGCGCCTCGTCGTGATCACGCGGCGGCCCGAACACACCTGGACCGGGAAGCTGCATCGCGCCGTATCCGACGCGGCCGACTGTGTATGAACCGAGCGAGTAGGTCTCCATACGTGAATTGTGTGCGTTGAGGAGCGCTCAGCGCTCCCCAACGCACACAAATCGCTGGTTAGCCCTCGCCGAGGATCTGGTAGATCTCGCGGCGGGCATTGTTGACGATCTCGAGGATGCGCTCCTGTTGCTCGTCGTTGGCCGTGTGCACGGACTGCGCGACGGCGCCCATCAACTGGGCGACCGCGCTGCGCAGCGTGATGTGCGCGGGGTCGACGCCATCGGCGATCTCCTCCCACGGCGCGGTCTCGATCTTCTCGGCGCCGGTGCGGCCGTCGTCGGTCAGCTCGAAAAGCTTTTTGCTGCCTTCACTTTCGGTGGCCTTGATCAGGCCCTCGTCGACCAGCAGTTGAAGCGTGGGGTAGACCGAACCGGGGCTGGGGCGCCACAGGTTCTGGCTGCGCTCGGCGATCTCCTGGATCATCTCGTAACCGTGCATCGGCCGTTCGGCCAGCAGCTTGAGGATCGCGGCGCGGACATCGCCGCGCTTGCCGCGTCCGCGACCGCCGCGGCCTCGGCCGCGTGGGCCGCCAGGACCGAAGCCGAAACCGCCGAAACCGGCGCGCGGATCGAAGCCGAACTCGAAGCCGCCACGGCCGGGGCCGAAGCCGCGGCCGGGCCCGAATCCCGGGCCGAAGGGACCGTCGTGGACGGCGTCGTGCTCGCGCAGATGGTCACGAAGGTTTTCGCGAAACTCGCGGCGGGCCTGCCTGCGCTGCTGGTGAAATGCGCGCCGGTCGCCTGGGCCGAAGCCGAAGCCGAAGCCGCCGGGAGGTGGGGTGAATGGGGTGGTCATGTCAGTTTCCTAACGATTGAGGGGAAACGCCTCTATGCGCTTCCGATACGTTGACGATATATCGAAAACTATCGCGATGCAACCGCGATGCAACTTTGAAGACGTGGTGGTCGCGACCGGGTCACGACCACCACGCCGGGAGAAGGTGCTCAGTAGACGGGGTTGAAGTAGTCGACGCCGCCGACCGGGCACTCAACCTTCGCTTTCCAGGTGGTCCCGGTTTGGATGCCCGGAAACCACAGGTTGTGGGACTGATTTGCCTGCAGATAGAACGGAACCTTGTACACCGGCAATGGCTTCACGGTCTGCCATCCGAACCACGGTTCGGCGCTGTAGAAGCACAGGCCTTCACTGCCCGTCGACTGGATCTGGACGGTGACGCCCATCGCGTCACTGGCCGTGTCGAGCGTGGACGCCGCCTGTGCGGTGCCCGCGCCGGCGAACAGCAGTGCCGGTGCCGCCGCGGTGGCGGCGGCCGCACTGATTGCGGCGATAACGGACTTCTTGCGATTGTGCTTGGTGTTCATGTGGTGCTCCTCCTGTGGTCGCGACCCCCGTTGGGCTGCTCTCAGAGGTAGGAGCGGGCGAGCCTCACATGTCTGACACTTTTTTCGACGGCGATCTGCGGTCGATGGCGTTGACCACCCACCTGGCCCAATCGGCTTCCATCTGGCTCAACCGCAAGCCGTACTCCAGGGCGGCGCGTCCGTAGAACAGGCCGTCGTCACCGGTGTCCCAGTCGACGGCGTCACGTAGCTCTTCATATCGCTCGAGCTCGGCTTCGGCATCGGCCGCCATCGCGATCATGTGTTCGCGGGCCTGTGCGCGTGGAATCGCGCCGAGCAGGAAGACCCGCAGCACACTGCTGCTGCGGAACGGCGGGTCGTCCTGCGTATTCGTCACCCAGCGACGCAGTTCGGCACGCCCTGCATCGGTGATCCGGTACTCCTTGCGGCCCCGCGGGCCGATATCGGAAATCTCGATCAGGCCCGCGTCGGCCAGCTTGTTGAGCTCGCCGTACAGCTGGCTCTGGGTGGCAGGCCACACGTTGGCCATCGACTTCTCGAACTCCTTGAGCAGGTCGTATCCGCTGCCTGGCTGCTGAGCCAATAGGCCGAGGGCCGCGATTCGCAAACTCACTCGCTGATCGTACCTCCACTATTGACATGTCACTATTGACATGTCATCTTTGGCATATGACCGAGTCTTCGACCCTGTTCGGCACCGGCGAGTTCTTTCAGAAGGACAACTACGCGCCCGTGACCGACGAATTGACCGCCTTTGACCTGCCCGTCGAGGGCGCGATTCCCGCAGAACTCGATGGGTGGTACCTGCGCAACGGGCCCAACCCGCGACAGGCGACCGCGCACTGGTTCACCGGCGACGGCATGATCCACGGGGTCCGCATCGAGGGCGGCCGTGCCGCCTGGTACCGCAACCGATGGGTACGGACTGACAGCTTCGAGAACGACTTCCCGCTCTACAACGCCGACGGCTCCCGCAACCTTCGGGCCAGCCGGGCCAACACGCACGTCGTCAACCACGCGGGTAAGACCCTTGCGCTGGTCGAATCGTCGCTGCCATACCAGATCTCGAACGACCTCGAAACGCTCGGTGCCTACGATTTCGGCGGCAAGCTGGTCGACTCGATGACCGCGCATCCGAAGATCTGCCCGACCACCGGCGAGCTCCACTTCTTCGGCTACGGCAGCATTTTCGAGCCCTACGTCACCTATCACCGAGCCGACGCCAACGGCGAGCTGACGATCAACCGGCCGCTGGATGTCAAGGCGCAGACCATGATGCACGATTTCGCGTTGACGGCAGAGCACGTCATCTTCATGGACCTACCGATCGTCTTCAACCTTGACATCGCGATCACGGGTGAAGGCGATATGCCTTACCGGTGGAGTGACGACTACGGCGCGCGGTTCGGCGTCATGCGCCGCGACGACCCGTTCGGGCCGGTACGGTGGTTCGACATCGATCCGTGCTACGTATTCCACGTCGCTAACGCCTACGATGACGGCAATTCCATTGTGCTGCAAGCGGTTCGTTACCCCGAGCTGTGGCGTGACAGTGGCGGATTCGACACCGCCGGGGTGCTGTGGAGCTGGACGATCGACCTGAAGACGGGCACCGTTTCCGAACGCCAGCTCGATGATCGCGCCGTGGAGTTCCCCCGCATCGACGACCGGCTGGCCACCCTGCCTGCCCGTTACGCGGTTTCCGTCGGTGACACGAGCTTGCTCCGTTACGACCTCACCTCAGGTGCCGCGATCGAGCACGCATTCGGCACGGCGGAGGCGCCGGGCGGCCCGGGAGAGGCGGTCTTCGTGCCGTCGACGGCGGGCCCCGCCGACGAGAGCAGCGGATGGTATCT
The DNA here is from genome assembly GCA_035492865.1 of Mycobacterium sp. Lineage (GTDB taxonomy): Bacteria > Actinomycetota > Actinomycetes > Mycobacteriales > Mycobacteriaceae > Mycobacterium. Next base: position 381 of record DATJIX010000562.1, on the reverse strand, counting down.
GGGCTATGTGTACGACCCGGCTCGTGACGGCAGCGACCTCGTGATCATCGACGCATCGGACTTCGCCGCACAGCCAGTGGCCAGAATCAAGCTGCCGCACCGTGTTCCGTACGGATTCCACGGCAACTGGATCAGCGGCTAGTCGGAAGCCGGCCGCCACCGGAGGACCTAAGTCCCTTCCTCGAGGGACCAAAGTCCTCAAAACCGACTTGGCGGTTCAAAGAGCGAGGCGGGTGGGGTTTACTCGTGCGTGCGCCGCCTTGGTTCAGGACTGACTACCAAGTCCTCTCCAGCACCCGGCGCTGTGGCGGCCTATCGGAGGCACCCTATGGGGGGGAGCTGCAGCGGGTCCTGATCAAGGCGCGCATCCATCGCCCCGCG
>DATJIX010000561.1:0-17740 GCA_035492865.1 Mycobacterium sp. | reverse complement strand
CGGCGGCAACGGCGGCATAGGCGTGGCCGGGGTCAACAACGGCAATGGCGGCGCCGGTGGGCATGCCGGATTGTTCGGCAATGGCGGGGCCGGCGGCGCGGGGGTGGCCGCCGACGCGAATGGCGGGGTGGCGGGCAACGGTGGCAGTGGCGGTAACGGCGGGGCATTGATCGGCAACGGCGGCATCGGTGGTGCGGGAGGTCAGGGCGCCACCGGCAAGGCCGGCGTCAATCCCGGCCCGCTACCGCCAACCACCCCCGCCGCCAACGGCGGAAGAGGAACCCCGGCCGAGAACGGTGGTCAGGCCGGACCCGGCGAGCCCGGACAACCAGGCACCGCGGACGGACAGGCCGGCGGCAAGGGCGGCCTCGGCGGCGACGGGGACGGCGTGGACCCGAGAGAGGGAGATCCCAACGGGATCGGCGGCGAAGGCGGCAAGGGCGGTGCCGGCGGTCCCGGCGCCCCCGGCGGGGACGGAGGCAACGGCGGGCGATCGTGGGCCAACCCATCTGGTGTCGGCACCGGTGGAAATGGCGGTGAGGGCGGCGCAGGCGGATCCGGCGCACCCGGCGGTAACGGTGGCGACGCCGGCTACGCCATCGGCAAAGCCGGTTCCACAGGCGGCACAGGCGGCGCAGGAGGAACCGGCGGCACCGGTGCGTCCGGCGGCAATGGCGGCAATGGTGGCCTCACTTTCGTCACAGAGGGCCAGTCGTCTGTTGGCGGTGCCGGTGGCGCCGGCGGTGCCGGCGGCGGCGGCGCGGAGGGTGGGGCCGGTGGGGCCGGTGGCTCTGGCGGCTCGGGCGGCAAAGGTGGTCTGCTCGCCGGGACCGGCGGTGCGGGCGGCGCAGGCGGCGTCGGAGGCACCGGTGGGACCGGCGCGGTCGGCGGTGCGGGCGGTGCGGGAGGGACCGGCGGCGGAGCCACGGTCTCTGACGAAGCCGCTGCCATCGGCGGAACCGGCGGCAAGGGTGGTGACGGCGGGACCGGCGGAACCGGCGGCGCTGGCGGTACGGGCGGCACCGGTGGGGCAGCGGGAACAGGTGGCTTCGTCGGAGGCACCGGGGCGGGCGGCGCCGCAGGCGCGGGCGGACAGGGCGGTGCGGGCGGCACCGGCGGAAAGGCCGGCACCGGCGGTGCGGGTGGAGTCGGCGATACCGGCACCGGCAGCAAAGGCGACGACGGGAACGCGGGTGGCACTGGCGCAACCGGAGCTACCGGCAGCGCAGGCAAGTCGGGCTAGCGGCGCCGCACGCGCACCAACGCGCCGCGAGACGGCGCCAGCGCCACGCTGCGCGACTTCCAGCCCTCGTCGCGGGTTTTCGAGGGACGAATAGCGTAGTCGCGCAACAGGGTTCGCAGTACCACGCGCATCTCCATGGTGGCGAAGGCTGCGCCGATACAGCGGCGAACGCCGCCACCGTAGGGGATCCACTCCGCAGGGTCGGGGCGTCGCGAGATGAATCGATCGGGATCGAACCGCCTGGCGTCGGGGAACACGGATTCGTCGGCGTGCAGCAGTCCGATGCTCGCGACAAGCGTCTGGCCCTCCGGGAATGTCCATGGCCCGATCTCCAGCGTCGGCGCCTTGACCTGACGGAACGTGGTGTCGATCACCGGACGGCAGCGCAGCACCTCAAAGACGGTGGCGTTCAACAGTTCCTCTGATCCGGCATCGAGGTCGGCGACCAGGCGATCAAGCAGCTGGGGGTGTCTCTGCAGTCGCTCCACCGCCCACGCCAGGGAGGTCGCGGTCGTCTCGTGACCGGCCGCGAGCATGGTGATCAACTCGTCGGCGATCTCGTCGCGAGTCATCGGTGAGTCGTCCTCATAGCGGCTCTGCAGCATCAGGGCCAACATGTCGTCCCTGGCCCCCAGACCGGGGTCGGCCCGCGCCTTTTCGATCAGGCGGTCCACGATCGTGTCGTACTCACGGCGATAACCGAAGAACCGGCCCCATGGACTCCACCGCCCCCAATCCCATTGCGGCACAGGGACCAGCGAGAGCATCGACCCGAGTTTGATGCCCGGCGGCAGCACTTCGCGCAACCGCTCCAGCTCCTGTCCCTCAGCGCCGAACACCGCGCGCAGAATCACGTTGAGCGTGATCCGCATCATCGACGGCATTGCCGGGAAGGTCTGATCCTGCGGCCAGGTGCTGAACTCGTCGGTCGCTTCGCGTTCGATGATCGTCTCGTAGGCGGCCAACCGTCGCCCGTTGAACGACGGGGTGAGCAATTTGCGTTGCGCGCGGTGCCGGTCGCCGGTGAGCGCAAACATCGAATTCGGTCCCATCACGCGACCGAGATTGGTGTCGGTCGTTTCCGCGCCATCGGGCGGAGCCCGGAACAGTTGACGAATGTGGCTGGGATCGCTGAGCACAACGAGCTGTCCAAAGATCGGCAGATCAAGCGTGAACGCCGACCCGTACCGGCGGCGCACCATCTGCAACGCGATTCGTCGGTCGGTCAGGGCCAGCAGTCCCTGAACCGCCCGGGGCAGGCGGGGGCCGGGAGGCAACTTCGCGGCGGTCGTCATGGCGCGGCGACCATAGCCGCGGCAGACGTCGAGTCAATGCACGGGAAGTGTCGGTTGTTACAACACCTGGCCGGGCGTGCCCGATGCGCGTTCCAGCACCCGCATCGACCCCGTCGCCGAGACCTCGCGGAACTGTTGGGTGCCGAGCGCGCGCTGGTAGATGTGGAACGGCGCCTGCCCGCCCTCGTTCGGATCCGGGAATACGTCGTGGATGATCAGCGCGCCGCCGACGTCGACCCAGCGGGCCCAGCCGTCGAAGTCGCGCTGCGCCGCCTCTTCGGTGTGGCCACCGTCAATGAACAACAGCCGCAACGGCATTCGCCAGCCGCGGGCGACGACGGGCGATTTCCCGACGATTGCGACCACGTGGTCGTCCAGTCCCGCCGCGTCCAGCGTGTGCCGCAATGTCGGCAGTGTGTCGAACAGTCCCGTCACGTCATCCACCATCGACGCGTCGTGATACTCCCACCCCGGCTGATGCTCCTCGGAACCGTGGTGATGGTCGATCGTGTAGATCACCCCGCCCGTTCGCTGCGCGGCCGCCCCCAGTAGCACCGTGGACTTACCGCAGTACGTGCCGATTTCCACGGCGATACCGTCGCCGAGGTATCGCACGGCGGTGTCGTACAGCTCGCGCCCTTCTTCGGCGGGCATGAAGCCGGTGACCTGGTCGGCGAGGGTGAAGAGTTCATCTGTGCGGCTCATCGGGATCCAACTTACCGTTGCTGGTAGATGGCGGTTGTAGTAGCGTCCGGACACGTGTCCGATCCGGTCTTGGAGTCGACTCGGCGCCGCCTGACGGCCAAGCAGGCCGACACCGTCGATCGCCTTGGCCGCGCCGCGCTGGATCTGTTGAGTCGGGAAGGTTTTGCCGGTCTGACGGTGCGCAGGGTGGCCGCCGAAGCCGGCGTCGGGTCGGCCACTGCGTACACGTACTTCTCGTCGAAGGAGCACCTCGTCGCCGAGGTGTTCTGGCGTCGGCTGGCCGCGTCGCCACCCGCGGCGCACGACTCGGACGATGCGGCCACGCGTGTGGTCGACGTGCTTCGCCACATCTCGCTGTTGGTCGCTGATGAGCCTGAATTCGCTTGTGCCGTCACGAATGCACTACTCGGCAGAGATCCGGACGTCGAGGTGCTGCGGCTGCGAATCGGTCGTGAGATCCGTGACCGGTTGGCCGCCGCATTGGGGCCCGACACCGATCCGGACATCATCGACTCGCTCGAGATGCTGTATTCCGGCGCGCTGGTGCGCGCGGGCATGGGTTATGCCTCGTATGCCGTCATTGCGGATCGGTTGGAGAAGTCGGCGCGGCTGATTTTGAGTTGATCTCCGGCAGTGACTTAGCGGTGGCCCAGGATCGCGGTCGCCGCCGCGACCGCCGGTTCGACGATGCCCTGCACGTCACGCTCGTCCTCGACGAACAGCGCGGTCAACTCCCGCAATCCGCCGAGCAGAATCAGTGCCAGCGGGCGGGAGATCGGCGACAGGTCGGCGCGCCGGAAGCCGGGACTGTCGGTGAGGCCGACGAGCATGTCGGTCAGCGCCTCCATGGCACGCCGATTCAGCGGCCGGGCCACCGCCCCGAGTGCGGGCGCCTCGCGGATCCAGCTCAGCGTGACCGCAGGCCGCGACCCGATGTGGTCGACGTAGGCCTGGGCCGCCTGGCCGATCTGGTGCTGCCAGTCCGCCTCGGGGTCGACGGCCGCCTGAATGGAGGCGATCAGATCCTCGTTGTTCCTGCGCAGCAGCTCGATCAGGCACTCTTCCTTGCTGGCGAACTGCTCGTAGAAGGTGCGCTTGCTGGTGCGCGCGTGCCGGACGATGTCAGCAACCGTGGTGTCGCGATACCCGCGCTCACCAATCGATGCGGCCAGCCCGTCCAGCAATCGGTCGCGGAAGGCGTCATCCACGGCGGCGGCCCTGTCGAGCGCTGTCGTCATTCGCCGCCTCACATCCCTTGCGCTGGGTGGTACCAAGCGGTACCGTACTACAAACACCCACGGTACACCGAAGTACCAGGGATACGCTGGGAGTGATTACGCATGACAGACACCGCAGTGACCGTCGAAGCGAAGACCCCGCCAGCTCCTGCCAGGACACCACCTGCCGTACGGCTACCCAAGCCCGTTCAGATGGTCCTGATGACTGCGTTCCGCCGCAGGTTCTTGCGCTACGCGGGCAAACGGTACGGCTCGGTGTTCGCGATCAACGTTCCGTTCTTCGGTCGCAGCGTGGTGGTCTCCGACCCCGCGTTGGCGCGCCAGGTGTTTCTCGCGAGCACCGATGACCTGATCAACGTGAAACCGAACCTCAGCAGGATCTTCGGTCCTGGTTCGGTTTTCGCGTTGGACGGCAAGGAACACCGCGCCCGACGCAAGCTGCTGGCCCCGCCGTTCCACGGGCAGAGCATCAAGAACTACGAAAAGGTCATCGAAGAGGAAACGCTGCGCGAGACGGCCAACTGGCCCGAGGGCCAGCAGATCCGAACGCTCGAACCGATGAACAGGATCACGCTGAATGTCATCCTGCGCACCGTGTTTGGGGCCGACGGCGCGGAACTGGACTTCCTGCGCGAGATCATTCCGCCGTGGGCCGAGCTGGGGTCGCGGATGGCCACGCTGCCGGAGCCGCCGTTCAGTACGGGGCGACACAGCCCGTGGGGCAAGCTCGCGGAATTCCGCCGCAACTTCGACCGCACGGTGTTCGCCCTCATCGACAAGGCCCAAGCCGACCCGCTGCTCGAAGAGCGCACCGACATCCTTGCGCTGCTGCTGCGCAGCACCTACGAGGACGGCACCCCGATGTCGCGTCAGGATGTTTCTGACGAATTGCTGACGCTGTTGGGCGCAGGGCACGAGACCACCGCGTCGACGTTGGGGTGGGCGTTCGAACGGCTGCGCCGCCATCCCGCCGTTCTCGGCAAGCTGGTCGAGGAGAACGACGGGGGCGGCAATGAGTATCGCCAGGCCACCATCCAAGAGCTGCAACGCAACCGGACGGTGATCGACTTCTCGGGACGCCACGTCCAGGCGCCGTACTTCGATGTCGGCGACTTCCGGATTCCGCACGGCTACACCGTGATGATCGCGATCGCCAACGTGCACGCCAACGCGGATGTGTTCCCGAACCCCGAACGCTTCGATCCGGACCGGTTTGTGGGCACCAGGACACCGACGGCGTGGGTGCCCTTCGGCGGGGGAACGCGGCGCTGCATCGGCGCGGCGTTCGCGAACGTCGAGTTGGACGTCGTGCTGCGAACGATATTGCGGCACTTCGTGATCGAGACGGACGACGCCCCGGACGAGAAGGTTCACTTCCGGGGCATCGCCTTCACGCCCAAGGACGGCGGCCTCATCACGGTGCGCCGCCGCGCTGCCTAGACCTCAGCGCGCTTTGGCAGCTTCCAGCCGGGCCGCGGGAAGTGGCACGTGTACCCGCTGGGATAGCGCTCCAGGTAGTCCTGGTGCTCGGGTTCGGCCTCCCAGAAGTCGCTCGCGGGCGTCACCTCGGTGACCACCTTGCCCGGCCACAGGCCTGATGCGTCGACGTCGGCGATGGTGTCCAGCGCAACGCGCTGCTGCTCGTCGTCGACATAGAAGATCGCCGACCGATAGCTGGTGCCGACGTCGTTGCCTTGGCGGTCCTTCGTGGTCGGATCGTGGATCTGGAAGAAGAACTCCAGCAGATTGCGGAAGTCCGTCTGCGCCGGGTCATAGGTGATCTCGATCGCCTCGGCGTGGCCCGGGTGATTGCGGTACGTCGCGTTCGCGTTCTGACCACCGGTGTAGCCGACACGGGTGTCGACGACGCCGGGTTGCTTGCGGATCAGGTCCTGCATGCCCCAGAAGCAGCCACCTGCCAGAATCGCCTTCTTGTAATCGGTCACGATGACTCCTCCGTTGTGAACAGCTTCTTGTACTCGCCGTATCCCTCGGCTTCGAGATCGTCGAGGTGGATGAACCTCAGCGAAGCCGAGTTGATGCAGTAGCGCAACCCGCCTTCGGCACGCGGCCCGTCGTTGAACAAATGGCCGAGATGGCTGTCCCCGTGCTTGGAGCGCACCTCGGTGCGGATCATCAGATGCGAGAAGTCGCGCTTCTCGATCACATTGGCGGACTCGATGGGCCTGGTGAAGCTGGGCCAGCCGGTGCCGCTGTCGAACTTGTCGACCGACGCGAACAGCGGCTCGCCCGACACCACGTCGACGTAGATACCGGGCTCGTGGTTGTCCCAGTACTCGCCGGTGAAGGGCCGTTCCGTGCCGTTCTTCTGCGTCACGTAGTACTGCTCCGGCGACAGCGCAGTGACCGCTTCCGGATTGTTGTTGTATTGCTGCGACATAGTGTCTTTATAACCGCGCGCCGCGTCCGGTTAATCCGTGTCTGTCGCTAACGTAAATTCATGCGCGCAGTCGTTCTCGTCGCCGGCCTGGTGATCGCCGTATGGGGTGCTCCCACCGCGTCGGCCGACCCGATCGCGCCACCCGAGGCACCCGATGCCGACGGGGTTGTTTTCACCGACAATTCATCGATCGTCGACGCGCGTCCGATGCCGGTCGAGTCGTGGAGTCGCGTCGGCGGCGACCGGGCCGTCGCGGTGCATTTCACCACCGGCACGCCGGCCTGCAACGGCGTGCACGCGACGACGCATGAGACCGCCGAGAGCGTCACCGTCGACCTCAAGGGCGGTTCGCTGCCGGCGTCCGCAGGCCGGATGTGCATCATGCTCGCGGTGACCGGCACGCTCGTCGTGCCGCTGCAGAGCCCGCTCGGCGACCGGAAGGTGCTCAGCGGCGCCTAGCCCCCGAGCGCACCCCTTCCACCATCGCGATGGTCTTGGCGGCGATCGCCCGTGGCTGATACAGCATCATGTTGTGCCCGCTGCCGCCGACGATCACGTTGTCCGCCCACAACGTCTCGGCGAGCAGGCTGTTCGCCCGGTGAATCTGGTACTTGGTGTAGCCCTGCGGGTCGGCACTCGCACGCGGCGGGAAGATGTCGGAGCTCAGCACGACCGCGGGCACCCGCGGTAACGGCAACGGTGGGGCTGCCTTCAGCGCGGCGAACGCGTCGTCGGCGAAGAACGCCTCGCCTTCGGGATCCGGTGTCGGACTTCGCGCCGCCTGGTCGAACTCGGCGTCTTGGTCAGGGCGGCCCAGTCGCGGCAGATACTCCGATGTCGGGTCGACGAAAACAAGACCGCTGACCAACTCTGGGTGGGTCCGGGTCAACAGATCGGCGATGAGTCCGCCGTAGGAGTGCGCGACAACCACCATCGGAGTCGAAAGTCTGGCCGCCGCAACCAGTTCCACCACGTCGTCGACGTCCTGCGCAACGGTGTGCGGTTGTGGCACGGGGGTGGACCGGTTGGAACCGTCCTGCCGGGTGTTGGGCCTGTCGTAGGCGCAGACCCTGGTGACCCTGGCGACCGCAGGGACCACCGTGCTCCAGGCTTCGGCGTCGCTGCCCTTGCCGGGGATGATGAACACCGTCGGCGAGCCGGCGCCCTGACAGCTCAGGAACATCACGCGGCCGTTGCCGATGTCGACGAGTCCCGCGACGTTCTTCCCATGCAACTGCGGCGCACAACCGACGACGACAGCGAGCGCGAAGAGAACCCCGAGCAGGGCCTTCACCTTCCTGACGATACGACCGAAGCTCGACAAATACAGGTAGAACGTGTTCTAGTTCTGGGTGTGACGAGCAAGACGTTCACCCGTGACGAGCTGGCCGCGGCGTTCGAGAAGTTCGAGGCGACGGTCGACCGGGCCGCCCAGACCCGCGACTGGGATCCCTGGGTTGACCAGTACTCACCCGACGTGACGTACGTCGAGCACGCGATGGGCACCATGCACGGTCGCGACGAGGTGCGACCGTGGATCTGGGCGACCATGGAGACCTTCCCCGGCAGCTACATGACGTCGTTCCCGTCGCTGTGGTCGGTGATCGACGAGTCGACCGGCCGGATCATCTGCGAGCTGGACAACCCGATGCGCGACCCCGGTGACGGCACCATCATCAGCGCCACCAACATCTCGATCCTCACCTATGCAGGCGACGGTCAGTGGTGCCGCCAGGAGGACATCTACAACCCGCTGCGGTTCGTCTCCGCGACGAGGAAGTGGTGCCGCAAGGCGCAGGAACTCGGCACGCTCCCCGACGAGGCCGCGGAGTGGCTGCGCCAGTTCGGAGGAAACAAGTGAGTGCGAAGCTGGTCATCGGCGCCAACGGATTCCTCGGCTCACACGTCACCCGGCAGCTTGTCTCCGACGGACACGAGGTCCGTGCGATGGTGCGGCCGAACGCGATGACGGTGGGCATCGACGACCTGCCCGTCACGCGGTACCAGGGCGACATCTGGGACAACGACACGCTGCGCGAGGCGATGACCGGCGTCGACGACGTCTACTACTGCGTGGTCGATACCCGCGGCTGGCTGCGTGATCCAGCACCGCTGTTCCACACCAACGTCGACGGCACGCGCAACGTGCTCGAGGTCGCCAAAGATGCGGGCCTGCACCGGTTTATCTTCACCAGCAGTTACGTGACCGTCGGACGCCGTCGCGGGCGGGTGGCCAGCGAGGACGACACAATCATCGATCGCGGGCTGACGCCGTATGTCCGGTCGAGGGTGCAGGCCGAGAACCTCGTGCTGACCTACGCCAAGGAACACGGGCTGCCCGCGGTTGCGATGTGCGTGTCGACGACGTACGGAACCGGTGACTGGGGACGCACCCCACACGGTGCGATCATCGCGGGTGCGGCGTTCGGCAAGCTGCCCTTCGTGATGAGCGGCATCGAACTCGAAGCAGTCGGGGTGCAGGACGCGGCGCGCGCGATGATCCTGGCCGCCGAGCGCGGCCGAATCGGTGAGCGGTACCTGATTTCGGAGAAGATGATCAGCAACGCCGATGTGGTGCGCATCGCCGCGGAGGCGGCGGGAGTTCCGGCGCCCACCAAGGCGATTCCGCTTCCGGTGTCGTACGCACTGGCGGCGGCGGGCAGCGTCAAGGCCAAGCTGCGCGGCACCGACGAGCAGCTGTCGATGGGCTCGCTGCGGCTGATGCGCGCCGAAGCGCCGGTAGACCACGGCAAGGCCGTTCGTGAATTGGGTTGGGAGCCAAGGCCGGTGGAGGAGTCGATCCGAGAAGCCGCCCGGTTCTGGGTTGGTCTGCGCGACGCCAAGCGAAAGAGCAAGACGGCCTGAGTTCGAATCGCGAACAGCCACAGCTGATTCGCCTGAACGGCGCGCCGAGGGGTGTTCAGTCGTTGGCGCGCCCAGCGTCACGGGGACTAACGTCGGATGGCGTGACGGAGAAACTGCACGTAGACCTGTCCGGTGCGCCGCAGACCATGTTGGCCACGTTCTACGCCAAGGCCTTGGACGCCGACCTGCCGAACCCGATCCTCGGTGATCGGTTCGCGAAAGACATCGTCGATCGCATCGACTACGACTGGAAAAAGACCTCTATCACCGCCACGAACTCGCCTGCGGTGACGACCCGCAGCGCGCACTTCGACCGCTGGGCGCGCCAGTTCCTCGACGTGCACCCCGAGGCCGTGGTGCTGCACCTGGGCTGCGGCCTTGACGCCCGCTTCTTCCGGCTGGATCCCGGGCCCGGGGTCGAGTGGTACGACGTCGACTATCCAGACGTCGCCCACCTGCGCCAGCAGCTCTACCCCGCCCACGACCACTACCGCGTCATCGCCGCGTCAGTCACCGACCCGGCCTGGTTCGCCGAGATTCCGCGCGACCGTCCGATCCTGATGATCGGCGAGGGCCTGACGATGTACCTGACCGAGGACGACGGCATCGCGCTGTTGCGCCGCGTCGTCGACCACGCCCCCTCCGGCGAGCTGCAGTTCGACGCGTTCAACCGGCTGGGCATCAAATCGCAGTGGACCAACACGGTGGTGCGGCGTTCGGGGGCGACACTGCACTGGGGCATCGACGGACCTGACGACATCATCGAGGCGGTGCCCGGGCTTCGGCTGCTGTCATGGGTATCCGCCCTCGATTCAGATGCGTTCGAGCACGTGCCCTGGTACTACCGGTGGACGCTCAAGGCGATGAAGGTGGCGCCGGTGCTGCGCTACATGGCCCAGTACCACCGCTACGCCTTCTGAGCCCGAACGCCCAGCACGGGCTGGCGGCGCCGGCCCTGACCCCAACCCGCGGCCCAAGGCCAGCGGCCACGCTCGTCCGGCCACACCAGTTGCAACGCCCGAATATCCGGACCGCCAAGTGCCACGGCGAAATTCAGGTGCGCGTCGGGATGGTCGACCTCGACGATCTCCAGGAGCGGACCGTCGCCCACCGCGATGTGCGCGCCTGGCAGGAAAACGCGACCGCCAAGTGCAGCCACCGCGACATCGTTCAGCACGCGCGCAGCGTTCTCACCCGACATGCCCGTCACCAACAGCTCGGGCAGGCCGCGGTCGTGCAGCCCGATCGTGTAGGCGAATGGGAGCCGATCACCGTCGACACTTTGCACCACCCAACCGTGAATCCGGATCGACGCGCGGAGTTCGTCGAGGTACTCCTCGGTGGTGCCGTTGGGGTTGTCGCACTGCCAGCACATGACCGCACCTTCCTCTCATGCAACCTTCGACCGGACGCCCAGCACCGGCTGCCGTAGGCCGTCGAAATCAAACTGTTTGTCCCACGGCCAGCGGCCGTACATGTCAGTCCAGACAAGTTGCACCGCACGCACTTTCGGTCCAAACAGCAGAACCGCAAGATCCAGGTGGGCATCTGGATGGTCCACGTGGACGGCTTCGATCTGTGCAGTGTCGGCGAGGACAACTCGATCGCCCGGTCTCGGGGTCCCCTCGGTGATGGCGTCCTGGACGAAGTAGTCGAGCAGTGCCAGTGCTCGCTCTGTCGTAACCCGCGTCACCAGGAATTCGGGCAGACCGAACTGGTGCAATCCGACGGTATAGGCGTAAGGGCGTTGCGCGTCCTCGACGTATTTGATCACCCAACCGTGCTCGCGCACACATTCACGTAGGCCGTCGATGTCTTCCTCAGCGTCGCTGTCGCTCGGGTTGTCGCACTGTCGGCACATGACAGCACCTTCCTGTCGTAGTTACGGCCAGCTTGCGCCGAGGGTCCGACAACCCAGCACCGGCTGCGTCGCCCGTCCGTCGGCGAACCGCGCCGACCACGGCCAGCGACCGCGACCATCGGCCCACACCAACTGCAGCGCGCGGATCTGGGGCCCGCCGAACGCCACCGCCCAGCCCATGTGAGCGTCCGGGTGGTCCACCTCGACGATCTCGATGAGCGGTCCGCCGGGCAGTGAGATCTGCTGTCCTGGTGCCAGCGCCTCGCCGCTCACGAGTTTGCGGGCCATCGTGTTCAGCAACCGCAGCGCACGTTGCGGTGACACGCCGGTGACCAGCAATTCGGGAACGTCCCAGTCATGCAGCCCGACCGTGTAAGCGTATGGCCTGCGGTCACTTTCGACGTACTCAATCGCCCAGCCCTCTTTGCGAATCCGCCCCTGCAACAGGTCGTAGTAGTCGTCGCGCGTTGCTTCGGGGTGATCGCACATCCAGCACATGCCGCGTCTCTTTCTGTCGTCGGTGCGGCCAGCCTGCACCGGCGGTCCGACAAGTGCCCGGGTGCTGCAGAATCGGACGGTGCCCACCGCAAGCCCCGTCAACGGTCGCGTCTCGAACTGGTTCACCGACTACCCGCCGCTGCGCCCGCCGTTGCCAGGAAACCGCGACGCCGACGTGTGCATCGTCGGCGCCGGATACACCGGACTGTGGACGGCCTACTACCTGAAGCGGGCGGACCCGTCGCTGCGCATCGTCGTCCTCGAGGCCCGCTTCGCCGGGTTCGGTGCGTCGGGCCGCAACGGCGGCTGGCTCTCAGGGCTGGTGCCCGGCGACCGCAACCGGATGGCGCAGCTGTACGGCCGCGACGGTGTGCTGGCCTGGCAACAGGCGCTCAACGAGGCCATCGACGAAGTCGTCGACGTGGCGGCGGCCGAGGGCATCGACGCGGGCATCGTCAAGGGCGGCACCATGCAGATCGCCCGCAATGCCGCGCAGGCGTCGCGGCTGGCCGCCGAAATCGACGAGGAACTGAGCTGGAAGGTCGACGGCATTGCACCGTTGACCAAAGCCGAAGCGGCCGAACGCATTCAGTTCGATGGCGTGGTGTCGGCCTACCACACGCCGCACTGTGCACGGATCCAACCCGCCGTGCTGGCGCGCGGCCTTGCGGCGACCGTCGAGCGGCTCGGCGTCGACATCTACGAGAACTCACCGGTCACCACGATCGAGCAGGGCCGCGCGGTCACACCGCTCGGCACGGTCAGCGCGCCGATCGTGTTGCGCGCCACCGAGGGCTTCACCGCGCGCATGCAGGGGCTGCGTCGTCGGTGGCTACCGATGAACAGCTCGATGATCGCCACCGATCCGATTCCCGAGAGCGTCTGGGCGTCGATCGGCTGGGCGGGCCGCGAAACCGTCGGCGATACCGCGCACGGCTTCTTCTACGCCCAGCGCACCGTCGACGACCGGATCGCCATCGGCGGACGCAGCGTGCCCTACCGGTATGCCTCGCGCACCGACGTCGACGGCGCAGTGCCCGAGCGGACCATCAAGCACCTGACCGCGATCCTGCACACGATCCTGCCGCAGGTCTCAGACGTCCCGATCGCTCACGGCTGGTGCGGCGTGCTGGCCGTGCCGCGTGACTGGGAGGCGAGCATCGTCCTCGACAAGGCGACGGGTCTCGGCTGGGCAGGCGGATACGTCGGGCACGGTGTCACCGCCACCAACCTCGCGGGCCGCACCCTGGCGGAACTGGTGCTCGATCAGCGCAGCCCGCTCACCGAGCTGCCGTGGGTCGGGCACCGGTCACGAAACTGGGAACCCGAACCGCTGCGCTGGATCGGTGTGCGCGGCATGTACCTCGCGTACAAGGCCGCCGACTGGCATGAGGGCCGCGGTCGCCCGACAACGTCGCCGATCGCCGTGGTTGCCGACAAGATCGCGGGCAGGCCCCACTAGCTTTCGGCCTTCTCCTTCAGCCGTTGCAAGGTCACCTTGATGTGCTCGGTGTTGACCGTCGGGCGGTCCATCACGCCGGTGGCAATCCCGCCCGGCTTCACGAACCAGCCCGGTCGGCGGTCCCACATCCGCTCGGTCACCCGGCAGCCTCCGTCGGCGGCCACGATGTCGTAGCGCCAGTGCGCGACGGGGATCCCGAAGTACCCGACGTCGAATGCGAAGGCACTGCCGGGCTCGGCATCGGTGACGGTGCACTTGGTCGACCACCGATGGATGCCGTTGCGGTTGCTTCCTTTGAACACCGCGCCAGGCACCGCGGCGTCGCCCTTGCGCCACTTCATCGCCTTGGCCTCTTCGGCACAGGACGCGAGGGTGGGCAGGTCGGTGATGAGCGCGTACACCGCGTGCGGGTCGGCGTCGATGGCCACGTCTGCCTGCGCGCAGGCCGGTCCCTGGTCAGTCATGACGTGATCGTATCGGCGGTTTGCGGAACAGGGACCGTCGTGGCGGCGTTGCCTGTTCTATGAGTGACCGACCCGTACTCGAACCCACCGCTGCCCACCCCATCACCGTCGAACCGACCGGCAAGCACGTCACCGTGCGCGTCAACGGTGAAGTCGTCGCCGACACCGACGCCGCGTTGACGCTGCAGGAGTCCACTTATCCCGCGGTGCAGTACATCCCCCGTAGTGACGTCGTGGCCGACCGATTGAAGCCCAGCGACACCGAGACCTACTGCCCGTACAAGGGCGACGCGAGCTACTACCACGTCGTGACCCAGGCGGGTGACACCGTCGACGACGTGATCTGGACCTACGAACAGCCGTATCCGGCGGTCGGGCAGATCGCAGGCCACGTCGCGTTCTATCCGGACAAGGCGGACATCAGCGTCGCATAGCCTGGACCGGTGCATCGATCGGTCAGCGTCGAGTTCGACGGGCCGGCCAGTCCAGGCCTGACCCTGTCGCCGCTGCGCCGCGGTCGCGGCGATCCGTGCTACCACGATGCGGACGACGGAGCCATCTGGCGGACCAGCGTGATGCGCAGCGGACCTGTCACGGCGCGCATCTCGAAGTCGGCACCCAACACCGTCGACTGTGAGGCGTGGGGAAGCGGCGCAACGGAATTCACCGAGACGCTGCCGACGCAACTGGGTGCTGATGACGACGTGTCGGGATTCACACCAACCGAACCGACCATCGCGGAGGCGCATCGACGGATGCCGCATCTGCGGCTGGGCCGCACCGGCCGGGTGCTGGAGGCGCTGGTGCCGGCCATCCTCGAGCAGCGGGTGTACGGCAAGGACGCGCGCCGCGCGTGGCGGGCGCTGGTGAACAAATTCGGGTCGCCCGCGCCGGGTCCCGCGCCCGACCATATGCGCGTACCGCCCTCGGGCGAGGTGTGGCGCCGCGTGCCGTCGTGGGAGTTTCATCTCGCCAACGTCGACCCGGGCCGCGCCCGCACGATCGTGGGGTGCGCACAGCGGGCGGAGTCATTGGAGCGGCTGATTACCCGCACGCCGCAGGATGCGCGCACGGCGATGATGTCGCTGCCCGGGGTGGGTATCTGGACCGCTGCGGAGACCGCGCAGCGTGCTTTTGGCGACGCCGACGCGTTGAGCGTCGGTGACTACCACCTCGCCTCGATGGTCGGCTGGCGGTTGCTCGGCCAGCCGATCGACGATCCGGCGATGGAGGACTTGCTCGAGCCGTTGCGGCCGCATCGATATCGGGCCGTCCGGTTGTTGGAGGTCACCGGGCCCGCGCATGCCCCACGCCAAGCGCCGCGCCAAGCCATTCCGAAGCTGCGCGCCCTCTGAGGAGTGATTACCGGCTATCTGGGCCGGGTACCCACCGCCCATGACTGAATTCACCGTTCCCGGAATGACCGACAAGCAGGCTGCGCAGGTCGCCGAGATCCTGCAGAAGCAGCTCAGTCGCTACAACGATCTGCACTTGACTCTCAAGCACGTTCACTGGAACGTAGTGGGCCCGAACTTCATCGGCGTGCACGAGATGATCGACCCGCAAGTCGAACTCGTGCGCGGCTACGCAGACGAGGTTGCCGAGCGCATCGCGACACTGGGCTTCTCGCCGAAGGGCACGCCGGGCGCGATCATCGAAGACCGGTCATGGGATGACTACTCGCTCGATCGTGACACCGTGCAGGCGCATCTCGCTGCGCTGGACCTGGTGTACGACGGCGTGGTCGAGGACACCCGCAGGAATATCGAGGAAACCGACGAGCCGGATCCCGTCACGCAGGACATGCTGATCGATCACGCCGCCGAACTGGAGAAGTTCCAGTGGTTCGTCCGCGCGCACCTCGAGAACTCGGGCGGCCAGTTGGCGAGCGCCGGGGCCAAGACAGAGCGCGGGGCCGCCAGTAAGGCCAAGAAGAAGGCGCCGGTCAAATGACGGCTTGACCTCAACGGAAGTTGAGGTGCCACCCTCGGTGGCATGACGACATGGATATGCACCGGATGTGGTGTCGAGCATGCGGCATCCGACACCAGGCCGCCAGAGGACAGCTGCGTGTTCACCTCCGAGGTGGTGTCCATCGAGGAGCGAGGCGACCTGCCGCCGCACGGCGCGTGGACCACGTTGGCGGAGTTGGCATCTCAGTCGCACCGGACTGAGCATGTGGACCATGGCCGCGGGGTGCACAGCCTGCGGCGCACTCCACGATTCGCGATCGGGCACCGGTCATTCGTGGTGCAGACCGGTCGCGGAAATCTGTTGTGGGACGCGCCGAGCTATCTCGACGACGAGATCCTCTCGTTGGTGCGTGGGCTTGGCGGCATCGCGGCGATCGCTGCCAGTCATCCGCACATGTTCGGGGCGCAACTGAGCTGGAGCAGGGAGTTCGGTGATGTGCCGGTCTACGTCAATGCGCTCGATCAGGAGTGGCTGCCGCGCACCGACCCGGTGATCGAACTCTGGAAGGGGCAGCACGAACCGCTGCCCGGTGTCACGCTGATCCACGTCGGCGGGCACATGCGCGGCAGTTGCGTCGCGCTGACGGCCGACGGAACGCTGCTTGTCGGCGACAGCATTTCCGGTGGGCTGGCCCGTGATTGGGTGTCCTTCCAACGCAACTTCCCCAAGCACGTGCCATTGTCGCCCGCCGTGGTGCGACGCATCGTCGAGCGTCTCGAACCATTCGACTACGACCGGCTCTACACCCTCGGCGGCGACGAGATCGATCGTGCCGCCAAGGAGGTCGTCCGCCGGTCGGCCGAGACCCACATCCGTTGGGCCAGTGGCGAGTTCGACCACCTGACCTGACGGCGACTACGTGGCAGGCGCCGCCTCCTCGAGGGCGTCGTCGCGCACAGGACGGTCGGCCAGCTCCTCGTTGCGGCCGAACAGATACGGATAGGCGATGCCCGCGATCGCCGCACCCAACAGCGGTGCGAGCCAGAACACCCACAGTTGTGCGGGCGCTCCGTCGCCGTTGAAAAACGCGACACCAGTGGACCGCGCCGGGTTCACCGACGTGTTCGAAATCGGGATCGAGATCAGGTGAATCAGGGTAAGGGTGAGGCCAATCGCCAAGCCCGCGAAACCCTTTGGCGCGCGGTCATCGGTTGAGCCGAGAATGACCAAAAGGAACATACCGGTGAGCACCACCTCGGCGATGATCACTGCCCACAGCGAGAAACCTCCTGGAGAATGTTCGCCGAATCCGTTGGCGGCCATATTGCCGTGCCGACCAGGCCAGTCTTGGCGTCCCTTGGCGATAACCCAGATCGCGCCGCCTGCCACCAAACCGCCGATCACCTGGGTGATCCAATAACTCGGCACCGCTTTCCATTCGACCCGCCTGGCCAGCGCCGCGCCCAGCGTGACCGCGGGGTTGAAGTGGCCGCCGGAGATCGTGCCGAACGCATACACGCCCGTCAGCACGGTCAGCCCGAATGCCAGCGCGACGCCGAGGAAGCCGATCCCGAGTGAGGTGCCATCGGACGTGAACTTCGCGGCATAGACCGCACTGCCGCAGCCGCCGAACACCAACCAGAACGTGCCGATGAATTCCGCTGCCAATCGGTGCAGCATTGTCGGTTCGCGCATGCGTGACTCCTCCGTTGGATGTGACGCCGTTCGGAGAGGGTTGCACGGATAGGGGTGCCGACGGGCCCGTCGTATCCGAATCGTGTCGCGATGGAAATT
>DATJIX010000560.1:0-4279 GCA_035492865.1 Mycobacterium sp. | reverse complement strand
GGCATCCGTCGACGCTTCTCCGGCGACCCACCCCAGGCGTCGGTGCGCTTGTTGGTGCGCGGGGCGAGGAACTGGTTGAGCAGATAACCTTCGCTGCCCATGATCTCCACGCCGTCATACCCCGCTTCGCGGGCGAGTTCGGCGCAGCGGGCGAAGTCATCGATGGTGCCGTTGACGTCGCGCAGCGCACGCGGGCGGAACGGATTGATCGGCGCCTTGATCGACGACGCGCTTACCGAAAACGGGTGGTACGCATAGCGTCCCGCGTGCAGGATCTGCAGCAGGATCTTGCCGCCCGCCTCGTGCACCGGCTCGGTGATCCGGCGATGCCTGCGTGCGTCGGCCGACGAGAGCATCTGCGCCGCGAAGGGCAGCAGCCAGCCGGTCCGGTTCGGCGCATATCCGCCGGTGATGATCAGCCCAACGCCGCCGCGGGCACGTTCGGCGAAGTATTCGGCGAGCCGGTCGGTGTCGCGGGCGCGGTCCTCGAGGCCGGTGTGCATGGAACCCATCACCACCCGGTTGCGCAGCGTGGTGAAGCCAAGATCCAACGGCGAGAGAAGTTTTGGATAACTCACTGATCCCCCTTGATGGCAGCAGCCACTTCATCCAGCCAGTCGATCGCGCTCTCTTCCGCGCGGATACCGCCGCGAAGCACCAGGTATTGGTGCAGCGCAGGCCCGGAAAGGCCGCTCGGGTCGGGGAACTGTCGCTTCTCGAATCCGCGGTAGGTGTCGAGCAACCCGGCGCGTTCGTCCCGCAGCGCAGCCACCTGGGCGCGCACCGCGTCGATGTCGCCATACTCGGCACCGCGCACCTTGACCGCGATATCGCGGGTGCGATTGTCGGCCACCGAACTCCCGCGCCCCGACAGCGGTTCGGCGATCCACCGCTGCAGTTCGGCCCGGCCGGCGTCGGACACCGTGTACACCTTCTTGTCCGGCCTGCCCTGCTGTACGACCGGTGTGACGCACACCCAGCCGTCATCCTCCATCGACTTCAAGGTGCGATAGATCTGCTGGTGAGTCGCCGCCCAGAAGAAGCCGATGGACCGGTCGAATCGGCGGGCCAGCTCGTAACCCGAGCCCGACTGCTCGCAGAGCGACACCAGGATCGCGTGGGGGAGTGCCACGCGGGGAGCATATGGCTAATCCGCGGCGCTATGCAACTTGTTGCAGTGCAACCAAGCGCATAGGCCGCGGATTCGTCAGATCAGCACCAGGTCACATCGACCGGGTTGCCCTGGTAGATGACGTGGACGTGGCAATCAACGGCCTGATAGTTGACGTCGCTCGGCGTCGCCAGGGCGGGACCGGCCAGTCCGAGGGCCATCACGGCGAGGGTTCCTGCGGTGCCAAGAGAAAGGGCGAACTTCTTCATTTCGACACTCCTTTGCCTGACTTAGGCGGGCTAAGTACCCGTATCGAATAGAACGCGATCCGCGAGGATGCTGTTTCCGTTGCCCAGCGCGATCACAGTTGCGCGGCAGATGTAAGCGGGGTCATACACGAAGTGGCGCAACGCAAACCGCGCCAGCTCGGCTGAGCTGGCGCGGTAGGGGCAACTGATTTAGGTCAGCACCAGGTGACGTCGACGGGCGAGCCCTGGTAGTTGACGTGCACCGCACAATCGACCGGTCGGACCATCGTGCCGGGGTGGACATTCGTCGAGTAGACATCGTCACCGCCGGGCACGACCTTGTCCGGCGACGCCATGGCGGGGCCGGCCAAACCGATGGTGATCGCCGCGAAGGCGCCAGCGTTGGCCAGGCCGAGGGCGAATTTCCTCATTCCTGACTCCTTAGATTGGCTTAGGCATACCTAAGCAACTGATACTCGTATGAACGCGCAGGTAGGCGCCGACTCTTCCCGTTGCGGCCCGGTTTGGGGCGGGTGCGTCGAACGTCACAGTGGAACGGTCGCCTCAGACGCCGAGGCGATGGCAAAAGGGGGTGTGTCCCTAGGCGGGCTGTATGTGCAACGTCTAGTATCAGTAACCACGCGGAACCCTTAACCGGGCGATGCGGAAGTTAGGGCACACTGAGACAGGCGTCCAGGTATCTGTAACGGATACTTGCAGCGAATTTTCGGCGGGCCCGACCTAAAGACCGGCAGCCCACTGGCAGGAGATCGAGGAGACCTCAGTGACGTACACGATTGCCGAACCCTGCGTCGACATCAAAGACAAGGCATGTATCGAAGAATGCCCCGTCGATTGCATCTACGAGGGCGCACGCATGCTGTACATCCACCCGGACGAATGCGTCGACTGCGGCGCATGCGAGCCGGTCTGCCCTGTCGAGGCCATCTACTACGAAGATGATGTGCCCGATCAGTGGAGCGGATACACCCAGATCAACGCTGACTTCTTCAGCGAGCTCGGATCGCCGGGCGGCGCCTCCAAGGTGGGGCAGACCGACAACGATCCGGAATCGGTGAAGAGCCTGCCGCCGCAAGGTGAGGACTCCTAACGGCTCGCCCGCAGCTTCGTAAGCACCCGTCCGCGGAGCGCAGCGCAGCGGCGCGACAGCCTCGTTCGGCGTCGCTTCCGGTTTTCCCCTGGGACACCCTGGCCGACGTCACCGCGCTCGCACGTTCGCACCCCGACGGCATCGTCGATCTGTCGGTCGGAACACCGGTCGATCCCGTGGCGCCGTTGATCCGCGACGCGCTCACCGCGGCCAGTTCGGCGCCGGGTTACCCGACGACCGCGGGCACCCCTGCGCTTCGGGCGTCGGCGGTGGCGGCGCTGAGCCGCCGGTACGGCGTCACCGGACTCTCCGACGACGCGGTGCTGCCGGTTATCGGGACCAAGGAACTGATCGCGTGGCTTCCCACGCTGCTCGGTCTTGGCTCCCACGACGTCGTCGTGGTGCCCGAATTGGCCTATCCCACTTACGAAGTCGGCGCTCAGCTGGCCGGTGCTCAGGTGGTGCGGGCGGACTCGCTGACGCAGCTCGGACCGTCGTCGCCCGCGTTGGTCTACCTGAATTCGCCGAGCAATCCCACCGGCAAGGTGCTGGGAGTCGACCATCTCCGCAAGGTGGTCGGGTGGGCCCGCGAGCGTGGCGTGCTGATCGCGTCCGACGAGTGCTACCTGGGACTCGGGTGGGACGCCCGGCCGTACTCGGTGCTGCACCCCGATGTCTGCGACGGCGACCACACCGGGTTGTTGGCGGTGCACTCGCTGTCGAAGACGTCATCGCTGGCGGGTTACCGCGCGGGTTTTGTCGCAGGCGATCCTGCTGTGGTCGCCGAGCTGCTCGCGGTGCGCAAGCACGCCGGCATGATGGTGCCGACGCCGATCCAGGCCGCCATGGTCGCAGCGCTCGACGACGATCCGCACGAACTCGAGCAGCGCCAGCGTTATGAGCGGCGACGCGCGGTGCTCCTGCCCGCATTGCAATCGGCGGGGCTGACGGTCGACGATTCCGAAGCGGGGCTGTATCTGTGGGCGACCCGCGGTGAGGCGGGCCGCGACACCGTGGCGTGGCTGGCGCAGCGCGGAATCCTGGTGGCGCCCGGCGAGTTCTACGGGCCGCGGGGCTCGCACCATGTCCGGGTGGCGTTGACGGCGACCGATGAGCGGATAGCCGCCGCCGTGGCCAGGCTGCGCGGCTGATTCAGCCCGCGTACTCGATGTCGTTGAAGGGCCACGACTCCGTCAGCCAGTCACGGACAGCCTTCCGCAACGGAGCGTCGAGTTCAGCCACATCGGCGCGAACCCAGGACCGAACGCTGGCGCTGCCATCCCGGTCGCCAGGGTCGATGTAGACGCAGCCGATCACGTCGTCCGAATCTGGCGCCAGCACGGAGTAGGCGAACGCAACCCGTCGCTTGAACTCGTCGGCGTGCTCGACCAGATCGTCGAGGTTCTGCTCCGCTGAGAATCCCTCGTCGGGCGGCCAGCCGCGGTCCTCGAACCCCGGTGTGGCCTGTAGATGCGCGATGCTCGACATCCAGGCCTGGTGATCTCTGGCGTTGTGGTCCGGGCCGAGCGGTTCGAGGCGGAAGCTGGTGGCTCGAAGTTCGGTCGGGACGGCGAAGTCATCGGGGACCAGCGGGGTGGTTCTCGGCTGTTCTGCCATGGCTTCACCTTTGCACGTTGCCGCTAGCTGAGCAGGCCGAGCGACATTGCAGTCGTGACCGCCGCCGTGCGGTCGGACACACCGAGCTTGTTGAACGCCCGCAGCAGATGGGTTTTCACGGTCGCCTCACTGATATGCAACGCATGACCGATCTCCGCGTTGGATTTGCCCATCGCGACGTGACCGAGCACC
>DATJIX010000559.1:0-6216 GCA_035492865.1 Mycobacterium sp. | reverse complement strand
CTGGCCCGGATGCCCCACCCCTGCAGGGTTTTTCGCTCGACGGCGTGGTGTGCACGCCGAACTGCGGCTAAACGTTCCAGGCGGAGTGCAGGATCGCGCTGATCGCGGCCATCCGCGCCGATCGCACCACCCCGGACAGTGGGCGCAGCGCATCGCTGGCGATCTGCACCTCCGATGACGTTTGCAGGCCGATCGGGATCAGCCCGGAGCTGACGGTGATGATCGCGTCGATGTGGGCGGCATTCTCGAGCACTCGCACCGCACGTGACGGCGCATGGTCGGGAATCCGGTGCCCCCGATTGCTTTCGAGCACCTGCTCGACGAGGCCGCGCGGGTCGGCCACGTCGGTGCCCGCCGCGCGGATCGCGCCGAGCGCATCGGCGGCCGAACGCACCGCACTGCGCAGTGCGAATTCCGCATCGCCGAGATCCTGGTAGTCGGCGGGGGCTCCGGTCGGCACCGAATACACCGTCCACGACAGGGCGGTCGGCTCCGGTTCGAACTCGGATTCGTCCTCCAACTCGTCGTACTCGAAGTCGGGAACCAAACCCACCGCGGTCGTGTCGTCGCGACCGACGATGACGGCCTCACCTGCGGTCACCGCGTCGCGCTGAAACTGGGTGCCCGCTGGGAGTCCGCGCACATCGCCGGGCACCGGCAGCGCCACGCCGATGGCGGGGCCGGACAGTCCCGTTCCCGCAGCCTTGCGCACCGTCTGCAACAGCGAAACCGCGCCCGCGTCGTTCAGGTCGGGCCACGGCAACCCGGTGCGACCCGCCGCGACTGAGTCATAGGCAGTCACGGAATGCCTTGGTGCCCACTGCGATAACGCATCGAGGACATCGTCAGGCGCGGCGGCGCCTGCGAGCCAGGCGTTGGACCAGACCGAAAGAGAGACACTCGGGCACCACATGATGCTCGCAGTGTAGTTGTTAGCCGCTCATCGGGTCGGCTACGCGATAGGGTGGCCGCATGGCCGTCCCGCTGATCTGGCTAATCGCCGCACTGGCCCTCGCCGGGGCCGAAGCGCTCACCGGCGACATGTTCCTTCTGATGCTGGGCGGCGGCGCGCTGGCCGCGGCAGGCTCGAGCCTGGTTTTCGACGACCTCTGGGTGCACGGCGCGGTCTTCCTGGTCGTGTCGGTGCTGTTGCTGGTGCTGGTGCGGCCGGCTCTGCGGCGGCATTTCATGTCGGGCAAGGGCCTACCGGAACCGGCGAAGGCGCTCGAGGGCAAGAGCGCGCTGGTGCTCGACAGGGTGGCGCGCCATGAAGGCCAGGTGAAACTCGATGGCGAAATCTGGACGGCGCGCCCGTACAACGACGACGATGTCTACGAGCCGGGCGACCACGTCACCGTCGTGCACATCGACGGCGCCACCGCAGTCGTCCAAAAGGGTTTCTAGAGAAACCCAGGGCAAACGAGGGGAAGGAACGCGTAATGGAAGGTGCCGTCGCCGGCCTGATCCTGGTCGGGGTGCTGGTGGTATTCGCCGCCATCATCGTGGCCAAGTCGATCGCGCTGATTCCGCAGGCTGAGGCCGCGGTCATCGAACGGCTGGGCCGCTACAGCAAGACGGTGTCAGGTCAGCTGACATTGCTGCTGCCGTTCGTCGACAAGATCCGTGCGCGCGTCGACCTGCGCGAGCGGGTGGTGTCGTTCCCGCCCCAACCGGTGATCACCGAGGACAACCTGACGGTGAACATCGATACCGTCGTCTACTTCCAGGTCACCAATCCGCAGGCGGCGGTGTACCAGATCAGCAACTACATCGTCGGCGTCGAGCAGCTCACCACCACGACGCTGCGAAACGTGGTCGGCGGCATGACGCTCGAGCAGACGCTGACTTCCCGCGACTCGATCAACGGGCAGCTGCGCGGTGTCCTCGACGAGGCGACCGGCCGATGGGGGCTGCGCGTCGCCCGCGTCGAACTGCGCAGCATCGACCCGCCGCCGTCGATCCAGGACTCGATGGAAAAGCAGATGCGCGCCGACCGCGAGAAGCGCGCGATGATCCTGACCGCCGAGGGCAACCGCGAGGCGTCGATCAAGCAGGCGGAGGGCCAGAAGCAGGCGCAGATCCTGGCCGCCGAAGGCGCGAAGCAAGCGGCCATCCTGGCTGCGGAGGCCGACCGGCAGTCCCGGATGCTGCGCGCGCAGGGTGAACGCGCGGCCGCCTATCTGCAGGCGCAGGGGCAGGCGAAGGCCATCGAGAAGACGTTCGCCGCGATCAAGAGGGGCAGGCCGACCCCGGAGATGCTGGCTTACCAGTACCTGCAGACGCTTCCGCAGATGGCCAAGGGCGAAGCGAACAAGGTGTGGCTGGTGCCCAGCGACTTCGGTTCTGCACTGGAGGGCTTCACCAAGATGCTGGGCGCCCCCGGGTCGGACGGCGTGTTCCGCTACACACCGTCGCCCATCGAGGAGGATCTGCCCAAGCCCGAGGACGACTCCGACGAGGTGGCCGAGTGGTTCACCACGCAGACGGATCCCGCGATTGCTCAGGCTGTGGCCAAGGCCGAAGCCGACGCGCGTGGCTCGTCAGGTATCAGCGCCCTGCCGCCACCGCCGGGGGACACCATGCCGACGATGCAGTATCCGCCGCTGTCCCAGCAGCGCCAGGATGGTCCGCCGCAGTCGCCGGGGCGGCACGGGGCGCCGTAGCCGTCAGCCGCTGATCGCCGGCTCGGTGTCATCAGCCGAGTCGGCGATGCGCTCCCGGTGATGGCGCCGGTGGGCGCGGATTTCGTAGACGAGCCCTGCGACGCCGAGGCTCGCGGTGCACAACGACACCACGAACAGCAGTGGGCTCACGTGCCCGGTGAGTGCATCGCCGAGGATGACGACCGCCGCGGTGCCTGGCAGCAGACCCACCAGCGTCGCCAGCGTGTACGGCAGCACCCGCACCGCCGACGCACCGCACGCATAGTTGACCACCGAGAACGGCATGGCGGGGATCATCCGCATCGAGATCACTGTCGGCCAGCCGCGCTCGCGCAGCCGGGCGTCGACGGTATCCACCCGGGAGTGCGTGACCAGCCTGCTGAGCTGCCAGCCCGCCGCGCGCACCAGCAGAAGCGCGATCACGGCGCTGACTGTGCTGGCCCCAACGGCAATCGGGACACCGAGGTACGGGCCGAACAGCAAGCCCGCGGCCAGGGTGAACACGGTGCGAGGAAACGGAAAGACCGTCACCACGATGTGTGCGGCCAGGAACGCCAGCGGGAACCACGGCCCGGCCGACGTGACCCAATCACGCAGCTCAACGGCCGTCGGCAGCGGGACCAGCCACGCAACTGCGACAAGAATCACAATTGCTGCCAGGATCGCGACGAAGCGGCGCGGCGAGACCGTCGATGCCGTCGAAATCACCGCGGCACGCAGCGCGCGCAGGGTGCTGACGACGGCTTTCACGCCTACCAACACTACGGGCCGCCCGGCGGCGCCACGCTCTGCGTGGCGTTGTGAGTCGGGCGACCGGCGGGCGCTGCTGTGATGGCCATCATTTAGCCTGTTTATCGTGCAGAAACCCGGTGATACGGATTCCGATATCGCGAGGTGGCGTACGGCGGTGGCCGGCGTCCTGACCAAGAGCACGCGACGTGACCCCGCGGATTTGCCCGCGGAGGCTGAGCGGCTGCTCGATTCGCCCACCTACGAGGGTTTTCCGATCCGCCCGCTGTACACGTCGCTCGACGCACTGCCGGAGCCTGCGCTGCCCGGGCAGTGGCCGTACGTCAGGGGCGGCGATGCGCTGCGCGACGTCAAGTCCGGATGGCGGGTGGCCGAGGTGTTTCCCGCCAACGGAACTCCCGCGGGTCAGGCGAACGGCGCCGTGCTGCTCGCCCTGACCGAAGGCGTCAGCGCGCTGGTACTGCGCGTCGGGGGCGCGGCGGCCGAACTGGACCGCCTCCTCGATGGTGTCTTCCTCGATCTCGTTCCCGTCGTGCTCGATGCCGGTGCCGACTACACCGCCGCCTCGGATGCGGTGCTGGCGCTGTTGACCGACCTCGACGACGACCAACGTTCGCGGCTGTCGGTGGATCTGGGTGCCGATCCGCTGACCGCTCCGCTGAGCGCGCGGCCCGCGCCCGGCATCGCCGACGTTGTCGCGGTTGCCGCCAAGGTGGCCGGATACGACGGTCACGTGCGGGCGATCACCGTCGACGGCCCCGCCTTCCACGATCGCGGCGCCAGTGCGTCGTGGGAACTGGCGGGCAGCATCGGGGCGGCCGTCGACTATCTGCGCCTGCTCGGCGACGGCGGTGTCGCTCCGCGAGATGCACTGCGGCAGATCAGCTTCCGCTTCGCCGCCGACGACGACCAGTTCATGACCATCGCGAAGCTGCGTGCGGCCCGTCAGCTGTGGGCGCGGGTGGCCGAGGTGGTGGGGGAGCCCGACTCGGGAGCGGCCAGGCTGCACGCGGTCACCTCGCTGCCGATGATGGCCCAGCGCGATCCATGGGTGAACATGCTGCGCACCACGGTGGCGGCGTTCTCGGCGGGTGCCGGCGGCGCAGACACGGTGTTGGTCCAGCCGTTCGACGTGGCGATCCCTGGTGGCTTCCCCGGCACCGCAGCGAGTTTCGCGCGACGCATCGCCCGAAACACCCAGCTGCTCTTGCTGGAGGAGTCGCACATCGGTCGCGTGCTCGATCCCGCGGGCGGCTCGTGGTTCGTCGAGGACCTCACCAAGAGGCTGGCCGCCGAGGCGTGGGAACACTTCCAGGACATCGAATCCCGCGGTGGTTTCCAGGCCGCCCGCGACTACGTCGCCGGCCAGATCGACGAGGTGGCCGCGCGCCGCACCGATGACATCGCGCACCGGCGCAAGGCGCTCACCGGTGTCAACGAGTATCCGAACCTCGCCGAACCGCCTCTGCCACAGGGTGATTCCCTCGAAACCGTGGTGCGCTACGCCGCGGGCTTCGAGGCATTGCGCAATCGGTCGGATGTGTTCCTCGAGAAAACGGGGGCGCGGCCGCAGGTGTTGTTACTGC
The DNA here is from genome assembly GCA_035492865.1 of Mycobacterium sp. Classification (GTDB taxonomy): domain Bacteria; phylum Actinomycetota; class Actinomycetes; order Mycobacteriales; family Mycobacteriaceae; genus Mycobacterium. The sequence goes on along the minus strand of DATJIX010000559.1, from coordinate 1,217 downwards.
CACTCGGGCCACTGGCCGAGCACAACATCCGCACCACGTTCGCGACCAACCTGCTGGCGTCCGGCGGCATCGAGGCGGTCACCGAGAGCGAAGCAGGCTCTCCTTCGATCGCGGTCATCTGCGGCACCGACGCCCGCTATGCGACCGAGGCATCGGAAGCCGTCGACTCGGCGCGCACGGCGGGCATCACATACGTGCTGTTGGCCGGCCCCGAAAAGGCGGTGGCGGAAGCCGATTCGAAACCCGACGGCTACCTGACCGCCAAGATCGACGCGGTGGCAGCCTTGTCCGACCTGCTCACCCGATTGGGGGCATGACGAGATGACCGCGACGACAGGCATCGGAAGCTTCGCCGACGTACCACTTCACGGCGACCGCGACGGGGAACCCGCGACGGACACCGCCGTCGCCAAGCATGTGGAAGCGGCGGCCGCCGCACACGGCTACACCCCGGACCAACTCGAATGGGCCACGCCGGAGGGTATCGACGTCAAGCCCGTCTACATCGCTGCGGACCGCGACGCGGCCGTCGCGCAAGGCTATCCGCTGGACAGCTTCCCAGGCGAGCCGCCGTACGTCCGCGGTCCATACCCGACGATGTATGTCAACCAGCCGTGGACCATCCGCCAGTACGCCGGGTTCTCAACGGCTGCGGAGTCCAATGCGTTTTACCGGCGCAACCTGGCCGCAGGGCAGAAGGGTCTGTCGGTGGCGTTCGACCTGGCCACCCACCGCGGCTACGACTCCGACCATCCGCGCGTGGCGGGCGACGTCGGAATGGCAGGCGTGGCAATCGATTCCATCCTGGACATGCGTCAGCTGTTCGACGGCATCGACCTGTCGACGGTGTCTGTTTCGATGACGATGAACGGTGCGGTGCTGCCGATTCTCGCGCTGTACGTGGTGGCAGCCGAGGAACAGGGCGTGCCGCCGGAGAAGCTGGCCGGGACCATCCAGAACGACATCCTCAAAGAGTTCATGGTCCGCAACACCTACATCTATCCGCCCAAGGCATCGATGCGGATCATCTCTGACATCTTCGGTTACACCAGCACGAAGATGCCGAAGTTCAACTCGATCTCGATCTCGGGTTACCACATCCAAGAGGCCGGTGCCACAGCCGATTTGGAGCTGGCATACACACTGGCCGACGGTGTCGAGTACATCAAGGCGGGGCTTGACGCGGGATTGGACATCGACAAGTTCGCGCCGCGGCT
>DATJIX010000558.1:0-21376 GCA_035492865.1 Mycobacterium sp. | reverse complement strand
CCACCGCCCACCGGGCTGGTGAACAGATCCGGGTCGTCGGTGTCGTCGACCTCGCCATCGTCGAGTTCCTCGAGCGCGTCCCTGCTCTCGCGCCGCGGCACGTGGGCCAGGGCCTCGCGCTCGGAGACCCGGCTATTGGCGGCCATCAACTTCTTGGCGCGGATCGTTCCGAACGCAGCGGGCGGATCGCCGATTTCCTTCTTCGTGGCTGCGATCGACAACGAGTCCTCCGGTGAGTCACTGATGCCGGCCACCTCCGCGTCGAAGAGCGCCGACAACGTCGGAGGCAACAACGCGCGGTTCGCGGCGAGGGCCCGATGGCTCTCTACGGCGAGATATCGTCTGGCCAGCCGCGGATGGCGAACCAGCGAGGTGACGACGTCGTTGGCGAGACTGCCTGCCGAGATTAGTGACGCTTGAACGGCGACCGACTCGAGACTGGCCCGCCCATCCGACGACGGATCGAGGAATATGGTCTGCCCATCGGTCCACGAGGGCTCCCCCGCCGCCCCTGCGGACACGGCGACCGGCTGGCCGGCGAGTGCGGAGGCGAGCATGCCCAACGCCTGGAATCGATCGGCGTCGACGTCATTCGCCACAGCTCACCTCCTCGCCCGGCCACGTTGACCAAATAATTGTTCCAACGTAGAGTCCGGCTGAAGTGGAGTCAATGCGGCGGGAGCACACCGTGATCGAATTCGAAGGCCAGGTCGCGATCGTCACCGGCGCGGGCCGCGGCCTCGGCAGGTTGTACGCCATCGAGTTGGCCCGTCGCGGCGCCGCCGTCGTCGTCAATGACCTCGGCGCGACGATGCACGGGCAGGGCACCGATGGCAGCGTTGCCGATCAGGTGGTCGACGAAATCACCAGGGCAGGCGGTCGTGCGGTTGCCTCATACATTTCGGTCGACAGTCCCGAAGGCGGGCAGGCGATCGTCGATGCAGCCGTCGACTCGTTCGGTCGTCTCGATGCCGTGGTCAGCAATGCGGGTATCTTCAACAGCATTCCGTTCGGGCAACTGTCCGCCGACGACTGGCGCCGGATGCTTCAGGTTCATCTCGACGGCGGCTTCTACCTGAGTCAGCCCGCCTACAAGGTAATGGCCACGCAGAGGTACGGACGGTTCGTCTTCATCTCGTCGTCGGCAGGCAACTTCGGCCAGCCCATGGAGGCGCACTACGCCGCAGCCAAGACCGGCCTGGTCGGGCTGTCGAACGTCATCGCGATTGAGGGCGCGGCGCACGGCATCTGCTCCAACACCGTTCTGCCGACGGGATTCTCGCGAATGGTCACCGAGACAGTCGGCGACGAAAAGTTCCTCGCAGAGTCCGGCTTCATGCAGGCAATCAGGCCCGAACTGGTTGTGCCGCTTGTGGTGTACCTCGCAAGTCGGGCGTGCGACTTCACCCATCGCAACTACTCGGCGTGCGCAGGGCGGTACGCCCGAGTGTTCATGGGGCTGAGCGCGGGCTGGGTGGCCGACCCTGCAACCGAACCGACCGCTGACGACATCCTCTCGCATATCGAGGAAGTGTCAGCGACAGACAAGTTCATCGTCCCCGAGTCGATCGTCGACGAAGTGCTCGAGGTCTGCGACCGGCTCGGTATCAGTGCGATGCCCGACAGCGCCGAAGTCGCCTTTCCCGAGCCCGCGAACCGCTGACGCGTGATGAACGTCGAACAATCGTTGACGCACCGTCATGATCCCCGCTGCTGGACGGGCGATCGGTAGGATCTGTGCCCAGTTACCCATTGACTACGACGTGAGCGAGCGCAAGTGATGGCCGACGCCGCCCGGCGAGATGCCAAAAAGAGCCGTCCTGCGCGCGAGAAGACCAAGGGCGTGGTGAAGCTCGCCGCCGTGACCGATCAGCCGTCGGCCGATGCGACACGTCGCACCGAGATCCTCAAGACCGCGAACTCCGTCATCGCGACGTCGGGTCTTCGCACTTCCCTGCAACAGATCGCCGATGCCGCGGGCATTCTCGCAGGCAGCCTTTATCACCACTTTGAATCCAAGGAAGCCATTCTGGCCGAGCTGACCAGGCGCTATCACGCCGACCTGGACCGGATCGGCGAATTGGCGTTGGAACGTCTGGACGAGCCGGATCCTCGCCCCGTCTCCGAACAGTTCACCGAACTCGGGTGCGAGATCGCCCGCTGCGCGGTTGAACATCGCGCTGCTCTGCAGATGTCGTTCTACGAGGGTCCGAGCTCCGACCCGGAACTGATGGAGTTGACACGGCGCCGGCCGTCGGCAATCCAGGCCGCGATGCTGCAGACACTCCGGGCCGGCCGTTGGAGTGGCTACATCCGGCCCGACTTGGACCTTCCCACCTTGGCCGACCGCGTGTGCCAGAGCATGCTGCACGTCGGTCTCGACGTCATCCGGCACAAGGCGGCGACGGACGAACTGGCCACGCTGAAAAGCCGGATAACGCTCGAGGGTCTGGCAGTCGACGTCCCCTCCGATGCGGACCTGGACAAGTCGAAAGCATTCGCCGCCGCTGAAGACGTGATCAAGAGTTGGGATGACGCCGAGGACGACGGCGATCTCAAGGCCGCGCACGTGCGTGCCGTGGCGCGCGCCGAGTTCGGCCGCCGCGGGTACGAGATGACGACCATTCGCGACATCGCCTCCGCCGCAGGGTTGGGTACCGGCACCGTGTATCGGGTCATCGGCTCGAAGGACGAGTTGCTGATGTCGATCATGCTGGAATTCGGGCACAAGGTCGGCGGTGCCTGGACAGACATCGTCCGAACGGATTCCACCACGGTGGAAAAGCTTGACGCGTTGAGCTGGTTGAACATCAACGCCCTCGACCAGTTCCCCGACGAGTTCCGAATCCAGCTGGCCTGGCTGCGTCATACGCCACCGGATACCGCCAACCCGGCATGGTCGTTCACCACCCGGATTCGGCAGATGAAAACCCTACTCTCCGAAGGTATTCGCGCCGGCGAGATACACAGCGACAAGCCCGCTGCGGATGTGCTGGCCCGGTGCATCATCGGTGAGCAGTGGATCCCGGAGAACATCCTCCAAGAGATCGGCACACGCAACGCATTGATCCTGGCTCGCGACACCACCTTGCGGGGCATCAGCGTCCGCAGTTCCTAGCAGGTGCATGGGACGGGAAGACATTTTCGGGGCGGTCGCCGTAGAGCTCTACTCTCAGCCTGAGCGGAAACCTCGCCTAGCAGGTCACCACCGGTAGCTTTCCCCAGCCGCGGACACTGGAGGTGTGCGCCATCGCCGCATTGTCGTAATCCACTTGCCATTCGGGCCATCGCGTCAGGATCTCCTCGAGCGCCACCCGCGCCTGCATCCGCGCCAACGCAGAGCCGAGACAGAAGTGCAGGCCCTGGCCGAAGGACAGATGTCCGCCCGTGCGGTGAATATCAAACCGCTCTCCGTCGGGGAAGTGCCGCTCATCGCGGTTGGCTGAACCGTTGAGCAACAACATCACTGAGCCTTCGGGAATCTTCTCGCCGCGGCATTCGGTGTCGTGGGCGACATATCGTGCCTGTACCGGGGACGGCGCCTCATATCGCAACACCTCCTCGATCGCACGAGGGATCAGCGAGAAGTCATCGACCAGTTGCCGTCGTTGATCGGGGTGCTCGCAGAGCAACTGGCCGATGAAACCGATGAGCCGGGTGGTTGTCTCGTTGCCCGCACCCGCGATCATGCTGGTGTAGGTCAGTACTTCGGTACGGGTCAGCGGCCTGGTCTCACCGTCTTCTTCGATCTCGGCGTTGAGCAACTGCGTCATCAGGTCGTCGGACGGGTGGTCGGCACGCCAGTCGATGTACTCGGCGAACAGTTGGTAGCTGTTCTCGAACGCGTCCGCTGTGACGGTCTTGAACGTACCTTCCTTCAGTCCCAGGGTTCGGCCGGTCGTATCGCGAATCTGCTCCTGGTCCCCAATCGGGATACCGAGGAGGTATCCAATCGTTCGCATTGGAATCTGGGCGCCGAGGTCCTCGATGAAATCGAACCGCCCGGAACCGATCAGCGGATCGAGAGCGCTCACGCAGTACTGCCGCGTCAGCGGTTCGATCGCCTCCATTCTCCTTGGCGTGAAAACCTTTGAGAGCAAACGCCTGTGCAGATCGTGAAGCGGTGGATCCTCGAACAGGATGACCCCTGGTGGAACCTCGAGCCCACTCATGATGATGTCGATCGTGGTCCCATGGCCCGAGCGGTAGGTCTCAAAGTTCGGAAGCTCTCGCGAGACGTCCTCATAGCGGCTCAGTGCGTAGAAGTTGAACTTCTCGTTGTAGTACAGAGGTGCCTCGTCACGAAGCCGTTTCCAGCTCGGGTAAGGGTTGTCGTCGATGTCGAAGTCGAACGGGTCGTAGTACACGTCAACTGCGTCCGTCTCGGTCACTGCTTGCTTCCCCTCGTCGATATCAACTCCGTCAAAGCCTCTTCCATCCCGTCGCCTGCCGAAGTGCCGAGCGTCCGCGCAGCCGCCGGAATCACCACCTCGCCCACGAGTTCGAGGTACGGCCACGCCAATTCCGGCGCCAGGCCACCGCACAGCGGCGACAGGTTGAGCATTTCGCCGGCCGACACGCGTCTCACCGCCTCTTCCACGCTGAGGATGCGATGCGATGTCGCGGTAACCCGTAGCTCTGCAACATCTCTGGCCTGGGTGAAGCCCGCCGACGTCTGGTTGTCGGGGTCCCACTGCGCATACATCCTGGCGTCATGAAACATGTACGGCCCGATCTCATCCCATGCGCGGTCCACGTCCTCGGCCACGAAGGTCACCGCCGGGGTGTCGGGGGCAGGCACAAAGACGGGTCTCGGCTGATGGCCGTACGCCCTCGCGGCCGACTCGTACGCCTCCTGCATGCCGGGCTCGCCGCCGTTGGCCAGCAGCCCGAGGCCGTACCTGCCAGCCCGCCGAGCGGCCGCCAGGCTCGCGCCACCCCACATCAGGGTCGGGCCGCCTGTGGTGTGCGGACGAGGAGTGACCGCGATGCGCCTGCCGTCATAAACGACGCGACCCTCTGCCAGCAGCGTGCGCAGCAGCTCGAGCTTTTCGTCGGCGAGCCGTCCGCGACTACGAATGTTCAATCCGAAATGCTGGTATTCCTCGGGCCGATAACCGATTCCGAGTATCACCGAAACGCGACCACTGCTGATGATGTCGAGCACGGAGAGGTCCTCGGCGAGCCGAACCGGGTCGTAGAACGGCAGGATCGCCGTGAGGCTCAGCAGAAGGCTCTGGGTGCGTGCCGCGATCGCTGATGCCAGAACGATCGGCGACGGCAGGTAGCCGTCCTCCGTGCCGTGGTGTTCGCACAGCACCGCAGCGATGCAGCCGCGTGTCTCCGCCCATGCGCACATCTCGACGGCCGCGGAATACAGCGAGCTCGCAGATGTACCGAATGACGGCGCGCGCATGTCGAATCTCATGGTGAACACGGCGGCTCCTCAGTCGAACACATGCCGGGGCAAAGTGGTCGGGATGTCGAGAGAGCTGAGCAATCCGCGCGGCGCGTCGACCACGTACGGGATCGCGTTGACCACCCGCATGGCGGTCGCGGCCATCGCTGCGTGCCCGGCGCCATGGCCCCGGGCCGCACCCATCGTCATGGCGCAATGGATATCGGGTTCACCCTCGATGTCGACGCGGTAGGTGGCGTCGGAGTCCGACGCCAGCCAGTCCGGTGCCACATCGCGGCCCATCCGGATGATGTGGTCGACGATGATCGCCTCCCTGCCGTTGACGACGCCCGCGGCGCGTGTCCACACCGCCCCGCACGTACCCGCCTTGATGGTGCCGAACGCGACGTCGATATCGCGATCGGTCGGTCGACGATCCAGCGAGCCACGAATCTCTTCCACTTCCACGCCGAGGCCCTGCGCGATGAGGTGAATCGGTGCCTTCCAGGCCAACTCGATGAATCCCGGCGTCTTGAGCATCGGCTCGAAGTCGAGCGGGCGCCCGAATCCCATGCCGTCCATCATCACGTCGGCGACCGGATAGTGATCGTTGAGCGCGACTTCGGTGACGGCGATGGTGCGAATGTTCTTCGACTGCGTGGTCATGAGCAGCGCAAGCTGGTCGGAGGCGAAGCCAGGGAAGATGCCGGACACATAGAAAGAGGCGTTGCCTGCTTTGGCCGCCGCCTCCAACTGACCAAGCCAATCCGGCGAATAGTAGGCAGGCGGGAACACCAGGCCGGTGGACGACGTCGACACGACGTTGATGCCGGCCTCCAGCAGACGCACGTAGTCGGGTACCGCACCTGCATCGCGTTCGGGACCGCTGGCCGCGTACACCACGCAGTCCGGCGCGAGGGCAATCAGCGCGTCGGCGTCATTGGTGGCCGCCAGCCCCATCGGGTCGGCGCCCGTCAAGTCGCCGACGTCCTTTCCATGCTTCTCCGGTGAATGAACCCATACGCCAACGAGATCGAGGTCGGGGCGGCGGCGTATCGCGTCGATCGCATTCGATCCAACGCCTCCGGTCGACCAGACGACTGTGCGCAGAGTCATCATGCGACACTAACCTAATATTTGTTCAGATGAAACCAGCTGTGAGGCCACGCTTGACCGTCGGCGACACCACTGCTAGCTTCCGGATCAAACATTAGGTTTTTCTGTCAGCCTCTCGACACGACCGTGTTATCGGCCATCGATGAAGGAGGAAGTGCAATGACAGATGGACGGCAGCGTGTCGTGGTCTGGGCGACGGGAGGCATCGGCTCGATCGCCATTCGCGCGATCCACCAACGGCCCAATCTCGACCTGGTCGGGGTGTGGGTGCATTCGGCGGACAAGGATGGCAAGGACGCCGGTGAACTTGCCAACGGTGATCCCATCGGCCTGGCGGCGACCACCGACGCCGACGCGCTCATCGCGCTCAAACCCGACTGCGTGGTGTACGCGGCCAGCGGACCGGAGCGCGACGCGCTGGCCGTCCCCGACTACGTGAGGCTTCTCAGCTCCGGGATCAACGTGGTGACGACGAGCACCACCCGACTGGTCAACCCACATGCCTATGAGCCCTCCGAGTGGCGCGACCAACTGGCCGCCGCAGCGAAGGAAGGCCAGGTTTCGCTCTACGCCTCGGGCATCGAGCCCGGATTCGCCGCCGACTACCTACCCCTTGTGCTGACCACGCAGTCGTCGCAGATCGAGAAGATCCATTCATACGAGATCGGCCTTTACGACGACTATGGGGTCCCCGACATCATGAGCGATGCCTTGGGATTTGGCCGTCCGCTCGAGTACGAGCCGTGGATCAGCATGCCTGGCGCGATCGCCGGTGAATGGCAAGGACAGCTCCGCTTGGTCGCCGATGCGCTCGGCGTCGAGATTCAGGAGGTGAGAGAGACGTTCGATCGCGCGGTGACTGATCGGACGTTGGAAGTCGCCATGGGAACCGTCGAGGCCGGAACGTGTGGCGCCCTGAGGATGCAGGCCATCGGCGTCGTCGACGGACGTGACGCCATCATCATCGAGCACGTCACCCGGCTGGCCCCCGACGTCGCACCCGACTGGCCGACGCTACCGAACGCCCTCGGCTATCGCGTGGTCATCACCGGCACACCGGACATCGACTGCACCGTCGACGCGACGGTTCGAGATCGCAAGATGGCCGGCATCGAAGGCATGACGTCAGGCGCGGGAGCCATGGTGGCGACGGCGATGCGTGTGGTCAACGCCATCCCGTATGTCGTTGCGGCGCAACCGGGTTTGCTCAGCTCGGTCGATCTACCATTGACAATTCCGAGGGGAGCGTTCAGCCGACCGGCGTCAGCGTGAATGGCATCCTGACATTGAGCCACTTGTTGACACCACATCCGCCGCTTGGGCCGATGGTCTGGTCCCAACCGGTGATCTTGGACTTGTCCGGGTAGCCCCTCCAGAACGTGAAGGCCTGCTGCCCTGGGACGGCGGTGCCGTCGGGGCAATGCTCCCAGTTCTCCACGGTGCGACTGACCTTCCAACGGCCGCTCATGTAAACGAGGTCGGCGCTCCAGCCCTGATCGCTCGTCACGCGTCCGGTGCAGTCCTGAAACGTCGTGCAGTTCGAGCTGATGGTCCACGTTTGAGTGACGCTCACCTCGTCGTGGAAGGACTGGTTGGTCTTGGCCCATTCGCCGTCCGAGAACGCGGTGTATGTGCCGTTGATCGCGACGCCGTCGTTGGGATCCGCGTTGGCCGCCGGCGTCATGCATACGGCCAAGACCACCGTCGCCGCCACTGCGCATGTCAGCGCCTTCGCGAACATCACTGGTCCGCCCGATAGATCAAGTCCTGCCAGGTCTTCGCAGGATCGACAAGATCGGTCTGCCTGCCCACCTGGCCGTCCGCCGTGGCGTACTGGCCCGTCTGGGGATCGTAGTGAGCTATAGCCACCGACGGGCTTGGGCCAGAGTTGTTGGCGCTGAACGCACTTGGTGATGCAGCGGGGGCACCACCTGTATCGGGTGGCGCAATCCCGTCCGTCGGCGGGCCCACCGGTACCGGAGCAGGGCCTGGCGGCGGAGGCACAGCCCCGTCGGGCGGCGGCGCCGCCCCCGGCAGTGGAGTTCCCTCCAACGGTGCGAAAATGCGGTCGTTGTAGTCAACCCGGTCATCGGGCGGTATGCCCTGTGCGATCAGGTTCGGATCAAGCGGTCTCGGACCGAGGGCGTGCTGCCGCATCGCCAACGGCTGGTAGGGCTTGTCGCTGTAGCACTCTTGCACCGTCGGGGCGCGCTTGCCCGGCACACCCATGCACGGATAGTTGCGCGCACCGCGCACGACGATCGGAGAGTCCTGCGGGAGTTTGCAATACAGCCCGTCGGGAGTGTCGATGGTGTCAAGATCTGCCGGGGACCGCCACTGCGACGGTGGCAGGAATCCCACTGTGCACGGCGGCGGGTCCTCGATCGAAATTCTGAAGTCGCCAAGCGGCAGGCCGGTCGCGTTGTTCTCCGGAGCCGAGGACTCGATGAAGGCCACAAGCGGTGGCAGCAACACCAGGACCTGCTCGAGCGATGGCCGATAGGTCACCGCGACCTGGCCGAACGTCGTCATGTTCGCGAGCAGTATCGGCAACGTCGGTTTGATCTGATCGAACAGTCGCGAAGTCTCGTTCGCCGCGTCCGGTCCCTGCTGCAACAGCGTGCGCACCTGTGGATCGTTCGCCACCACCTGCCCGGTGATGCCGGCCAGGCTGCGCGCCCACAGCCGCAGATCGTCGGTTGTCTGCGCTTGCGAGTCCAGAAGGGGCCCAGTGTCTTCGATGAGTGCCGAGGATCGGCCACTGACTCGGTTGAGATCGCCCGAGATCTTCGACGACGAGTCGATAAGCGACCCGAGGTCGTAGCCGGATCCGTTGAAGGCGTTGAACGATTCATCGATCAAGGCGCTCAACTTGTCCTTCGGAATGCTGTTGATCAGCGTGCTGATCCGGTCGAGCATGGGGCCGACCTGTTGCGAAATCTTGGTGTCGGACATTGCGATCACCGAACCGTCGTGCAGATATGGCGCCGACTCCGTACGCGGCAGCAGCTCCACATACTGCTCGCCAACCGCGGAGACACTGCGCACCTCGGCCGACAAGTCGGCAGGAATCTTGGGCGATGTGTTCAGCCTCAGCGTGGCCGTCGCCTCGCTTCGCGACACATCCATGTCCGTCACCTTGCCGACCTCGACACCGCGATACGTCACGTTGGCGAACCGGTACAGGCCACCGGATGCCGGCAGCTCGAGCTTGACGGTGATCTTGCCGATGCCGAGCAACGTCGGCACCTGCATGTACGCGAACACCATCACGAGCACGCCGATGATCGACGCGATGGTGAAGATCACCAGCTGGATGCGGACGAACCGGGACAGCATCAGCCACCACCCCCTGGTTCCCACGGTGCGGGGTCGGCATTCGGGATCGGACCGAACGGCGGTGACGTGCCCACGCCGAGTGGGAACTTGGTGTAGTACGCGTCGTAGCCCGGGTCGCCCGGCGCGGGGATCAGCGATGCGCGGTCCTGCCCGAGCCGCGTGCCAAGGAGCAGCCCACGCTTTATCCGGGCGTTCGTGAGATCGATGTCCACGAAGAGGTTCACATAGTCACCGCGGACGCCGCGGTCGATGAGGTTCTGGGTCAACGGGAACGTCGGGAGGTAGGCGAGGGCGGTGTCGATCTCGGGGCCGACGTCGGCAAGCGCCTTCAGTGTCGGCTCGAGGTTTTGCAGATTCGTCACCAGGTCGGTCTGCGTATCGCCGATCACACCGGAAACGGTCTCGCTGAAGGTGCCGAGATGCTCGAGCGCCGTGGTGAGCCTTGGCCGCTCCTTGATCAGGACGTCGAGTGCCGGGGGAATCTTGTTCAGCGCCCGGGTGAGAACCTCCTGCTGGCCGCCGAGCGTCGCCGAGAATCGGTTGAGCTCATCGATGGTCGAGATGATGTTGTCGCGCTGTTGATACAGCGTGCCAACGAACGTGTCGAGTCGGGTGATCAGATCGCGAACGGCGTCCTGACGTCCCGCAAGCGCGTCGTTGAAGTTGTGGACGATGTCACCGATCTGTCCCAGTCCCCCGCCGTTCACGACGGCCGCCAGTGACGACAACGTTCGTTCGGTCGACGGATAGGTCGACGACCTGTCGAGACCGATTGTCGAGCCCGGCTTCAGTCGGCCGGTCGGCGGTTGTCCCGGCGGCGGATCGAGCGCCACGTGCATCGAGCCGAGCAGGCTGGTCTGTCCGACGGTGGCCACCGCATTGGCCGGGACCACGACTTCGGGCTTCAGCGATACATCAAGATTGACGTGCCAGCCGTTCAAGGTCATCTTCCCGACACTGCCAACCACCACATCGTCGATCAGAACCGGCGAATTCGATTCCAGCGTACCGATATTGGCGAGCTCGACGTGGTACACGGCCGCATCGCCGCCGCGTCCCACAGTTCCAGGCAGAGGCAACGAGTTCACGCCCTGGAATGCACATCCGGTGACTGTCAGCAATACCGTCGAGCCAATGGCGAGCACCCGGCGAATGATGAGGGCTCCGATCATGGCGCTGGCCTCTCGGCGGGCAACAACAGGTCAGGCAACGTCGGCGCGTCCGATACGGGCGCAGCCCCGGGAGGAGCCGGTGGCGGCGGCCCGGGAGGCGGGCCGTAACCCGGCGGTGCCGGAACGTCGCCCATGCCGGTATATGCCGATACGGCGGGCAGATCCGTAGGCGGTGGAGGCGGCTGCCCTTCGGCGTCCGGCATGAGTCTCGGCTCGCTGTACCTGAGCATGTACGGCGGCGGATTCGACGTCAGGAAAGGGTTGACCGGGAACGGCAGATTGTTGAAGTTCAATTGGCGCAACGCGGGTCCAAGGTACTGCGCGCACAGCTTCGACGATTCCGGAGAAGTGACGTTTCCGATGGCGCCGACCATGCCGCAGATGAACCACACCGGGTTCGACATGTTGCTCAGCACGAACACACCACTCGCGGCACCCGTACGCGGGTCGAACATGTTGTAGGCGTTCGCAATCCCGTGTGGCGCGGTGTGCAGGACGTTCTCGAGGTCCATCCGGTGGTCCGCCAGGTTCTGGGTAACGTTGGCGAGACGCTGGATCTGCTCAGCGGTCTTGTCGCGCGTGTCGTGGATGAAACGCGTTGTCTCACCGACGACGTCGGACAGGTTCTTCAACGCGGCGTCCAGGTCCGACCTGCTGTCGTTCACCACACTGGTCAACGTCGCGAACCGGTCCTGAAACTGCACGATCTGGTCGTTGCTGTCGCGCAGCGCGGTGACGAACGTCTGCAGGTTGGCGATGGTGTCCGCGATGTCGCCACTGCCCTGCGCCAGGATGCGTCCCACGCCGGACAACTGAGCCAACGTCTGGCGCAGCTTGTCGCCATTGCCGTCCAGCGCATTCGCGGCGCTGTCGATGAAGCGGCCGACGGATCCGGTCGACATCCCATTGTCCGGGCCCAATTCCGTTGCGAGCCGCGCCAATTGCTCCTTGACTTCATTCCACTCCACGGGCACAGCAGTGCGTTCGATCGGAATCACTGCGCCGTCATTCATCGTCGGGCCCGATCCGTACGCGGGCGCGAGTTGCACATATCGCGCCGAAACGAGGTTCTGAGCGACGATCACCGCCTTGGCGTCGGCGGGGACGGAAATGCCGCGGTCGACGTGCATGGTCATCTTGGCCTGGGTGCCAACCGGGTCAATGGAAGCGATCGTGCCCACCTTCACGCCGGCGATGCGGACCTCGTCGCCAGGATAAATCGCGGTTGCCGTGGTGAAGTAGGCGGTGATCGACTTCGGCGCAAAGAAGGTATGCCGAACGACGACAGCCGCACCGCCAACGAGAACCAAGGCAAGCACCGCGGCAAGCCCGATTTTCAGTAGCCGGTTTGCACTCATCACGGCGGGCCCCACTGCTCGCCAGGCCCGGGAATCCCGTTGTACGGGAAGGGAATTTCCGCGCGAGGCCCGGCGTTGTCGGGCGGCTGGCCCGCATCGACGCCCCTTCGGAACCCGAACGCGTAATCCAGGAACGGCTGCAGGATCTGGGCGATTTCGATATTCGGGACATACGCCTGGTAGTAAGGACCGTTGCCGATCGTTTCGCCAAGAGTGGTCTCGAACTTCGCCAACCCCGGGAGTGCCTTCGCAATGTTGTCGCGGTTCTTCTCCAAGATCGCGGTCACCGCATTGAGCTTGTCGAGCGTAGGCGCCAGCCGCTGCTCGTTGTCGTGGATCACACCGGATAGCTGCTTCGACAGTGCCGACGTATGGACGAGCAACTCGACGATCGCACGGCGCCGGTCGGAGAGCACCGCGACCAGATCGTTGGCGTTGAGAATCAGCGTGTTCACCTGTTGGCTACGATCCGAAAGGATCTTGGTGACGTCGGCGCCATCCTTGAGCAATGCGCCAAGTGAGTCGTCGCGGTCGTTGATCGCCTGCGACAGTTTGGTCAGGCCGTCGAACGTCGGGCCCAGTTGTGGCGCAAGGTCGTCCAGCGTCCCAGACAGGGTGTCGAGCGACTGGTTCAACGTGCCGGTGTCCGTGCCCGCGGTATTGGTCGTAAGCTCACTGACCGCCTCGGTCAGCGAGTAGGGCGACGCCGTTCGCGATACCGGAATGACGGCGTTCGGGTGCATGGTGCCGTCACCCTTCGACTCCAACGTCAACACGCGCTCGCCGAGAAGCGTGCCCGTTCGCACATGTGCGGTGGTGTCTGAACCGAGCGAGACCGTGCCGTCGATCGTGAACGTCACAATGGCGTTGCGCTTCTCCAGCGTCACCTTCGAGACACTGCCGACCTTGATGCCCGAGATCGTCACGTCATTGCCCGCGGCCAGCCCGCCTGCGTCTTCGAACAGCGCTTGATAGCGGACCGACGTCGCCCATGCGGCCAACTTCTCAGGCGCCAGCCCGACCAGAATTACGAGGATCACCAGCACGACACCGATGAATCCCGTCCGAATGAGCTGCCTACCGTGGTATCTCAGCATCACGGCTCGGAACACCTCCCCCCGTCTTGCCTGATCCACGGGAACACCGCGGTTCGGCCCTGGAGATCGGTCACCCGCCAGTTCAGTTCGCAGATGTAGTAATTGAAGAAGCTGCCGTACGACCCGGTACGCACCAGCTTGCGGTAGTTCTCGGGAGCCTTCTGCAGCGACGTGTCGAGCCGATCCTTCTGGCCGTCAAGGTTGATGGCCAGCCTGCTGAGCTGTTCCACCGTGCCCGCCAGCGGCGTCCGCGCATCGGTCAGCAGGTCGGCGACCGAGGCCGTGCCGTTGTTCAACGACTCGATGGCCGAGCCGATCGGATCTCGTTCCGCGGCAAGCTGGGTGACCAACTTCTCAAGGCGGTCGATGGTCCCGGAGAACTTATCGCCCTCCTTGGTCAAGGTGCCAAGCAAGGTACGCAGGTTGTCGATCAGTGCCTGAATGGTCTGGTTGTGTTCCGCCAAAGCGGTCGTGAACCCCGCGCTGTTGGAGAACAACGACTGCAGCGTGCCGCCCTGCCCTTGGAAGATCTGGATGAGCGAGGCGGACAGGGCATTCACATCTTGCGGATTGAGCCCGCGGATAACGGGTTTGAGCCCACCGAGCAGCAGATCGAGGTCGAGCGCCGACTGTGTTCGATCCTTCGGAATCTGCGACCCGGGTGGCATCGGTGTGTCGCCGGCCCCATCGATCAGCTCCAGGTACCGGTCACCAACAAGGTTGAGGTAGCGCACCGCCGCCCGCGTACCGGTGGTGAGGTGGACGCTGGGATCCGCGTCGAACGTGACGAGCACCGTCTTGTCGCGCTGGAGTTTGACGCTGTTGACGGTGCCGACGCGCATGCCGGCCACCCGCACCGACTGGCCAGTCTTGAGACGGGACGCGTCGGCGAACACTGCCGAATAGTCCTTCGTCGAACCGGTTTGGTACTGGCCGAAGATGAAAAACAAGCTGGCCGTGAGCATCACCATCACGACCGCGAAAATCCCAAACTTGATGAGCGTCGGGCGCTGCGAGCGCCTCACCCGGGTTGTCCGACCTGTGAGCTGTTGCGCGGCGGTCCGTCGACCTCGGTGCCACCGAACATGATCTGTTTGATCAGATCCGAATTCAGAATGACGCCGGGATACGTCCGCCGCCAGGGGTTGGTGCCGGTGTCGGCCACGACGTATGGCGGGACCGCTTCGTACGGCAGGTGCGGCAGCCCGGTGCACTGTGGGCCGCCCGTAGCGCCGGCCTTGGGCAGGTCCATCGGGTAGCGGTAACGCTCCTGACCCCAAAGGAATCCGGCCATCACATGGACACCGGGTTCTTTTAGTGGAGGGCGCCCCGACGTGTCGACCATTCCGGCAAGCGCACACCACAGGGCCTGGTTGTACTGGTTCGTCAGGCTGGTGGTCGACACCAACAGATGGAGGACATCGGTCAACGGTTGCCGGTTCTGTCCAAGTACGTCATTGCCGATGTCGGCCAGACCGATCACGCTGACCAAGGCCGCGTCGAGATTCTGTTGCTGGTCGACCAACGTGTCGCTGATCCGCGCGCCGTTGTCGGCGATCGCGACGAAGTCGGGCGCCGCGTCGGCGTATGCGCGCAATACGTCGGGCGCGGCCTCGAGATCGTGGCTGAGCGCGGGAAGGCTCGGCTCGATCTTGGCCAGATATGAATCCAGATCGGACAGCATCTGGCCGATCTTCTCGCCGCGCCCGTTGACCGCTGACGCGATGGCACCCAACGTCTCATTCAGCTTGGCGGGGTCGATCTTTGACAACACCGACGTGAGTTGCTCGAAGACCGTGTTGGCCTCGATCATGACGTGCTGGGCGTCGACGACCTGTCCCTCGCGCAGCGACTCCGGCGACGGGTCATCGGGAATGATGAACTGCACGTACTTTGCGCCGAAAACGGTCGTGGACGCGATGTCGACAAGGGCATTGGCCGGTATCGCGGACAGCCGCGTCGGATCCATCGCGAGGTGAAGCGCTGCCCCGCCGTTGGGCAGATTCTCGATCGAGGCGACCTTGCCCACCTGCACACCGCGCACCTGAACCTTGGCGTCGGGATTCATCACGAGACCGGCGCGCGACGAGATCACCGTGACCGGCACGTCGTCGGTGAAGCCTCCGCGAAACAAATTCGCAGCGAGGGCGAAGACGGCCAAGATCACCACAATGGTCGCCAAACCCATCAGTGGGCGCAGAAGATGTCGCGTCACCGAACGCCTCCGCGCCAGCACAAGGGGCGCACGGGACTGCGCCCCGCCACTCGGTATGACAAGCCCGTCCCACCCCCGGCGCGCGTTCGACGACGGTGCAGGACGTTACGCGGGAACATATCTTTGGGTCAACGATTCCGTTGTGAACATCGCGACTGCCTCGTGTTCGGTTGGCCTTTTGGCTCCTTTTGATGACGACCTGTTATTTGCTGTGCAAGGTTCTCATACAGCTCGTCCCAGATCAAGGGCCAATATTGAGACAGATGAGAGTTTTCTGTCTCGACGCTGATACCAGCCTGCGAATTTCGTCATACCGAGCGCAAGACACTCCGGGATAGAACAAATCTTTGGTTGGACAGCGCATACCTCACCGGACCACGGACAGGCGGGCCATCCTGCGCGCCTCGTCGCTCTCGGCTTGGTGGCAATGATTGCCCCAAAACACCGCTAAATGGTCAAAATAGCAATCTTAGTGAAATAGAGACCGCCGGTTCAGAAAGTCGGACCGCCTCTGAGCAGCATCAAGAGGGCGGACCACTGGCACACGGTTGGGCGCGGCGCCCGATTCGCCGGGGAGTGCCGCGAGATCTGCTGAGTTGCGACTACTCGGGCAGCCGAAGCTCGGGCTTCTCCACCTCTTCGATGTTCACGTCCTTGAACGTGATGACGCGGACCTGCTTGACGAACCGGGCGGGCCGGTACATGTCCCACACCCAGGCGTCGGCCAGCCGCAGCTCGAAGTAGACCTCGCCCTCGGAGTTGCGCGGCACCAGCTCCACACTGTTGGCCAGGTAGAACCGCCGCTCAGTCTCCACGACGTAGCTGAACTGCCCGACGATGTCCTTGTATTCGCGGTACAGCGAGAGCTCCATCTCGGTTTCGTACTTCTCGAGATCTTCGGCACTCATCTACTCAGCTGTCCTTCATATCGATCGCAGTTCATTCTCCCCTACCCCAGTTGGCTCTGCTGCTCGGGTTCCCACTCCAGAGCGGCTTCCGGTACGAGTTCGCCCTCGACCGACACAAGTCGGCGCACGTTGATGAACGAGTACCGGTGTTGGCTGCACGGCCCCAACTCGGCGAGAGCCGCGCTGTGGGCCGGGGTGCTGTAGCCCTTGTGCTCGGCAAATCCGTAGCCGGGATGTTCGGCCTCCATGCCGACCATCAGCCGGTCCCTGCTGACCTTCGCCAGCACGCTGGCCGCGGCGATGCAGGCCGCCGCCGCGTCGCCGCCCACCACCGGCAGCGACGGCATCGGCAGCCCCGGTACCCGAAACCCGTCGGAAAGCACATAACCAGGCCGCACCGACAGGCCGGCCACCGCCCGCCGCATGCCCTCGATGTTCGCGACGTGCACCCCCCGCCGATCCACCTCGACAGACGGGATGAACACCACGTGATAGGCCAAGGCGTACCGGCGAATCAGCGGAAACAGCCGTTCCCGTTCCTTTTCGTTGAGCTTCTTCGAGTCGTCGAGGGCCGCCAGGCTCTCCAGTCGGTTCGGCCCGAGCACACACGCCGCCACCACGAGCGGGCCCGCACACGCTCCGCGGCCCACCTCGTCGACGCCCGCCACCGGACCCAGCCCGCCCCGGTACAGCGCGGACTCCAGAGTGCGCAATCCCGAGGACTTCCGGATCACAGTTCGCGGAGGCCATGTCGCCGGCAAAGCAACTCCCCCTGTTGTTGAGCTATTGAGTCTGCGGGTCCACCGCGTGGACTCCACCCCATCGCGACGGCGGCCAGGCGATGAACCGTGCCTTTCCAATGACATTGTCTATCGGCACCGTGCCCGGCGTCGGGTCACCCGTGCAGATCAGTCCCTGCTGCGCCTCGGCAGGCGTATTGCCGCAGTGCGCGCGCGAGTCCGCCGAATGGGTGCGGTTGTCGCCCATCACCCACAGCCGCCCGTCAGGAACCTTCACCGGCCCGAACTCGGGGCCCAGGCACGGGTAGATCTTGGGGTCGGCCATCATCGTCGTCGGGTCGAGGTACGGCTCGTTGAGCTTCTTGCCATCCACGGTGAGGCCGGTATCGGCACGACACTGGACGGTTTGTCCGCCGGTCGCGATCACGCGTTTGACCAAATCGTTCTCGTCGGGCGGGACGAAGCCGATGAACGACAGCGTGTTCTGCACCCAGCGCACGGCGGTGTTCTTGGAGCGGATCGACTTGTAGCCGATATTCCAGTTGGGCGGGCCCTTGAACACGATCACGTCGCCGGGCTGCGGCGTGCCGAACCGGTAGGTCACCTTGTCGACCATGATCCGGTCACCTGTGCAGCCGGCACAGCCGTGCAGCGTGGGCTCCATCGACTCGGACGGAATCAGGTAGGGCCGGGCGACGAACGTCAGCATCACGTAGTACAGGACCACCGCGATGGTGACCAGGATCGCCGCTTCCCGTAGCGCACCGCGCTTCTTGGGTTCGTCGGCCTTTTCGTCCGGCTTTTCGTCGGTAACCGAATCCGTGATCTCGGGGGCGTCGGTCGAGTCGTGGGGCTCCGTGGGTTCGGTCACCGCATCAGAGTAGCCAGCGCGATGCTTACCGCCGCGCTCCTCGCTGTCCAAGGATCAGACCTCGTCAGTGCGCGAGGTCAGCGCTTCTCCTTGATCTTGGCCTTCTTGCCACGCAGCTCGCGCAGGTAGTACAGCTTCGCGCGGCGCACGTCACCGCGGGTGACGACGTCGATGTGGTCGATGTTGGGCGAATGCACCGGGAAGGTCCGCTCGACGCCGACGCCGTAGCTTTCCTTGCGCACGGTGAAGGTCTCGCGGACGCCACCGCCCTGGCGGCGAAGGACGACACCCTTGAAGACCTGGATGCGCTCCTTGGAGCCCTCGATAACCTTGACGTGCACATTGATGGTGTCGCCGGGGCCGAAGTCCGGGATGTCGTCGCGCAGCGACGCCTGATCGACGAAGTCCAGCGTGTTCATTCGGTGACACTTCCTTGCTGTTGGCGGCTGTGGGCGCCTGCGCCAGCGTGACGCGTCGCCGAGCCGATCTGTCGGGTGTTTCTGGGCATCTCGCAACGGCCGGATTCGGCCCATGCGGACAACTGCTCAATTGTGCCAGACGGGCCCCAATCCAGTGAAATCGTCGCCGAACCACATCCCGAAACGCGCAGGCGGCCTAACCACGCGAGGGTCGCAACGAGCCGCTACGCTGAATCCACCGGCAGGGTGGCAGGCAAACCTGATTTCCAGGGTCAGAACACGCAAGGGAGGGCCATGCGACGGCGGCCGCCGAAACTGGTCACCGCAGCAGCGGCTGTCATCGCTACGGTGCCCCTGCTCGCCGGTTGCGAAGCAAAGGTGTACGGCGACACCGCGGCGCCGGCAGGGCCCCAACTCACCGTCGTCGCCCCGATGGGCACCAGGGCCCCGTTGCCGGAGACCCCGCCCGATGAGCCCGCCGCCACTTTCGCGGGCCTTGACGCCCGGGCCAGGCAGGCCACGGCCGATGCCGCGAAGGCGGGCGCCGACATCACGCTCACCGTCCTCGACCGCAACACCGGGCAGATCGTCACCAACGGAAACGGCGAGGCAATGCCCATCGCCTCGGTCGTCAAGCTGTTCATCGCGGACGACCTGCTGCTGCAGGAGGCGCGCGGGCAGACACAGCTCTCCCCCGACGACCGCCAGGCGTTCGACGCCATGCTGCGGTCTTCGGACGACAGCGCGGCAGAGGTGTTCTGGAACCGCAGCGGCGGCAGCGCGATCGTTTCGCGGGTCACCGCGCGGTACGGGTTGGGCGCCACCTCAACGCCGTACAACGGGCGTTGGTTCAACACCTTGAGCACGACCGGTGACCTGGTCAAGTACTACGACAAGCTGCTCTCGGGCAGCGGCGGGCTGCCGCCGGAACGGGCCAACATCATCCTGTCCAACCTGGCGCAGTCGACACCAACGGCGATCGACGGCACGCAGCCCGGCGGCATCTACCCTCAGCGATTCGGTATCCCCGAGGGGCTCTACGCCGAGCCGGTCGCGGTCAAGCAGGGCTGGATGTGCTGCTGGAACGGCGGCAACTGGATGCACATGTCGACCGGCGTGATCGGACCCGACCGTCGGTACGTGGTGGCGATCGGCTCGATGCAGACCACCGACGACGTCACCGCCCGTAACACCATCACACAGGCCGTCAAGACGATGTTCCCCGGCGGCCGGATCTAGTCCAGCAGGTCGGGCCGACGCTCCTGGGTGCGCCGCAGTCCCTGTTCATGTCGCCACGCCGCGACCTTCGCATGGTCACCCGACAGCAGTACCTCGGGGACGTCGAGTCCTCTCCAGCTCGGCGGCCGGGTGTAGCTCGGCCCTTCCAACAAGCCGTTGGAATGCGAATCGTCTTGGTGTGACGCGGGATTGCCGAGTACGTCGGGAAGCAGACGGACGACGGCCTCGACCATCACCAACGTGGCCGATTCGCCGCCGGCCAGCACGTAGTCGCCGATGGACACCTCCTCGACCCGCATCCGCCGGTGTGCATCGTCCACCACGCGCTGATCGATGCCTTCGTATCGCCCGCACGCGAACACCAGATGTTTCTCGGCGCTCCAGCGTTGGGCGTCGGCTTGAGTGAACAACCGGCCTGCAGGTGTCGGCACGATGAGAAGTGTTTCTTCCGAGCAGATTTCGTCGAGCGCATCGCCCCACACCGGTGCCTTCATCACCATGCCGGGCCCGCCTCCGTACGGCGAATCGTCGACGGATTTGTGCACATCGTGGGTCCACCGGCGCAGGTCGTGCACCGCAAGATCGACGATTCCTGCGTCAATCGCCTTGCCGGGCAACGACTGTCGCAGCGGATCCAGATAGTCCGGGAAGATGGTGACCACGTCTATCTTCACGTCAATGCGCCTCCGCCCAGCTCCAGCAGGCCCTCTGGCGGATCGATTTCGATGGTCTGGTCGGCGAGCGAAACCGACGTCACGATGGCGCTGACGAATGGCACCAGCACTTCGCCTTCCTCGGTGCGCACCGACAGCAATTCGCCTGCCGCAGTGTGCAATACCTCGGCGACGGTGCCCACGGCGGCGCCCGCGGTCGTCACCACCTTCAGGCCTTCGAGCTGATGATCGTAAAACTCGTCGGGATCCTCGATCGGCGGCAACTCCTGCGAGTCGACGAGAAAGAGGATGCCTTTCAAAGACTCGGCGGTGTTGCGGTCGACCACTCCCTCGAGCCGGATCAGCAGTCGACCGCCGTGATCACGGACGGACTCGACGAGATAGCGCTTCTCGGCACCGCCGCGAGATGGCCTGCCGCGCAACGAGGAACCCGGTGCGAAGCGGATGTCGGGGTCATCGGTGCGGATCTCGACGACGACCTCGCCGGTGACGCCGTGCGCTTTGGCGACCCGCCCGACTACCAGGTCCATCAGGGCGCTACTGGTCGGTGTCCACCACGTCGACGCGGATACCCCGGCCACCGATGCCGGCGACCAGCGTGCGCAGCGCGGTCGCAGTGCGACCACCACGGCCGATGACCTTGCCCAGGTCATCGGGATGCACATGCACCTCAACGGTGCGGCCGCGGCGGCTGGTCACCATGTCGACCCGAACATCGTCGGGGTTGTCCACGATCCCGCGGACCAGGTGCTCGACGGCGTCGACGACGACAGAGCTCATGGTCGCGGTCAGCTCTCGGTGGACTCGGCGGCAGCCTCGGCAGGCGCCTC
>DATJIX010000557.1:0-7640 GCA_035492865.1 Mycobacterium sp. | reverse complement strand
GGCGACGGCGATGCCTGCCGCCTCCTGGCCGCGGTGCTGAAGCGCGTACAGGCCGTAGTAGGTGAGTTTGGCGACTTCTTCGCCCGGCGCCCAGACGCCGAATACGCCACACTCTTCGCGGGGTTCTGGATCGGTCTGCTGGCCGGTCACGATATGGCTGCTCCCAGGGCGGGGTGGGTAGACAGGTTCAGTCTACGGTCACTTCGGGTTAATCACGGAATCGCGGCAAAGTGTCGCTCAACACATCAACAATCTGTCGGTCCCCGACATTTCCGCTAGCCGCGATCGATTGCGACCAGTGGCAGCCATTGCCCGATCTCGCCGGCACGTGACCCGGAGAGTTGCACGGCGCCGGCTGCCGCCGCGTCGGCAACGTTCAACAGCCCGGTGGCCAACAGCAGCCAGGTGCGCGGATCTGCTTCGACGACGTTCGGCGGGTTGCCGCGCCGGTGCTGCGGCCCCGAAATACATTGCACGGCAACAAACGGTGGCACGCGCACCTCCACGCTGGCACCCGGCGCGATGGCCGCCAGTGTGCGGGCGGTCAACCGCACCGCCTCCCCGAGTTCGGCCCGACCGGGCTCGGGTTTGCCGTTGTCACGCAGCCATTCGACGACGGCAGACACGGCGGCGCGGGTCTTCTCCGGATCGACACTGCGACGGGCAGCCATACCTTAGATTCTCAAAGTGCATGTCGACCGCCACCGGCCGCCCTACAAGACGGCAGGCGCGGTTCTCCTGGTTATCGCAGCGGTCCTTGCAACCTTCATCTACCTGCAGTTTCGCGGCGCCCTCGCCGACAAGACCGAGCTGACCCTGCTGTCGCCGCGGGCGGGGCTGGTGGTCGAGCGGGGGGCGAAGGTGACCTACAACGGCGTCGAGATCGGCCGCGTGTCCCGGATCGGCATGGTCGACGAGCGCGGCACACCGATGGCCAAACTCACGCTGGACGTCGATCCCAAGTACATCCAGTACATCCCCGCCAACGTCTCGGTCGAGATCAAGGCCACCACCGTGTTCGGCAACAAGTACATCTCCTTCAGCTCGCCGAAAGATCCTGTGCAGGAACGGATCTCATCGAGTCACGTGATCGACGCATCGGCGGTCACCACAGAGTTCAACACGTTGTTCGAAACGGTCACGTCGATCGCCGAGCAGGTGGACCCGATCAAGGTGAACCAGACGCTGACCGCGATGGCCCAAGCGGTCACGGGGCTGGGTGATCGGTTCGGCGAGTCACTCGAGAACGGCAACCAGATCCTCGACAGCCTCAATTCGCGGATGCCGCAGATCACCGAGGACACCCGCGGGCTGGCCGATCTGGCCGACGTCTACTCCGACGCGTCGCCGGACCTGTGGGACGGACTGGACAGCGCCCTGCGGACGGCGCAGACCTTCAACGAGCACCGCGCCGACATCGACGATGCGCTGATGGCCGCGGTCGGCCTTGGCAACGACGCGGCGGACAGCTTCGAACGCGGTGGACCGTATCTGGTGCGCGGCGCCGCCGACCTGGTCCCCACCACCCAGCTCCTCGACGACTACCAGGGCGAGATCTTGTGCACCATCCGCAAGTACTCGGTGGTGCAGAAGCAAGTGGCCAAGGCGCTCGGCGGCAACGGCTACTCGTTGGCCGCGGCATCCGGAACGTTCTCGGGTCTCGGCGCCGCCAACCCGTACATCTACCCTGACAACTTGCCGCGGACGAACGCCCGCGGCGGCCCCGAGGGTCGCCCCGGTTGTTGGCAGGACGTCACGCGGCACCTGTGGCCCGCGCCGTATCTCGTGATGGACACCGGCGCCTCGATCGCGCCGTACAACCACATCGAGCTCGGCCAGCCCATGTTCATCGACTATGTGTGGGGCAGGCAGATCGGCGAGTACACGATCAACCCGTGACGGTTGACCTCAACATTCGTTGAGGTCATACGTTGGCGGCATGACATTCAAATCGCACGAACTCGACTTCCTCCACCGCGCGGAACTGGGCCGGTTGGCCACGATTCAGCCCGACGGCACGCCGCAGAACAGCCCGGTGGGTTTCAGCTACAACGACGAACTGGGCACCATCGACATCGCCGGCTACCGGATGTCGAAGAGCCAGAAGTTCCGCAACATCGCGAGCAACGACAAGGTGGCGTTCGTCGTCGACGACATCACATCCCGCGACCCGTGGCGGGTGCGGTGCCTCGAAATCCGCGGCACCGCAGAACAAGCCGAGATCCCACCGTCGTACGGCGCGGCGGGCGACGAACTGGACACCGCCATCATTCGGGTGACGCCACGGCGGATCATCAGCTTCGGCATCGACGATCAGGTCAGCGAGCCGCATCAGCTGCAGGCCGACCGACGCAACGCCTGACCCAAGAATCCGCCAAGGCGACCCGTGCACACTTACCCGCATGACGATGCGCACACTGTTGATCGCTCTCGGGGGCGCGGCCCTTGTGACCGGCGTCGCGGCATGCAGCACACCGAACACCGGCGGCCCGGCCGCTCCGAGCACAGTGACCGTGACCGCCTCGGCCGCGCCGACGACAACTGTCCCGACGGCAACGGTCGGCGCTACCACTACCGTTACGGTGCCATCCGGCGCGAGCCCCGCAGGCAATCGACCGTGCGAACTGCTCACGTTGCCGATCGCCAAGAAGTTCGCAGGCGAGGACGCGCAGCGTCGGTTGTCGTATGACAGCGATCCGCCCGTACCGGTTGGCGACAACGCGTGCTTCTACGAGGGCAGCTCCGGGTCGGTGGAGTTTTCTGTCGGGCCCATCCCCAGTGACCCGACCGCGCCCGTCAACCACTTCCATGTGATCAATCCCGAAAACCGGGATCCCAGTTTGCCTTACGACGGGTATTGGTTCGGCCCTGGTGTCGCCCTCGTCGTCGTGAAGAACGGGCAGATGCTCACCTTCAAGGTCGCGCCCAATCCCGACACCGGGAACTTGACCCCGGAGACGCGGGCGGCCGACGTCGAGCTCGCCAACCAGATCGTCCCCAAAGTCAGCTGAGATCGCGGACACCGAGGCCAGGGAGCCGCACTAGCGGCAGTGGATATCCGACACGGATAGCCCGCTGCCCTGCACACTGCTTGCATGCCGAAGAAGATGGTGACCGGCCAGGGGGCGGCCGGCGGGGGGGTCGGCGCGACGAGCCTGCCGATGTGGCAGGCGACGGGTTTGTCGCTTGCGGTCATCGTCGGCCACGTTCTCAACGGGTGGGGCGCGATCGTGTTCGGGCTGTTTTCTGCTGCGGTGATCTGGACGTTGCACCGGTTGCACAGGCATGCCCCTGAAGCGCGGGCAACGGCCGGCCTGATCGCGTCGGCACCCAAGGCAGCGCCCGCGGCGGCGATCGTCGTCGTTCAGTTCGTCGCCTACGTACTCATAGGCGCATACACCGCCAGGACGGTCGCGTCGATAGCGCTGGTCATGACGACCCCACCCGACGCGGCGACGATCCCCGCCTGGTGGGGTCCCACACTCGCGGTGACCGTCGCAGTAGCTGCGTCTGTCTTGGTGGCTGTGCTGCCCACCAGACTGCTGGCACCGACGGTGACTGCACTCGCCGCGTTCGGGCTGCTGGTGTTCTTCTACGTCGCGCTGGCCCTGATCGCCAGGATCCTCTCGGGTAGTGCGCCCGTCGATCCTGTTACACAGATCGGTGCGACTCCGGCGGCGGCCGAATGGGGACCTGCCGCCCTCCTGGTTTCGCTTGCCATCGCATTCGCGGGTTTCGAGATCCCGACGACCGTCAATGACCGGCTCCGCTCTGTCGGTCGCCCACTAGGGATCGCGATGGCGTTGGTGACTTTCTGCGCCGGATTGGCGTGGGTCGCCGCGAACCTCGCCTCCGCCGGCGAATTCCGCTATGACGCAGCTGACTTCATCCTGGTCGCGGCACAGCTCTTTGGTGATACGGGCAACATGTGGCTGCTCGGCGCCACGATCGCGCAGGCGGTCGCCGCGCTTCTTGTGTTGATCTGGGGTGCGACACGCGTCGTCCGTCCTACCGATACCTACAGCCTTCGGCCATTGGCGTTGACGGCGGCGGTGACGACCGTATTGGCGCTCGTGCTGTCGTTCGACTGGGGCGGTGCCGCAGGACGGCTTTGGGGCGTCGCGCCCATCCTACTGTTCGTGGTCTATTTGGCTGCTGCACACGCGAACTCGCAATTGGACGACTCCGACACCACGGCATGGGCGGTATTCGCCCTGACTGGCATTGTCTTAGTCGTCGTCGTCTTCCTGCACGGCGCCAGCCACGGCTGGTGGCCGTTAGCGATCGCGGCCGCAATCACCGTGGCCGGCATCGCGGTCGGTTGGATGCGTAACGACGTCAGTCAGGAAAACCGAACAGCTTGACGACACCGTGGTCGCGCCCGGCGGTGTAGCCGCCGTCGACGGCGATCGCCTGTCCGGTGACGAACGATGCATCAAGGGAGACAAGGAAAGCCGCCATCGCCGCGATCTCCTCCGGCTGGCCGCGGCGGCCGAGCGCGTGTTCCTCGGTGATGGAGCGCAGTGGGCCTTCCATTCCTTCGAAGCCCATCACGCTGTCCAGCATCGGGGTGTCGATGAAGCCGGGGCAGATGGCATTCGCGCGAATTCCGCTGGGGCCGTAGTCGAGTGCGATGTTCTTGGTCAGCAGCACGACGCCGCCCTTCGAGGCGTTGTATGCGCTGCCACCCGCCGTGCCTTCGAGACCCTCGACGCTGGCGAGCGTCACGATCGACCCTCGCTCGCCGTCTACCCGTGGCTGCTCGATCATCCTGCCCACCGCGGCCTTGGCGACCAGGAACGTGCCAGTGAGGTTGATTCTGATGACACGCTCCCACTCGTCTTGTGGGAGTAGGTGAACCGGACCGCCGCCCGCGACGCCTGCGGCATGCACGACGCCGTCGAGTCGGTCGGGAACCCTGGCGAACACCGCGCCGATCGCGGCTTCGTCGGCGATGTCGGCCGTGACGAACTCGAACCGCTCTCCGAGGTTCTCGGGTGGGTCGGCCAGGTCGGTGCCGATGACGGTGCCGCCCTCGGCCAACAGCCGCCGGGCGGTGGCGAGCCCGATCCCCGATGCGGCTCCTGTAACGACGAATGTGCGCGACCGCGCGCGATCACTCATGTGGCGACCCTAGCCGCCTCGCGCGCCGCTGCACGGCAAGTGCGGCCAGTCCCGCCGCCTCGTTGACGGCCAGGTGCGCCAACATCGGCGCGGCGAGGCTGCCCGACCGCGCGTGCAGCCACCCGAACAACCAGCCGCCCACCCCGGTCAGCAGCACGGTGCCGATCACCGGTTGCCCGGTGACGCGCGCATCGACGATGTGCCACAACCCGAACGCCGCGGCCTGCAGCAGCCGACCTCGGCTGGGCCCGAATGCTGTCTCGGCCACCGTGCCCAGCGTGGCGCGGTAGGCGGCTTCCTCGGGCCACACCGTTCCGATCGGGATGTCCAGCAACAACCACCGCCCGGTGTGCTTCGGCAGTTCGCGTTCGGCCATCGCCCTGCGCACCGGCGGCGCCGTAGTCAGTGCCGCCACTCCAAGCGCCACCACCGCCCCCGCCGCCAGGCCGTGCCGGATACCCGACCACAACGCGGGCGGTCGCAGTCCGAGCGGCGACCGCGAGATAGCGACGAGTCCGGTGCCCAGCGACGCGTTGGGAATCGGATGCCAGCGCACCCGCGGGGCCGCAAAGCTCCAGCCCACCAGCGCCGCGACCAACCCGACCGCACGACCCTTGGTGGGCCGCATCAGTATTCGGGTCCGTCGACGGACTCGGTCTTCTCAAGGGCGATGCGAATGCGTTCGGTGTCGTCAGCCGTCCAGCCGTCGGGCGGTGCGACGGCGGCCCAGCCGTCGAGCACGAAGTCGCCGTAGTTATGGCCGTGCCCGCCGGGTACCGACGACGCATTGGTCATGTCGGCGGCCACCTGCCAGAACGTGATGATCGGATACCAGCGCATCGACGCGGTCCGGTCACGGCCCGGCGGTTCCTTCAACCAATCCGGCCGGTTGAACAGCAGATCCGCCGACCACCAGACGATCGGGTCCGACGGATGCTGCAGAAACAGCACACGGGTGCCCTCCCACGGCGCCATTGTGTCGCTGTGGATCTCGTTGGCGTCGACGCCCTGCGAGAACCGCACGGTGCGGCCGTTGTCGTAGCGCGGTTCGACTTCCGTCGTGCCGGGGTCGCGCCGCGCGATGATGCCGCTCCAGATCGGGCTCGCATTCGGCGGGCCCACCCACAGCACCGACGAGAACCCCATCCGCGAGATGTCGGGCAGCCAGCCGAACGCGCCCTGCCCGGCCATCGAGCCGAGACTCTCGCCGTACAGCACCAGCTTGGGCCGATGGTTCGCAGGCAGCTGCGCCCACCGCTCGTGGATGGCGTCGATCATCATCCGGCCGGAGCGCATCGACTTCTCTTTGTCACCGAGAAACGAAATCCAGCTCGGCAGAAAGGAATACTGCGATCCGACCAGGGCGGTGTCGCCGTTGTACATCATCTCGAGTGCCCGAGCTGCAATTGGGTTGATCCATCCGGTGCCGGTGGTCGGGATGATCACGAGCAGCTTGCGATCGAAGGCTCCGGTGCGCTCGAGTTCGCTCATCAGCACGGACATTCGGCTCTCGTCATCGTCGGCGGTGTTCAGCCCGACATAGACCCGGATCGGCTCCTTGGCCGGCGTGCCGTTCATGAGCGTGAGGTCCGCTGCGTGCGGGCCGGTCGCCACGAAGTTGCGACCCTGGAAGCCCAGAGTGTCCCACTGCGCGAAAGACGTTGGGCTGCCGGAGCGTTCGGGCTGCTGTGGCTGCACAATGTTCGCCCGGGTGGTGGTGTTCTGCGGCTGGAACACCCGATTGGCACCAGTCAGAAAGCCGCGCAGAAGCACGCCGTTGATCAGTGTGATGGCCAGCACCACGACGATCGCGGTGCCGATGAACAACGCCATCTCATCGTGCAGGTGCCAGCGCCTGATGAAGTACCGGGCCATCGTCTTGATGATGTCGAGCAGCACTCGCGCCGCACCGACGCACACCCCACCGACCAGCACCGCGATGATCAGCGTGCGCATGTAGCCCAGCGTGTTCGGGCCCTCCATGCCCATCACTGCCGACACCTGACGCTGCCACGCCGCCGCGGGGATCATCATCAGCACGCACGCCGTGGCCGAACCGGCGACGATCACCGCCTTCACCGCGAATTGCACCCGCTTCGATGGCGGCCCCCACTCGCGGCGGCGTAATACGAAGCGCCGCACCATCTTTTCCAGAAACGCGCCGATACCGTAGCCGATCGCGGCGTTGAGTCCACCGATCAGGCCCTGGAACAGCCAGTCACGCGGCAGCAGCGACGGGGTCAGCGACAAGCAGAAGAACAGCGCGCCGAATGCCACCCCGGTGAAGTCGAGGTGGACCAGGCTCCACGCCCAGACCAGTAGCGGATGTCGTTCGCGAGGCGCGACGGTCACCCGAACAACCCGGGAAGCACGCCCTCCGACGTGCTGCGCAGGTCCTCGAGGGAGACGGTGAACAAGCCTTGCACTTCGATCGAGTCACTGCCGTCGTCCACCACGCCGATGCGTGTCGCGGGCAGCCCGCGCGCCTCACACATCGCGCGGAACCTGCTCTCCTC
>DATJIX010000556.1:0-2284 GCA_035492865.1 Mycobacterium sp. | reverse complement strand
CTCGCCCGCGTCGCCGATCACCGCGAGCTCGCCGCCGACCTCAACGGTGTCGTCCTCCTGGGCGACGATCTTGGTCAGCACACCGGCGGCAGGCGAGGGGATCTCCGTGTCGACCTTGTCGGTGGACACCTCGAGCAATGGCTCATCTTGTTCCACCGTGTCGCCCTCTTGCTTGAGCCAGCGGGTGACAGTGCCCTCTGTGACGCTCTCACCGAGTGCGGGCATCTGGACGGAGATGGCCATGTGTGTGGGCTCCCTCGGACGATCAGGCGCAGGTGTCTAAATGTCGGTTCCCATCCTGTCACGTTCCCATGCGCAGTTCGCCGCGGACCTGGGGACTCGGAGCTCTGGCACTATCGGTAGAGGTGAGAAAGGAGCCGAGTCCAGGTGGGACTGTTCGACAGGATTCGGGGTGGTCGTCGGGCGCGTGGCGCGGTTGGCAATGACCCGGCGGCCGACTTGCGCTACCTCCAGCAGTGGGTGGCAGAGCACACCGGCGTCGAGGCCTTCGTGGAGCCGAGAACCACCGTGACCGACGTCACCGTGGTCCTGGTGGCGGCCGACGGTGAGTGGACCCGCCGCAGGGCCGGCGGCGACGCCGGTGCCCGCCGGTTGAACGAGCGGCTCCAGATTCCCGTCTACGACGTGCAGAAAGTGGGCTATCCGCAGCGCATGCGGGACTACGACGCGCGCAGGCGGATCGAACGCGAGCGCGCCCTTCGTGAGGAACTCGAGGGCTGATACGGTACCAGCGGTCCCACTAACTGTGCGGAGGTGTCATGGCCGAGAAGACCCAGCGGTTCATCGACAGCACTGACGGAGTGCGCGTCGCCGTTTACGAAGAAGGCAATCCCGACGGCCCGACGGTGGTGCTGGTGCACGGTTGGCCCGATTCGCATGTGGTGTGGGACGGGGTTGTCCCGTTACTGGCCGAACGGTTCCGCATCATCCGGTACGACAACCGTGGCGTGGGCAAAACTTCCGTGCCGAAACCGGTTTCGGCCTACACGATGGCGTGTTACGCCGACGACTTCGCCGCGGTGATCGACGCGGTGGCACCGGGTGAGCCCGTTCACGTGCTCGCGCACGACTGGGGATCGGCGGGTATGTGGGAGTACCTATCCCGCTCCGGCGCAAGCGATCACGTCGCCTCGTATACGTCGGTGTCCGGTCCCAGCGCAGACCACCTCAACCGCTTCATCATCGACAGCCTCAAGCGTCCGTACCGTCCGAGGCAGTTCGTGCGCGCGCTGAGCCAATTCTTGTCCTTCACCTACATGGGCTTCTTCTCGATCCCGGTGGTGGGACGGCTCGCCGTGCGCGCTTTCATCGCCGAGGGTGTGCGACAGATGCTCGTGCTGCGCGACGGAATTCCGCGTGAGCGCCTTCATCATTCGGACACCTATAAAACCGATGCTGCCAACAGCCTGAAGGTTTACGGCGCCAACTACTTTCGCAGTGTCACCGCCAGCAGGACCGACCACTACGTCGACGTTCCGGTGCAGGTCATCGTGAATACCAGGGACCAGTTCGTGCGACCGTATGTCTACGACGATCTGCACAGATGGGTGCCGCGGCTGTGGCGGCGCGACATCAGGGCGGGTCACTGGTCACCGATGTCACACCCCCAAGTACTCGCAGCGTCGGTCACCGAGTTCATCGACTTCCTGGCCGGCAAGCCCGCCAGCCGTTCGCTGCTGCGTGCACAGGTCGGCCGTCCCCGCGAATACTTCGGCGACACACTGGTTTCCGTGACCGGCGCAGGCAGCGGCATCGGCCGCGAGACCGCGCTGGCGTTCGCTCGTGAGGGCGCCGAACTGGTGATCAGCGATATCGACGAGGCAGGAGTGAAGGAGACCGCCGCGCAGATCACCGCAAGGGGCGGTGTGGCCCACGCCTACACCCTCGATGTGTCCGACGCCGACGCCGTCGAGGGGTTCGCCGAGAAGGTGAGCGCCGCGCACGGGGTGCCCGACATCGTGGTCAACAACGCAGGCGTCGGGCAGGCCGGGCTGTTCCTCGATACTCCGCGCGAGGAGTTCGATCGCGTGCTCGCGATCAACTTCGGCGGAGTCGTCAACTGCTGCAGGTCATTCGGCCGCCGCCTCGTCGATCGTGGCACCGGCGGGCACATCGTCAACATCTCGTCGATGGCCGCCTATTCACCGCAGCAGTCGATGAATGCGTACTCCACAAGCAAGGCCGCCGTGTTCATGTTCGGTGACTGCCTGCGCGCCGAACTGGATCAGGCCGGAGTGGGACTGACGACGGTGTGTCCCGGCGT
>DATJIX010000555.1:0-9824 GCA_035492865.1 Mycobacterium sp. | reverse complement strand
GAGTTGGGGGAAGAACTGGGGTCCCAGGGGAGTGGTGGTGTAGGTGCGGCCGCGGGGTGAGGTCCACACGATGGTGCCGTCGGGTTGTTGGTGGTCGGTCCAGCCGCAGAAGGTTTTGAGGAGGTGGTGGATGCGGCATTTCAGGGTGGTGTTCGACGGATGGGTGGGCCCGTGCGGGTAGGGCACGCTGTGGTCGATGTCGCATTTTTCGGCTGGTTGGTCGCAGCCGGGGAAGCTGCAGGTCAGGTCGCGGGACTGGACGAAGCGGGTCAGTGCCGCTGAGGGTCGGTAGTTCGGTTCGGCGACAAGGTCTTTGGGGGTGGGCATCGGGCGCAGCGACGCAGATGTGGCCATCTCGGCCACCGTCGCGGCGGGGACGGCGCCATAGCCGGGCAGATACCCGGGCTTGTCGCTGGTGCCCTCGACGGTGGCGGCTTCGGCGATCACGGTGATCACCACCGGTGTTTTCGGTGCGTCGGCATCGGCGGGGCGGCAGTCGGGTTTCCCGCACGTGCACGGCATGCTGGTGGCCCCGGCGGTCAACGGGGCTAGTGCATCAGCGCGGCGCTGCACCTTGGTGCGGGGATCATCGGGGCATACGGTCGCGGCCAGTTCGTTGAGTTTGGCGTCAAAGACTGCGCCGTCGGGGCCGCGGACCTGGCCCCAGATTTCGGCCAACCCGTTGGCTCCCGGCCCGACTTCGATATGGCGGTCAAGATCGCGTTGCTTGGCGACGCGCACCGCGTCGGGGTCGGCGTCGATGACCAGCCAGTCGACCAACTCAGCCACCTTCTCGCGCGACAGCTTGTTCCACGACGGCACCTTTTCCGCTAGTTGGGCGTCGATGGTTGCCAGTGCCTCTTTGTCTTGGATCAGGTCAGTGCGAAAGACCGCGGCGGCGATCACCCGAAAATCCACCAACCCGGCGGCGAAGACCACACCGAGTTTCGGCAGGCGCTCGTGCAGGGTGCGTCCGTAGTGCATCTGCGAGGACGCCCGGCCCCGGCTGATCCCCAACTCGGCACCGACCTCGACCGCGATGGCCTCCCACTCATCGACACACCACAAATCGTGCTCATCGGAGGACTGCTCCAGGCGGCGCACGGCGTACTCGCCGACGGCCAGCAGTTGGCCTGCGAAGGCAGCCCGCTCGGTCTGCTGGGCATCACCCATCAGATCGAGTAACTCCGCATCACCGCATTCTTCGAACACATATTCGATTCTCCGTGCCGGCCCGACACCCCGCCACCCCCAACCACCAACCTGTGGATGAAAACGCGACTGGGGATAACTTCGTCTAGACCCAATACGGCACGCGCGCGCGGTACTGGCGCATCGCCAACGCGGCGAAGATCCAGCCGATCACCGTCAGCACCAGCACCACGACCCAGTGGTGGAGTTCCTGATCGGCGCCCAACAACGGAGCCCGGACGATGTCGAGGTAGTGCAGCAGCGGGTTGAGTTCGACGATCCTGGCGTACGACCCTGCCCCCTGCTGTCGCAGGGTCTGTTCGTTCCAGATGATCGGCGTCATGAAGAACAACAGCTGCACGAGGCTGAACAGCAGCGGGCTGATGTCGCGGTAGCGCGTGGCCAAAATGCCGAAACACAGCGACACCCAGACACAGTTGAGCACGATCAGGCCCAATGCCGGGATGACAGCGAGGTCCGTCCACTTCCACGGCTTCGGGAAGATGATCGCGATGATGACGAAAATGATGATGTTGTGCGCGAATAGGATCATCTGCCGCCACACCAGCCGATAGACGTGCACGCTCAGCGGTGTCGGAAGTTGTTTGATCAAACCCTCGTTGGCGACGAACACCTCGGCGCCCTCCAGGATCGAGGCGTTGATCAGGTTCCAGATGATCAGCCCGAGCGTGACGTACGGAAGATGTTCGGCCAGCGGCAGTTTGAACAGCTTCGAATACAGCAAGCCCATCGCGACTGCGGTCGCGCCCGTCGCGATCGTGATCCAGAACGGGCCGAGCACCGAGCGCCGGTAGCGCTGCTTGATGTCCTGCCAGCCAAGGTGTAGCCACAGCTCGCGCTTGTTGAACCCGGTGACGAGGTCGCCCCAGGCGCGGCTCATTGTGCGCGACTGCGCTGCCGCGTCGGTGAACGTCACTGGCCAGGCCTTTCGAATCTCTCGCGACGACCCAAGCGCCGCAACCTGATCCACTCCGCCAGGCCGGCCGGGTCGCGCCGGGATACCAGAAAGTACCAGCCGAAGCGTGCCCATTCCTGTGGCACCAGCTTGCGAAGGCCGGGTTGTGACTGGAGGTACCCGCGGTTGCGGTAGGTGAAGAAGCGCTTCGCCGCGTCTTCGGGATACTGGGTGTGCATCCGCCCGCCGAGGATCGGTTTGAACTCGTCGCTGCCCTGCGGATGCAGATACACCGCATTCAGGCAGGTGCCGAACGGCAGGCCGGAACGCACAAGCCGACGATGCAGTTCGGTTTCGTCGCCGCGGAAGAACAGTCGCACATCCGGAACGCCGACCGCCTCCAGCGTCGATGCCCGGAACAACGCGCCGTTGAACAGTGACGCGTAGCCCGGTAGCAAATCCTCAGTGCCGACCCGCAATTCGCTCACGCGTCGTCGCCACCGCAGGCCTCGACGTAGTGGGAACGCAAGCCGCTGCGGATCCGCCATATCGCACACCATCGGCGACACTTCGGCCAGTCCGTGCTCCGCCGCACACGCCAGCAGCGTGGCGAGCACCTCGGAGTCTGCAGGCCTGCCGTCGTCGTCGGCCAGCCACACCCAGTCGGCGCCGAGCGACAAGGCGTGCAGCATGCCCAACGCGAAACCGCCTGCGCCACCGAGATTTCGTCGTGATCCGAGGTAAGTTGTCGCGATCGGCTGGCCTGCCACGATCTCGCGCACACGCGCGTCGTCGTCGTTGTCGACGACCACCAGGTGGTCGGGCACGCGCGTCTGTGTGCTCACGGCATCGAGCGATTTGGCGAGTTCGTCGGGTCGCCGATGCGTGACCACGACGGCGCAGACTGTCTCAGCCATCGGCAACCGTTGCCGACCAATCGCCTCGATGTTCGTCGAGGACCTCTCGCACGTGCCGGGCCGCGTCCTCGCCCTCGTAGGCGCGCACGACCTCCTCGATGCCCCCGGTCATCTTGACGGTGCCGTGGTCGATCCACATCGCGGTCTTACACAGCCGCGCCAGGAATTCGTTGGAATGGCTTGCGAACACCAGGATCCCGGACCGCTCGACGAGACCCTGCAGCCGCGACTGGGCCTTCTTCAGGAAGTCGGCGTCCACCGCGCCGATGCCCTCGTCGAGCAACAGGATCTCGGGGTCGATGCTGGTGACCACGCCCATGGCCAGCCGCACCCGCATGCCGGTGGAATACGTGCGCAGCGGCATCGACAGGTAGTCGCCGAGCTCGGTGAACTCCGCGATCTCATCCACCTTGGCCAGCATCTGCTTTCGCGTCTGACCGAGGAACAGCCCGCGGATGATGATGTTCTCGAATCCCGAGATCTCCGGGTCCATCCCGACGCCGAGGTCGAACACCGGGGCCACCCGGCCGGTCACCGTCGCCACCCCGCGGGTGGGTTCGTAGATCCCCGACAGCAGCCGCAGCAGCGTGGACTTTCCCGCGCCGTTGTGCCCGACGAGTCCGACCCGGTCGCCGAGTTCCAGCGACATGGTGATGTCCCGCAACGCCTCGATCACCACGACGTTCGACTCGTTGCGGCCGATCGCGCCGCCGGCCTTCCCCAGGAACGCCTTCTTCAGCGAGCGCGTCTTCGCGTCGAAGATCGGAAACTCCACCCACGCGTTGTGGGTCTCGATATGTGGGACGGACAACGTGGCCTACAGGTACTGACCGGTCCCCGAGGACGGTCCGCCGCGCTGCCCACCGCCCATACCCGGCGGCAACGCGCCCTGCCCCCGCATCTGCTCAAGCTGCTGGCGAGCCGCCATCTGCTGGGCGAACAGTGCGGTCTGAATGCCGTGGAACAGCCCCTCGAGCCAGCCGACCAGCTGGGCCTGGGCGATCCGCAACTCTGCGTCAGAAGGAACGCCGTCGTCGGTGAAGGGCAGCGTGAGCCGCTCGAGTTCCTCCCGAAGTTCGGGAGCCAGCCCGTCCTCGAGCTCCCGAATGCTGGTGCGGTGGATGTCGCGAAGCCGGTTGCGGCTGGCATCGTCCAACGGAGCGGCCCGCACCTCCTCGAGCAGCTGCTTGATCATGGTGCCGATCCGCATCACCTTCGCGGGCTGCTCGACGAGGTCGGTCAACGACTTGCCGTCGGAATCGTCGTCGACCGGTACGCCGGTATCGCCGCCGATGATTTCGATGTTGTCGTCGTCGGTGTTGGCCGTCATTTTTCCTCTCCGCGCCACTCGTAGATGCGGGCCTCGCCGTTGTCGTAGATCTTCTCCCACGACCGTGACCTATCTAGCGACACTAGCCCGTCGGGCATGACGAACCCGCGGACCACCGGCGTGCTGGTGACCAAGTAGCGGATGTTGAGAGCCTTGACCGCCTCGGCGACCCGCGGGTCGTTGTCGGCGTCGTCGGCATAGGCCCAGATGATGAACCGGTGGTAGCCAGGGCCTTGCTGGACCGGGTAGTCGTAGTGGGTCCACAACGGATGCAGGTTGGCGACGGCGTACATCCACGCCGTGCCGTCGGTGTTCGCGTCGGCGATCAGGGTGTCGTGGGCGCCCGGCAGCGAGGCCAGATACGCCCACGCCTGCAGGTCCTTGGAGTCGACCATCACGCGGTCGTACTTTTCCCCGAACAGAAACTGGGCCCGCGGTAGATACGCGAGCCCGATGCCAATGCTGACGGCCACCACGATGGCGGCCGTCGCCGCGTTCCAGGCGCGTGGACTGCCCCTGCGAACCAACTTGCGTGCGCCTGCGACGACGGCCGAGGCCAGCGTGAACACGCCAATGCCCACCGCCGCGTAGAGCAGCATCGTCACCACCCCCGACAGCCGCCGCGGGTCGCTGTAGAACAGATCGCTGAACTTGCCGGTGACCGCGCCGATCGGGCCGCCGAACGGCGCCGACGAATGCACGATCGACACCACCAGCAGCGCCCACACCGCCAGCGGCCACCACACCCGTCGGTACACCAGGACGATCGCGCCGACGGCGGCCAGGATGATCAGCACCCACTGGATCGGAAAGTCGTTGAGGTGGCGGGTGTGCTGCACGACCGCATCGAACAGCCCGCGCTTCTTGCCTTCGTGGGTGACGAACGCATGCCCGACGATGATCTCCGCCTGCTGCAGCACGCCGAGGAACTGCGGTAGCAGCAGCGCCACCGTCGGTGCGGCGACGAGCAGCAGGCTGACGAAGTCGGCCACCCGGCCGCGGACGGGATGCCAGAGCGCATCGCACAACCACCACGCCGCGACGAACAGCACGACCACCACGCCGCCGGTGATGTGCACGGAGAACACCCCGAGCAGCGCCAGCACGGCGAGCGGAATGCGGTCGCGGTGCCGTAGCGCGGACGCGATCAGGACCATGGTCGGGACAGCGAGGCCGTAGGCGACCAGGTTGGCCATCGATGCCACGTCGAACTCGATGTAGGGCAGCGCGGTGAACGACGCCGACAACGCGGCCGCGGTCGCCGCGGCCCCCGCCGTGCGCCACTGGTCGGTTCGTCCGCGCAGCAGCTGCCACGTCAGCGTCGCGGCGCTCACAGGGAACAGCCAGACCGAGGCGGCCAGTGAGCTCAGCGTGTAGGCGGTGGTCGGCGCGGAGCCGCTGAGCTGACTGAACACCGCGGCCAACGCGTGGAAGGTCGAGGGGTAGTACAACGCTTCGTGGGTTTCCACGTTGCGCAGCTCGCCCATGTGGGTCGGCGACGCCTGGCCGGTGTCGAGGATGAAGCGAATCGTGTTGGCGTGCCACACCGAATCCCAGTTACTTGGAATGGACTGCCAGTTAGGCATGCCGCGGACCGCTGCCAACCCGATCAGCAAGGCGCCAAGCAGCACGCCTGCGGCCACCACCAGCGCGGGCCCGCGGGCGGCCGCGAGCGCCTCTGCGTCGACGTCGCGAATTCGGTCCAGCACGATCCGCAAACCCCACGCAATGCCGGTCACCACGGCCAGAGCAAACAGAGCGGTCCATGCGTTCCACGGGACCCCAAGTGCGCCAAACGGAACGATGGCCAGCGCCACAATGCCGTAGGTCAGCGCGGGACCGACCGCGACGGCGGTCGGCCAAGTTAGCCGACTGACGCGTGCTACGACCGCCCCCGGGATCACCAGCAACAACAGTGCAATTAGCACTCCGAACCCCAAGCTCACTGCACTAGTATGGCTGCCCAGGTGACTCGGTCCGGGCACGGCATGGGCAGCGACAGGGCACGGCCGGGCATCCGCCAAAATCGTGTCGGTTTGTGGCTTTCACTGACGCTCTAAGGTGGGCTGGCATGGCATACGACGTCGCCCGGGTGCGCGGTCTGCACCCGTCGCTGGGCGATGGTTGGGTGCACTTCGACGCACAGAACGGCATGCTGCTGCCCGACTCTGTGGGCAGAGCGGTGTCGACCGCCTTCCGCGGATCGATGCCAACCCCGGTGGGCCCGCACCCGTCGGCGCAACGCAGCGCCGCGGTGTTGGAGGCCGCGCGTCAGGCGGTCGCCGATCTGACCAACGCCGACCCCAGGGGCGTGGTGCTCGGCGCCGACCGCGCGGTGCTGCTGACGTCGCTCGCCGACGCGTCGTCATCGCGAGTCGGGCTCGGCTATGAGGTGGTGGTGACTCGCCTCGACGACGAGGCGAACATCGCGCCGTGGCTGCGCGCCGCGAATCGCTATGGCGCCAAGGTGAAGTGGGCCGAGGTCGACATCGAGACCGGTGAGCTGCCTGCCTGGCAGTGGGAGGGCCTGATCACACAGCCCACTCGTCTGGTTGCGATCACCTCCGCCTCCTCGACGCTGGGCACGGTGACCGACTTGCGGGTGGTCACGAAGCTCGTGCACGAGGTCAATGGGCTGGTGGTCGTCGACCACTCCGCGGCCGCGCCGTACCGGCTGATCGATATCACCGAGATCGACGCCGATGTGGTCGCCGTCAACGCAGTGGCTTGGGGCGGTCCGCCGATCGGCGCGCTGGTGTTCCGCGACCCGGCGCTGATCAATTCGTTCAGCTCGGTGTCACTGAACCCGTATGCGACCGGTCCCGCTCGCCTCGAGGTCGGTACGCACCAATTCGGTTTGCTCGCAGGCGTTGTCGCCAGCATCGAATACCTGGCCGGGCTCGACGAGTCGGCCCACGGTTCGCGGCGCGAACGCCTCTCGGTGTCAATGCAATCGGCGACGACGTACCTGAACCGGGTGTTCGACTATCTGTTGACCTCGCTGCGATCGCTGTCCACGGTGATGGTGATCGGCAGGCCGGAAGCACACATTCCGGTGCTGAGCTTCGCTGTCAGCGATGTGCCCGCCGAGCGCGTGGTGCAGAGGCTGGCCGACAACGGCATTCTGGCGATCTCCAATGTCAGCTCACGTGTGCTAGATGTCATCGGGGTCAACGACATTGGCGGTGCGGTCACCGTCGGGCTCGCGCATTACACGACGATGGCCGAGGTCGACCAGTTGGTGCGCGCCCTGGCCTCGCTCGGTTAATCGCTAACGCGCAGAACGATTTTCCCCGACACTTCACCGGATTCAAGCAGTTCGTGCGCGGCCCTGGCCTGCTCGATGGGGAACTCGGCACCGATGATCGGACGCACCTGGCCGTCGGCGACCATCGGCCACACGTTGGCGACCACTTCCGTGACGATCTCGCTCTTGCTGCCCGGACCGCTGACAGGACGCGAGCGCAGCGCTGTGGCGATGACGCCGGCTCTCTTGACGAGCAGCTTGGCGATGTTGAGTTCCGCCTTGACGCCGCCCTGCATTCCGATGATCACCAACCGACCCTCATTGCCGAGTGCGTCGATGTTTCGGTCGAGGTACTTGGCGCCCATGATGTCGAAGATCACGTCGGCGCCCCCCTCGTTGCGGACAATCGCGACAAAGTCTTCGTCGCGATAGTTGATGGTGATCTCGGCGCCGAGTTCGGTGCAGAGGTCGAGTTTGTTCTGCGTCCCTGCGGTGACGGCGACTCGGGCGCCCAGCGCGCGTGCGACCTGAATGCCGTGCGTCCCGATGCCGCTGGCACCTCCGTGAATCAGCAGCAGCTGACCGGCCGACAGATGCGCCGTCATCATCAGGTTGGACCACACGGTGCACGCCACTTCGGGGAGCCCGGCGGCGTGATGCAGAGCTACCTCGCCGGGAATCGGCATCACCTGGCCGGCAGGCACGGCGACGAACTCGGCGTAGCCCCCGCCCGCCAGCAAAGCACACACTTGTTGCCCGACGGCCCATTGGGTGACCCCGTCGCCGACCTCTGCGACGGTGCCGGAGACCTCGAGACCCAGGATCTCACTGGCGCCGGGAGGCGGGGGATAGTTCCCGGCGGCCTGCAACAGGTCGGCACGGTTGACCCCCGCCGCACTTACCTTGATGAGGACTTCACCGGGTTTGGGGGTGATGTCGGGGATTTCTTGCCAGGTGAGCAGATCGGCTGCCTCGGCCACGATCGCGCGCATCGGCTCAACCCTACTACGCGAGGGATGCAGTCTGGATTTCTCTAACGCAGCAATGCTTGCCTGCTTTACTATAGCGAAATGGAGGGGATGATTGCCGGGCGCACTGCTAGTGACATGCCTGGTTTGGATATCGCTGAACAGAGGTCGTGGCAAAACTTCCTCGACTCAGCGTTGCGAATGTACGCGACCCTAAACCGGTCGCTGGTGGACGCGCATCATCTGACGCTCAATGATGTTCGGCTGCTCGACATGTTGGACAAGTCCGCGACCGGTTCGGCGCGCATGGGGGACCTTGCCGACGGACTGATGTCATTGCCGAGCCGGGTGACCCGGCAGATCCGGCGCTTGGAACTGCAGGGTCTGGTGCGCCGCGGCGCCAGCCCCGACGACGGCCGAGGCGTATTGGCGTCGATCACCGAGGACGGGCGCGTCGCGGTGACTGAGGCCATGCTCACCTATGGCCAGGGGGTACGTGCACACTTCCTCGGCAGGTTATCGCGACCGCAGATCGCGGCGATGGGGGAGAACTGCAGGCGGATCAACGTCGCCCTGAAGGCGGGTGCACCGCCGGCGAAGCTCGGCCGCGTCTAGCCCGTATCGCAGCTCGACCACTCTCACCCCGTACTCTTGTCGGCGGTGGCGTGGCAGAGCGGCCTAATGCACTCGCCTTGAAAGCGAGAGACGGCTAAAACCGTCCGGGGGTTCAAATCCCTCCGCCACCGCGCATAATCATATTTGACGCTTGCGGAATATCCACGAGCAAAATATCGGTTGCGATGAATTTGGTCGGCGTGAATTGTCGGCGGTGTTCTGGCGCAATTCCGCTATTCATCAGTCGGGGCCATTGAACCGTCATCGCATGGCCTGTGCCAGCACCTGCACGCCGGTGGCGATCTGCGACTCGGTGAGGTTGGCATAGCCGAGCATCAAACCCGGCGGTGCCGACGCTGGCTCGGCGTAGCACGGTGCCAGCGGCTCGATACGCACGCGCATCTTCGCGGCGTCCTTCACCAGTCGAGTGATCGGGAAGCCGTCGGGAAAACGGACCGTCAGGTGCACACCTGCTGCCGCGCCGAGCA
The DNA here is from genome assembly GCA_035492865.1 of Mycobacterium sp. Classification (GTDB taxonomy): domain Bacteria; phylum Actinomycetota; class Actinomycetes; order Mycobacteriales; family Mycobacteriaceae; genus Mycobacterium. Next base: position 152 of record DATJIX010000555.1, on the reverse strand, counting down.
CGGTCGCCTCGGGCAGATATCGGGTCAGCGCCTGCAGCAATGCATTTCGGCGCGTGAGGTAACGGCGGCGCATCTGGCGCAGATGCCTGTCGTATCCACCGGATGTCAACAGCTTCGCGAACGCGATCTGATCCATCACCGAACTTCCGGTG
>DATJIX010000554.1:0-10690 GCA_035492865.1 Mycobacterium sp. | reverse complement strand
CACCGACTCAGGCTTGAAGTGCAGTTCAAGTATCACGGTGACAGACATCGACATCTCCTCGGTTCAAGTTCCACGGTGTCCCGGAACCACCAGATTGGCCGAGCCGGGCGGTTACTACAACGTTCGAGCGGCCTGTCAGTGATCGAACAGCGACGAAAGTTAACCAAGAATGGTTGCTGGGCGGCCGCTCAACACTTAGTCTGCCTCCATGTCCAGCACCGCGGCTGACGAGCGGCCACGCGTTCGCCGCGAGGCGTCAAGAGAGGCGCTGATCGAGGCAACCGCCCAAATCATGCTCGACGAGGGGTATGCGGCGGCGACATCGCGGCGGGTGGCGGCCAAGGCGGGCGTCAAACCCGCATTGGTGCACTACTACTTCCCCAGCATGGACGACTTGTTCGTCGCCGTGCTGCGCGATAAGGCCGAGGAAGGCCTGGCTCATCAGCGCGAGGCGATCGCCGAGGCCCAGCCGCTGCACGCGCTGTGGCAGCTCAGCAGCACCCACGACGCGCAGCTGTTCACCGAGTTCTTGGCGATGGCCAACCATCGCAAGGCCATCCGCAGCGAGATCGTGGCCTACGCCATGCGGTTCCGCGATCTGGAAGAGGGTGTGGTGACCCTGGCCTTGAAGGCCCGCGGCATCGACCTCGACCTGTTCCCGCCGGTGGTTCTGTCCATGATCATGGGCGGCCTGGCCCGGATGGTGCTGCACGAACAAGGACTCGGCATCACCCGCGGCCACGAGGAGGCCGCCGCCTTCGTCGAACGCTGGCTTGATCGCTTCGAGATGCCGTCGTGGGAGCAGACCGGGCCGGAGTCGGGGGGTCTGTGATGTTGCGTTTTGCCAAGCGCATCTGGGTGGTGCTGGTGATCCTTCTGGTGGTGGCCGTCGGCGTGTTCGTGGTGGACCGCTTCCGTGGGTTTTTCGGCCATACCGTGCTGACCAAGCCGGGAGCCGGCCTGGTCAATGACCCCGAGCCGTTCAACCCCAAAGTGGTGAAGTACGAGATCTTCGGCAACGGAAGCCTGGCGACCATCAACTACCTCGATCTCGACGCCCAGCCGCAGAAGGCGCTCAACGCGTCGTTGCCGTGGCAGCTGACCCTGACGACGACCGCGCCTGCGGCCAGCCCGAACATCATTGCGCAGAGCGACGGCGGCACCATCAGTTGCCGGATCTCCGTCGACGGCGTGATCAAGGACGAGAGGACTACCGACGGCGTGAACGCCCAAACCTTCTGCTTGGTGAAGTCGGCATGAGCAACACCCACGTCGGTGCACACCCGATGATCCCCCGGTTCATCCGGCTGTTCTGTGTGCCGATCTTCCTGGGCTGGATCGCGCTCGTGGTGATCGTGAACATCATCGTCCCGCAGCTGGAAGTGGTCGGCGAAGCGCACGCGGTCTCGTTCTCCCCGAAAGACGCACCGTCGATGCAGGCGATGCAGCGCATCGGTCACAACTTCCAAGAGTTCAACTCGAACAGCTCGGCGATGATCATCCTCGAGAGCGATCAACCGCTGGGCGACGCCGCGCACAAGTACTACGACGGCCTCGTCAGGAAACTCGAGTCCGATAAAAAGCACGTCCAGCACATTCAGGATTTCTGGGGCGATCCGCTGACCGCCTCGGGTGCGCAGAGCGGCGACGGCAAGGCTGCCTACGTCCAGGTTTATCTGGCGGGCAACCAGGGCGAAAGCCTGGCCAATGAGTCCGTGCAAGCGGTGCGGGACGTCATCGACAAGTCAACGCCGCCACCGGGTCTCAAGGCGTATGTCACCGGCCCCACGCCGCTGTCGAACGACCAGCATCATGCAGGCGACAAGAGCGTCAAGCTGATCACCGCCATCACCATGGGCGTGATCTTCATCATGCTGTTGCTCGTTTACCGGTCGATCGTCACCGTGCTGCTCGTGCTGGTGATGATGTTCATCGAGCTGTCTGCCGCCCGCGGAATTGTTGCCGCCCTTGCTTTTTACGACTTCATCGGGTTGTCGACGTTCGCGGTCAACCTGCTCACCACGCTGGCGATAGCGGCCAGTACCGACTATGCGATCTTTCTGCTTGGCCGCTATCACGAAGCGCGCAACAACGGCGAGGATCGCGAAACCGCCTTCTACACCATGTATCACGGCACCGCACACGTCATTCTGGGTTCGGGTCTGACGATCGCCGGTGCGACCTTCTGCCTGCACTTCACTCGATTGCCGTATTTTCAGTCGCTGGGCATTCCGTTGTCGATCGGCATGCTCGTCGCGACCTTCGCCGCGCTGACAATGGCGCCCGCCCTGCTGACGATCTGCAGCCGCTTCGGCCTGTTCGACCCGAAGCGGAAGACGGACACCCACCTTTGGCGGCGGGTCGGCACCGCCGTAGTGCGGTGGCCTGGGCCGATTCTCGCCGCGTCCGTCGCCCTCGCGCTGATCGGACTGCTGGCCCTGCCGTCCTACAAGCCCGGCTACAACGACCGCAATTATCTTCCGCCCGATATACCCGCCAACATCGGCTACGCCGCCGCAGACAGGCACTTTCCACAGGCCCGGATGAACCCGGAACTGCTCATGGTCGAGACCGACCAGGATGTGCGCAACCCTGCGGACATGCTGGTGATCGAGAGGGTCGCAAGGGCAATCGCCCACACGCAGGGCGTGGGCCGGGTGCAGGCCATCACCCGACCGCGGGGCGTGCCCATCGAGCACACCTCGATCCCCTTCCTGATCAGTGCGCAGGGCACCAGCCAGCAGATGAACCAGGACTACATGGACAAGGTCATGGCCAACATGCTCAAACAGGCCAATGACATGCAAACCTCCATCGACACGCTGGAGAAGATGCAGAACATCACCGTGCAGATGGCGGCCACCACGCACAGCATGGTCTCCAAGATGGAGGTCACCACCGTCGATCTCGAGGAATTGCGCGACCACATAGCGGATTTCGACGACTTCTTCCGGCCGATCCGCAACTACCTGTACTGGGAACCGCACTGCTTCGACATCCCGATCTGCTGGTCGATGCGGTCGATCTTCGACACCCTCGACGGTGTCGACACGATGACCGACGACATCAAGAACCTGCTGCCCGATCTGCAAAAGCTCGACACGCTGATGCCTCAGTTGGTCGCGATCATGCCCGCCCAGATCGAAACCATGAAGAGCATGCAGCAGATCACGCTGACGATGTATCAGAGCCAGAGCAGTCAGCAGAACCAGATGAAGGCGATGCAGGAGAACCAGAACGCCATGGGTAAGGCGTTCGACGCATCCAAGAACGACGATTCGTTCTACCTGCCACCCGAAGTCTTCGACAACGCCGACTTCAAACGCGGGCTGAAGATGTTCGTCTCGCCGGATGGAAAGTCCGTGCGGTTCATCATCTCTCACGAAGGCGATCCCGCGACCCCGGAGGGCGTCAAGCTGATCCCGCAGATCAAGAGCGCGGCGTTCGAAGCGATCAAGGGCACACCGCTGGAAGGCTCGAGGATCTATCTGGCGGGCACCGCGTCCACCTACAGGGACATGCAGGACGGTTCGAACTGGGACCTTCTCATCGCCGGAATTGCCTCGCTCTGTTTGATTTTCATCATCATGCTGTTGCTGACACGGGCGGTGGCCGCCGCGGCGGTCATCGTCGGCACGGTGTTGTTGTCACTGGGCACATCGTTCGGGCTATCGGTGCTGATATGGGAACACATCCTCGGCACCCCGCTGCATTGGCTGGTGCTGGCGATGTCGGTGATCATCCTGCTGGCGGTGGGATCGGACTACAACCTGCTGTTGGTGTCGCGCTTCAAAGAAGAGATACACGCAGGCATCAAGACAGGCATCATCCGGTCGATGGCGGGTACCGGCTCCGTGGTCACCTCGGCGGGCCTGGTGTTCGCGTTCACCATGATGACGATGATGGTCAGCGACCTGGTGGTCGCTGGCCAGGTGGGCACCACGATCGGTTTGGGTTTGTTGTTCGACACCCTGGTGATCCGCTCGTTCATGACGCCGGCGATCGCGGCGATGATGGGCCCCTGGTTCTGGTGGCCGCAGATCATCCGGATGCGGCCGAAACCGGTGCCGTGGCCGACGCCGAAGCCCGAGGCCGCCGAGATTCCGGCCAGTGTCGGCGCCGGAGGCCTTGATGGCGAAAACCCAACGGGGCCAATCCGATAGGTAGGTGACGTACGATGGTCGCTGCGCTTGACCATCGATGCTCGAGCACACCTCGACATCGTTGACGCACAGGAGGATCAATGTCCGAGACGAAGCTCACCGTCATCTACGACAACCCCACCGATCCCGAGGCATTCGAAGCCGCGTACGCGGCTGAACAGCTGGAACTGGCGCGACGGATCCCGGGATACCTGCGGTTCGAGGCGTCCAAGGTGTGGCCGAAGGAAGACGGCAGCCCGACACCCGCCTACCGCATGATCGACCTCTACTACCCCACCTACGACGCCGTCAGTGAGGCGGTCACGACGCCCGAAGCTGGGGCCTTCTTCGAAGCCATGGGACGGTTGTCGACCGGCGGAGTGCGCGTGTTGGTCTCGGAGGTCGAAGTCCCGCAAGGCTGATCGCTCGTGCCAGCGTGGGCGAGTCGGATCAACGTGCAGGAGCTGCAGTCCTAGTCTTTCTGAAGGCTGCCAAGCGCAGCGGTCGACCAATCACTGACTCGTTTCAAGTAATCCACATCCGGCGCGTAATGCTGCGACAGGGTCTTTGCACGCTCGAGGTCATTGCGGAGGCTCGCCAAAACAGACGAGGAGGCCGAATTGTCGAGTTTGGCGTTGTGGCACGCGAACGTGGTGTTGTCGAGTTTGGTGCCTAACGTGTCCCAATCGACCATTCGTTGATCGATCTGTTGGGGCGCCACCTTGTAGTTGACATTGATCTGGTTAAGTTGTTCGCGCAGTGCCAGCACGGAATTGAAGCAGTTTGTCCGCTCCTGGCGGGCATCGCTGGCGGCGCTGATCTGGTACGGGATGAAGATGCCGGTCAACAAAAGACCGAAAAGGCCGGCACCGAAGCCGGCGATCTCGATAGCATGCTCTTTCAGAGCGCCGGCATTTCGATGGTGCAGGAACCATGAGGCTCCAGCGAACACACCGATTGTCAGAATGAGCAGCACTACGCCCAACCCCACTGCCCACCACATCGATGGGCTCATGGTTGGGATGGCCCTAGGACTTTGATCGCGAGCTGTTCCCGAGCGTCTTTCCCGTCATCTGCGTTCAGCTTGGACCCGTTCTTCGTGTTGGCTGACACCTGCAGGACAGGTAGAAGGACGATCGTGCCCTTCTCCGGGTAACTGTTGTCGAAATGGGCCCGGATTCCATCCGCATCTTCGATATGGACATCAAATTTCAGAAAGGCATTGGCCCCTGGCCTGTAATTGCCGATCTTGATCCCTTCTTCGCCAACGTCTTGATCCGTTTTGGTCCAGGCCCGGGTGTCTTCCGTAAATAGGTAGGTGGTGCCCGGCACAATCGACACGCATGCCGGCAGTTGGGGAACGGCGAGAACGACATCGTCCTGGTCGAGGGTGCCGATGTTGAGGAACTCCACTTTCACGGTGACATCGCTCTGGGGTCTAATCGACGCCTCCGAGCTGTAGTTCCGCTTCCCGGCCGGAGCAACCCACGCGGCGACCGTGAAATCGGGATGATCGGTAACGAAGTCGACGGTGACGTCGCCGGCGCAACCACCGGGCAGCATCCCGTCGGGCTGGCTGCAACCGATTGGCGCGCCCGTAGTGGTCAGGGCGGCGAAGTCCAACGGTGTGGGACCCGGGAGGCCGTCGGCATGCATCACCGCCGAAGAAGCGTCGAAACGCAAGACGACGTTGACGTCTGGCGAAGGCAATGTCGCGAGTGCCCTACCCCACACTTCGGGCGGATCTGCGTTGTCGGCGGCGACAGCCGCTTGTAAGGGGGCAGATCCTTTGATGGTCGAGGGAAACTCCAGGCGCACACGTGCGTTAAGCGCCGACGTCGATGGGTCTCCAGAATTATGGAAGTGGATCGCGGCTGTATACCGTTGGTCCGGAACGATATTCGGCTTGCTGGTGTAGGCGCTGTCGGGCGCTCCAGCCGGCTTGACACGTACGAAGTCACGATCATCGCCATAGCCGCTGTCGGGGTTCGTCGAATTCAACGCCACATGGTCGACGATCTCATTTGGAGCGAACATCGGCCTGGGGACCGCAATGGGCGCATTCAGAACGGGCCCACTGAAAACTTGCCCACTGGGATCGGGCCCACCTAAAACAATGACATCGGGGTCAGTTACCGGCCCCAACCGCTTGGGCGTAGATCCGGTAGCGCTTGTGTTGTCCGAGCCGCAGCTGACGACCGCAGCCACGACGAGGACGCAGCACAAGACTAGGAACAGCCGCGCCCGGCGTCTGACAGCGGCCATCGATCCCCCCTTGATCAGCGAACACAACCACACCGGATTCTCCTATGGAGTAGTTGCAAAATGCATCACTTCGGCAAACGTGTTGCTGTGAATCAGCTCGTACATCCGCTTTCCACGACGCTCCCCATCGGGATGAACTGTGAGGCCGGCTCGCGTCCTACCGGGCAGAAGAGTCAGCCCACAACTTCGTCGGATACGGCGGTCAGGAGAGAAGTCATGAGCGTGGACAACATTTCACACCTCGGTAGTCAGGGGCTCGACGAGCTGGTTCCGTCGCGCTACGCGGTGCAGGTGGGCGATATCGAGGTGCTCGTGATCAGCGACGGGGTGCTGCCGATAACAGCCGAGACGCTGGCCTACGACACCGACCCGGCCGACCTCGCGACCTGGCTGGGCGACAGGTTCCTGCCGAAGGACGTGCTCGACTGGCCGCTGAACGTGGTCGTGGTGCGCAGCGGCGGCCGGACCATCCTCGTCGATGCCGGCTTGGGGGTGGAGTTCCCCGACTTCCCGCGGGCGGGGCAGACGGTCCACCGACTGGAGGCCGCCGGTATCGATCCATCAGCGGTGACCGACGTGGTGCTGACCCATCTGCACATGGATCACGTGGGCGGGCTGCTCACCCAGGGGCTGAAGGAGCGGCTGAGTCCCGACCTGCGGGTCCACGTGGCGAGCGCCGAGGCCGAGTTCTGGGAGGCGCCCGATTTCTCCAACACCCACATGCCGGCCCCGGTGCCCGAGGCGCTTCGATCGATCGCCGCACGATTCCTCGACGAGTATCGCGGCCAGATGCGGACCTTCGAGACGGAGTACGAGGTGGCTCCGGGGGTGCTCGTCAGCCGCACGGGTGGCCACACCCCCGGACACAGCATCGTGCGCCTGGCATCCGGCGGCGACCGGCTGACCTTCGCAGGCGACGCCGTGTTCGAGGTCGGGTTCGACAACCCCGAGTGGCACAACGGCTTCGAACACGATCCCGAGGAAGCAGCACGGGTCCGGATCCAGCTCCTGCGGGAGCTGGCGGCGACCGGTGAGTCATTGGTGGCCACCCACCTGCCCTTCCCGTCGGTCTGCCACGTGGCGACCGCAGGCGACGTCTTCCGGTGCGTACCGGCCGCCTGGGATTACTGACTGCGCGTTGGGTTGGGGCCCGAAGGCGGGGGGCCCCAACCCTTCCTGCTTTGCGCGAGACGACCGGTTGCATGGCGAGTGATCCGCCGCCGACGCTCGGCGCGCCACCGCAGTCGCCATCGCGATATGTTGTCGTGGTGATCGAGGCATGACCGTCGACTTGGCTACGGCGCAACGAATGATCGCGGCCGCTCACGGCGAAGCTGAAAGACGATCGATTCTCGTATCCGCTGCGGTCGTGGATGCGGGCGGGCATCTGATCGCGTTCGGCAGGATGGACGGCGCAGAGATCGCGGGGCCAGTCCTTGCAGTAGACAAGGCATTCACTGCCGTCGCGAACCGCATCGCCACGTCCGAACTGGCCACTCTTGCCGCGCCGGGCGGAGAACTCTTCGGTTTGCACGCCAATGGTGGCGGCCGCTTCGTCATCTTCGGCGGTGGCCTTCCCATTGCGATCGAGGGCGTCATCGTCGGCGGAGTCGGTGTCAGCGGCGCGAGTGCCGCCGAGGACGAGTCGTGCGCGTTCGCGGCTCTCGGATGTCTGGACTGAGCACACGGTGTCGTGAGCACCGGCGGGCCGATTACCCGTGCAACTCACGGGGTATGTCGCAACCATGGCTCAGCCCGGATTGATCGTGATCGGCAGCGGACCTGCCGGCGTCAGTGCCGCAGAAGCATTCCGCGCCCATAACGGTGACGTCCCGGTGTACATCCTCACCGTCGATTCGGACATGCCCTATCAACGCCCTCCGCTGAGCAAGGATTACCTGCGCGGCGAGACCGAGGACGTGCAGTTGCACCCGATGCGGTGGTACGCCGACCGGTCGATCGAGGTGATCAACGATCTGCACGTGGACCGCATCGATGTGCAATCCCGCACTGTGTTTGCAGGCCACACCCGCTTCGAGTACGTCGCGGTGGTGCTGGCCTGCGGCGCCACGCCCACCGCACTGCCGGTGCCCGGCGGGGAATCAGCGCTGCAGCTGCGCTCGTTGACCGATGCGCGCCGCTTGCGGCGAGCCGGTGAGGATGCCAATGCGGCGGTCGTCATCGGAGCGGGCTTCATCGGCTGCGAAGCCGCGACGTCGCTGGCCTGCCGCGGGGTGGCCGTGACATTGATTGCGCCACAGGCGGTGCCGCAGGAAAAGCGGCTGGGTGGCGAAGCCGGTGAACGCCTGCGTGGCCTCGTCACGGACGCGGGGGTGCGCTACGTCGGCAATGTCTCCGTCGAGGAGATTCACGACCACGCAGTACGGCTCGACAACGGTGTGACGATCAACTGCGATTTGATCCTGGCCGCCACGGGTGCGCAACCGCGCAACGAACTGGCGGAAACGGCCGGCCTCGCCACCCAGGACTCACGCATCGTCGTCGGCGCCGACATGCAGACCTCGGCACCGGACATCTACGCTGCCGGCGATGTGGCACTGGCCGACAACGTCTCTGCACGGCGCGCCCTGGCGGTCGAGCATTGGCAAGACGCTGCCGACCAGGGTGCTATTGCCGGCGCGAGCGCGGCGGGCGCCGACGCGAAATGGGATGCGGTGCCCGGATTTTGGACGACGATCGGCGAGACGACGGTGAAATATCACGCGTGGGGCGACGGCTACCAACACAGCCGGTTGCTCGAGCGCGACGACGGCTTCACCGTCTGGTATGAAGCCGATGGCAATGCTGTGGGTGTGCTGACCTGTAACGCCGATGACGACTACGAGCTGGGTGGTCGGCTGATCAAAGCTGGTAAACCGGCACCGGTGCCGATGTCGCGCTGAGTGCCAGGCGCAGCTCAAACGCAGAACTCACTGCGCGACAACACGAAACGTCGACAGCGATCTATCGGCGGCGTCGGGAAGATTCATACCCGCGGCCAGTCCGGTGCGTAGATAGTCGATGACGGTGTCGTTGAGCCGCTCCCCCGGCACAATCGCGGGTATCCCGGGCGGATACGGGGTGATCTGTTCGGCGGCAATGCGCCCCGCCGCTTGGCCGGCAGGCACCTGCTCCACCGATGCGTAAAACGCGTCGCGCGGTGACATCACCGACTCCAGCTCAATCTCCTGCGGTGCGGGCAGCACAATCGGATGGGGGTGGTCGAAATTCTGTGCGGCGCCGCGCCACAACCACAACGCGTCGACGAGCCGCTCGGCGGTGTCTTTGCCGTCGGCGAACGATAGTGTCGCAAGAATCCGGCGGTGATCGCTCATCCCGACATCGATCTGGCAATGCTCACGCAGCCAGTCGGCGGCCTGATATCCCGAGGTGCCGGTGGCGGAAACGTCCATCAGCACCTGCAGCCGGTCGAGGTCATGGGAGGCCTCCGCGCCGAGCAACTGCTCGTCGAGCACCTCAACGCCCGGGATCGCGCCCAACTCCTGGCGCAGCTCGCGCGCCAGAGCCAAAGCGTCACTGAGCAATTCGCGCCCGTGCTCGACCATCTGGCGCCGCCAACCGTCCATTGCCGAATACACAAGGACGTTGGGGCTGGTGGTCATCAGCAGATCCGCGCACGCCGATAGACGGTCCTGGTCGACCAGGTCGCCCTGCAGATGGAACACCGACCCTTGCTCGAACCCAGCACCCATCTTGTGCACGCTGACCACACACACGTCGGCACCGGCGTCCATCGCCCAAGTAGGCAGATCCTCGTGGAACGGCAGGTGCGCACCCCAGGCCTCGTCGACGATCAATGGCTTGCCCCGGTCGTGGCACAACTGCGCGATCGAGCCGAGGTCGGCGCAGGTGCCATACGGGCTGGGACTGACCACCAACGCTCCTGCGGCGTCTGGGTATCGGTCCCATGCGTCGCTGAAGTCCTGCGGCGAGGGCGGATGCGAGAAGTGCCGCGCAGCGTCCCACCGTGGCGTGACCCAGCGCGGCTGCACGCCCGAGAAGATCAGCCCGGCAACGATCGACTTGTGGCTGTCGCGTCCGACGAGCAGGCCGCCGTCGCCGCCGGCAACGGCCATCATGGCCGCCTTCACCGACAGCGAGCTCCCGCAGGTCGAAAACCAGGCCGCGTCGGCGCCGACCGCGTCGGCCATCAGTTCCTCGGCGCGCTTGAGGTAGTTGTTCGACGTACGGCGGTCATCGAGGCCGCCACTGGCCAACACATCGTCACGAAACGGTTCACGGCCCAGCACTTCCAGCACTCG
>DATJIX010000553.1:0-5554 GCA_035492865.1 Mycobacterium sp. | reverse complement strand
GCGCTGCTGAGTGGGGGGCGGCTGGTGGTGGTGCCCGAGGAGGTGGCGACCTCACCGGCCGCCATGCACGCCTTGCTGGTCGCTGAAGAAATCAGCGTGCTCACCCATACCCCGTCGGCGGTGGCGATGTTGTCGGCCGAGGGGCTGGAGTCGGCGGCGTTGGTGATGGCCGGTGAAGCCTGCCCGGCCGAGGTGGTGGATCGGTGGGCGCCCGGTCGGGTGATGATCAACGCGTACGGCCCCACTGAGACCACGATGTGCGTGTCGATCAGCGCTCCGCTGACGGCGAACTCGGGTGCACCGCCGATCGGTGCGCCGGTGCCGGGAGCGGCGTTGTTTGTCCTGGACGATTGGATGAGGCCGGTGCCACCCGGTGCCGTCGGCGAACTGTATGTCGCGGGTCGCGGTGTGGGGATTGGGTATTGGCGTCGCGCCGGGTTGACGGCGTCGCGGTTTGTGGCGTGTCCGTTCGGCGAGCCCGGGCAGCGGATGTATCGCACAGGCGACCTGGTCCGCTGGGGCGCTGACGGGCAGCTGCGGTATGTGGGTCGAGCCGATGAACAGGTCAAGATCCGCGGGTACCGCATCGAGCTGGGCGAGGTTCAGGCGGCGCTGGCCGCGCTGGACGGAGTGGTCCAGGCAGTCGTGGTCGCCCGCGAGGACCGTCCCGGCGACAAGCGCCTGGTCGGCTATATCACCGGGACGGCAGATCCGGCGGCCATCCGGGCGCAGTTGGCCCATGAGCTGCCGCCCTACATGGTGCCGGCCGCCATCGTGGTGTTGCAGGCGTTGCCCTTGACGGTCAACGGCAAAGTCGACGCGGCTGCCCTGCGCGCGCCGGAATATCGGGACGGTTATCGCGCGCCTGCGACGCCGGTCGAGGAGATCTTGGCCGGTATCTACGCCCAGGTACTCGGGATTGAGCGGGTCGGGGTCGACGACTCGTTCTTCGACCTCGGTGGGGATTCACTGTCGGCGATGCGGGCGATCGCCGCGATCAACAGATCACTGGATGTTCGCCTCGAGGTGCGAGCCTTGTTCGACGATGCGCCGACGATCGGCCAGCTGGCCGCACGTGTCGGTGGCGGTGGGTGTGGGCTCGAGCCGTTGGTGGCCGGCGAGCGGCCCGGGGTGGTTCCGTTGTCGTTTGCGCAGAGCCGGTTGTGGTTCCTTGACCAGTTCCAGGGCGGCTCACCGGTTTACAACATGGCAGGTGCGTTGCGTTTGCGCGGGCGCCTTGACGTCGACGCACTGCGTGCGGCGCTGGCCGACGTGGTGGGTCGCCATGAGAGCCTGCGCACGATGTTCACCGCGCCCGACGGGATACCTCAGCAACTGGTCATTCCAGCCGACCGGGCCGAATTCGGTTGGGCGGTCGTCGATGCCACCGGGTGGCCGGCCAGCCGGCTCGCGACGGCCATCGATGAAGCCGCGCGGCACTGCTTTGACCTGGCAAACGAAATTCCGTTGCGAGCAAGTCTTTTCAGGACAGCGAACGACGAACACGTGTTGGTCGCCACCGCGCATCATATCGCCGCCGACGGTTGGTCGATGACTCCACTGATGCGCGACCTGGGTGTCGCGTATGCCGCCCGGGACGCGGGGCAGGCCCCGGACTGGGCCGAATTACCGTTGCAGTACGCCGATTACACACTCTGGCAGCGCGAGCAGCTTGGTGACCTCGACGACAGCAGCAGTCTCGTCGCCTCGCAACTCGGGTTCTGGGAGGATGCGCTGGCCGGCATGCCCGAGCGGCTGCAGCTGCCCACCGATCGGCCCTATCCGCTGATTGCCGATTACCGAGGCGCCCGAGTCGAGGTGCACTGGTCGGCGCAGTTGCAACAGCGGATGCGCACTTTCGCGCGCGAGCACAACGCGACCAGTTTCATGGTGATGCAGGCCGCCCTCGCGGTGCTGCTGTCCAAGGTCAGCGCCAATCCCGATGTCGCGGTCGGATTTCCGATCGCCGGACGCCGCGACCCGGCCCTGGACGAGTTGGTCGGCTTCTTCGTCAACACCCTGGTGCTGCGGGTCGACTTGACCGGCGACCCCACCGTCGCCGAACTGCTGACCCAGGTGCGGGAGCGCAGCCTGGCCGCCTACGAACACCAGGACGTGCCCTTTGAAGTGCTCGTCGAGCGACTCAACCCCACCCGGTCGCTGACCCATCACCCGCTCATCCAGGTGTTGGTGGCCTGGCAGAACTTCGTGGGGTTCGGCAACGACCCCGCGGCCGACCTGGCCCTCGGCGATCTGCAGATCACCAGGCTGCCGCTGGACACCCCCACCGCACGGATGGACCTGACCTTCTCTCTGACCGAACAATGGACCGAGGCCGGTGAACCCGCAGGCATCGGCGGGACCGTTGAGTTCCGCACCGATGTCTACGACGCCGCGAGTATCGAGACGCTCGTCGAGCGTCTCGAGCGGGTATTGCTGGCGATGACCGCCGACCCAATGGTGCGGGTGTCGTCGGTAGATGCTGTCAGCGACGCCGAGCATGCCGGGCTGGACCGGTGGGGGAACCGCGCGGTGTTGACTCAGCCGAAGCCTGCCACCCTGTCCATCCCAGCGGCATTGGCCGCCCAGGTGGCACGCACCCCCGATGCGATCGCGTTGAGCGCAGACGGCCGGTCGATGACCTATCGCCAGTTCGACCAGGCGTCGAACCGGCTGGCACACCTGCTGATCGAGTACGGCGCGGGGCCGGGTTCAGCTGTGGCGCTGGTCTTTTCCCGCTCAGCTGACGCGATCGTGGCGATGGCGGCGGTGCTCAAGACCGGGGCCGCATATCTCCCGATCGACCCGGCGTTGCCCGCGGCGCGGATCGGTTTCATGCTGGCCGATGCCGAGCCGATTGCCGCGGTCACCACCGCCGGGCTGCGTGCTCGGGTCGACGGTCACGACCTGCCGGTGATCAGTGTGGACGACCCGCGCATCGCGGGCTGTCCCGCCACGGAACTGGTGGCGCCCGCCGCCGACGACATCGCCTATCTCATCTACACCTCGGGCACGACCGGTGTGCCCAAGGGCGTGGCGATCGCCCACCACAACGTCACCCAACTGTTCCGACTCACCGAGTTCTTCCACTCCCGTCCGGAGGACGGACCGCAATTCACGGCGACTCAGTGGCATTCGCACTCATTCGACGTTTCGGTCTGGGAGATCTGGGGCACGTTGTTGTCCGGTGGGCGACTGGTGGTTGTGCCTGAGTCAGTGGCCACCTCGCCGGACGACTTTCATGCGTTGCTGGCCGCTGAGCGCGTCAGCGTGGTGAGCCAAACTCCTTCAGCGGTGGGGATGTTGGAACCGCAGGGTCTGGAATCGGCCGCGCTGGTGGTGGCCGGTGAAGCCTGTCCCGCGGCGCTGGTGGATCAGTGGGCGCCAGGGCGGGTGGTGATCAACGCCTACGGGCCAACCGAGACAACGATTTACGCGGCGATGAGCGCTCCGCTGACGCAGGGGTCGGGTCCTCCGCCCATCGGTGCGCCGGTGTCCGGAGCGGCGGTGTTTGTACTCGATCGGTGGTTGCGGCCGGTACCGCCGGGGGTCGTCGGTGAGCTGTATGTCGCGGGTCGCGGCGTCGGAGTTGGTTATTGGCGTCGCGCCGGGTTGACGGCGTCGCGATTTGTGGCGTGCCCGTTCGGTGAACCAGGGATGCGGATGTATCGCACCGGCGACTTGGTGCGTTGGCGTGCCGATGGCCAGCTGGCCTACCTGGGGCGCGTCGACGAACAGGTCAAGATCCGTGGGTATCGAATCGAGCCTGGTGAGGTGCAGGCTGCGCTCGCCGCGGTGCCAGGGGTCGAACAGGCGGTGGTGATCGCCCGCGAGGATCGCCCCGGCGACAAACGCCTGATCGGTTATCTCACCGGGACCGCGGACCCCGCCTCGGCGCGAGCGGAGTTGACGCACCGGTTGCCGTCCTACATGGTGCCCGCCGCGGTGGTGGTGCTCGACGCAATCCCGTTGACGGTCAACGGAAAGCTCGACACCCGCTCGCTGCCCGCACCCGACTATCAGCAGACCGACCGCTATCGCGCACCGGACACCGCGATCGAAGAAATCCTCGCAGGCATCTACGCCGAGGTTCTCGGTGTCGAACGTGTCGGCATCGAGGACCCGTTCTTCGACCTCGGCGGCGACAGCATTTTGGCGATGCAGGTGGTGGCGCGGGCCCGGGCGGCAGGCGTGACGTGTCGGCCCCGCGATATTTTCGTCGAACAGACCGTCGCTGGACTGGCCCGAGTGGCGGTGCTCGCCGACGCCGATGCCGTGAGCGATGAAGGTGTGGGCGAGGTACTGGCCACCCCGATCATCCGGTGGCTGCAAAGCATCGACAGCGCAGGCGGCGTGGTCGCCCAGTTCAACCAGACGGTGCAGTTGCAGGCTCCCGTCGGGGTCACCGAGGCCGATGTGGTGGCCGTGCTGCAGGCTTTGGTGGATCGGCACGCCATGCTGCGGTTGCGGGTCGACGACGGTACCGGGGACTGGTCGTTGTCGGTGCCCGAGGCGGGCGCGGTGGACGCGGGCCGTTGCGTGCAGTCGGTCGATGAGTTGACCGATGATGCGCTGGCAGCGGCTCGGTCCAGGTTGAATCCGGCTGCGGGGGTGATGCTCAGCGCGTTGTGGGTGGCCGCCACCGGGCAGCTGGTGTTGATGGTTCACCACCTGGCGGTCGACGGGGTCTCCTGGCGAATCATGTTGGAGGACTTGAACATTGCCTGGGCCCAGCATCGGAGCGGCCAGTCGATCACGTTGCAGGCACCGGGGACGTCCTACCGGCGGTGGGCGTCGCTGCTGAGTGAGCATGCACGCTCCGCATCGGTGGTCGAGTTGGCGGACGTCTGGCGGCGGGTGGCGGCTGTTCCCGCCGCGCTCCCTCCGGTGCGCCCCGAGGCGGACACGTTCGCCACGGCCGGGCATACATCGGCGTTCTTGGACACCGAGACGACGCGTCTGCTACTTGCCGACGTGCCTGCGGCATATCACGCTGGGGTGCAAGACATCCTACTGATCGCGTTCGCCTTGGCGTGGAACGAATTCCTGGGCAACGACGGCACGCAGATCGGCATCGACGTCGAGGGCCACGGGCGCGACGAAACCGTCGCCCCTGGTGTGGACCTGACGCACACGGTCGGCTGGTTCACCGCCAAATACCCGGTGTCCCTGGCCGTGGGTGGGCTGAGCTGGCCGCAGGTCGTGGCCGGCGAGTCGGCGCTTGGTGCGGTGATCAAGGACCTCAAAGAACAGTTGCGCGCTCACCCGGACGGCCTGACGTACGGCCTTCTGCGCTACCTGAACCCCGATGTCGAGCTGCCCCAGTCCGATCCGACGATCGGTTTCAACTACCTCGGGCGCCTCGGTGCACACGCCATCGGCGATGGGTGGCAGATTCGCCCCTCGGCCAGTGGTAACAGCAGCACAGGGTTGCCGATGCCGCTGTTGCACACCGTCGACCTCAGCGCCGCCACCGTTGACACCGACGCCGGCCCGCAGCTGCACGCGGAATGGGTTTGGGCGCCATCGGCATTCGACAGCGCTCAGGCCAACC
>DATJIX010000552.1:0-7187 GCA_035492865.1 Mycobacterium sp. | reverse complement strand
CGACCGACCTCGTCCGCGGTGATCTCGCCGACGTTGCGGCCGACCACCGCCTGCTCGGCGGGCGTACCACGCAACGGCGTCGATCCGAGGCCGAGAAGCCCTATGCCGCAACGACTGACACGAGAATCGTTGTCGAGCTCGACCGCGACGGCAGCGCCCGCGATCGCGAAATCGCCGTGCCGGCGGGCGAACTCCTCGACCGCGAAGCCCGACCGCGCACCCCACACCGGGAAGCGCACCGCCGTCAGGATCTCGTCGGATGCCATGGAGTTTTCCCACAGACCGGTGAAGAACTCGTTCGCGGGGATATCCCGCGCACCCCGCGGCGACAACGCCTCCATCTGCGCGTCGAGCGCCAACGCCACCGCCGCGTATTCCGCCGCCGGATCGGCGTGGGCGATCGCGCCTCCCAACGTCCCGCGGGTGCGGATCTGGAAGTGGCCGATGTACGGCGTCGCCAGTGTCAACAACGGCACCGAGTCGGCGACCTCGTCGTCCATCCCGACGAAGGCATGCGGTGTCGCCGCCCCGATCCGAATTTCGCTGTCGCGCAGGTCGATACCGACGAGTTCGTCGATCCGCGAGATGTCGATCAGGTTGTCGAAATGGGTGAGGCGCATGGCGAGCATCGGCACCAGGCTCTGACCGCCCGCGAGAATCTTCGCCTCCTCGCCGTACTCGGCGAGCAGATCGACGGCCTCGTCGACCGCACCGGGCCGGTGATAGGCGAACGCGGCAGCCTTCACGACACCAGCCGAGCCAGGGCGGCCAGCAGGTCGTCGTTGCGCCGGTTTCGACGCCTGCCCACCAGAAAGCCGATCAGACCGCCCGCCGCCAGCGCCACCAGCGCCGGTGCGAACCGCTTGGCCATCGGCAACGCGACGACCTTGAGCAGGTCAACAGAATCGCTCGCATCGGGTTGGCTTGCTGCGGTGATGGTTTCGGTGGTCGGTGCCGTGGTTTGGGTGGGCGCCGCGCCGCCGAGGATATCGGCCTCGAGAGCCTTGGCGAACTGCGCGATCAGGTTGCCTGCGACCTCGCCGAGGACACCGCGGCCGAACTGCGCAGCTTTGCCCGAGATGGTCAGGTCGGTGGTGATCACCACGCTGGTGGCGTCGCCTTCGTCCTTGAGCTGGGCCGTGACGACCGCGGCCGCATTGCCGTTGCCCCTCGTCTCCTTGCCGTTGGCCTTGAGCACCACCCGCTGCGCGGCCGCATCCTTTTCCAGGAACGCCGCTTCGCCCTTGTATGACACGGTGATCGGGCCGACCTTGACCTTCACCGCACCGGTGAAGGCGTCACCGTCGACGGACAGCAGAGTGGCGCCGGGAAGGCACGGGGCCACGCGCTCGACGTTGGTCAGCACGTCCCACGTCTTGGCCGCCGGCACCGCGACGCGAAATTCGTTGTTCAGTTCCACGTTTGAAGTCCTTACTTCCGTGCCTGTTCCAGTAACTCGACGATCGCCGCGGGCGATGCGGGTAGCCGGGTGAGGGTCACACCCAGCGGCGCCAGCGCGTCGTTGATCGCGTTGATCACCGCGGGTGTCGAGCCGATGGCGCCGCCCTCACCGACGCCCTTGTAGCCGCCGATGCCAGGGCCGGGGATCTCCACGTGCCCGTATTCGATGGGCGGGATCTCGGTCGCCGTCGGCACCAGATAGTCGACAAACGTTGAGGACAACGGGTTTCCGTCGTCGTCGTAGACCATGTCCTCCAGCAAGGCGCCGCCGATGCCCTGCACGGTGCCGCCCGCGATCTGGCCCTCGACCACGTTGGGGTTGATCATTGCGCCGACGTCCTCGCTGACGATGTAGCGCGTCAGCGTGACGTGCCCGGTCTCGACATCCACCTCGCACGTGCATGCGTGCGTCGCGTTCGCCCAGTGGATCATCGCCTGCGACGTGAAGCGTGCCGTCGCCTCCAGCGTCGCAGGCATGCCCGGCGGCAGCTGCGCAGGTTCGTAGTAAGACCGGTAGGCGATGTCGGCGAAACTCACATTCTTCGATGGATCCTCGCGCACAAGGGCTTTGGAACCACTCAGCTCGATCGCGTCTTCGTCGACGCCGAGTCGCGCCGCGGCCATTGCCACAATCTGCTTGCGCAGCATCGTGCCCGCCTCGTTGACGGCGCCCGCGGTCATCGGGCCCGACCGGCTGCCCTGGGTGCCAGCGCCGTACGGCGTCACCGCGGTGTCGCCCTGAATGGTGGAGACGTCCTCGATGTTGGCGCCCAGCGCATCGGCGGTCAGCTGGACGACCGTCGTCTCGATGCTGTTGCCGGTCGAACCGCCGTTCACGTAGACGTTGATCTTGCCCGTCGGCTCCATCCGGATGGTGGCGCCCTCGGTGGCCAGGTGCCCGGTCGCCGCGCCCGTCGGCTCGATGTACGCCGAGAAGCCGAGGCCGAGATAGCGGCCCTGCTCGAGCGCTTCGCGCTGTTCGCGGCGGAACCCTTCGTGGTCAAGGATTTTCACGGCCTGCTCGAGGGTGTCCGCGGGTGCGACGTGGTCGTAGGGCATGCCGTTGGGGTTGAAGTACGGCATCTCGTCGCCGCGCAGGATATTGCGCCGCCGCAGCTCGACGGGATCCATGTTCATCTTGCGCGCAGCGATGTCGAGAAGGATTTCGCGCGTCAGCGTTTCGTACTGCCACGGACCGCGGTAGGCGGCAAGACCCGCGGTGTTCGAGAACACCGTCTTGTAGTTGAAGCTCGACTTGGGCACGCGGTACGGACCGGGGAAGAACATGCCGACGGCCGCGGTGGTCAGCACCGGGTAGGGCGTCGGGTACGCGCCGATGTCGTAGGTGAAGTCGATGTCGGCGGCGAGGATGTTGCCCTCGTCGTCGAATGCCATGCGCGCCTTGCCGTCGACGTGGCGCGCCTGGCCCGCAGACATCAGGTTCTCGCGCCGGTCCTCGATCCACTTGAGCGCGAACGGCACCTTGCGGGCCGCCAGCAGGATGCACATGTCTTCGCGCATCGGGACGACCTTCTGACCGAATCCGCCGCCGGTGTCGCGCATGATGACTCGCACGCCCTGCGCCGGGATGCCGAGCAGCCGCGCGGCGAACGCCCGCAGTTCGTGTGGCGTCTGGGTGGACGCCCACACCGTCAGCTCCTCCGACGACGCCTCCCACTCGACCACCATGCCGCGGGTCTCCATCGGCACCGGCGCGTAAATCTGTTGGTAGACATTGGCTTCTGCGACGTGTGCGGCCGTGGCGAACAATTCCTCGTCCGGTGGCGCGCCGCCCATGCCGCCTGCGACGTTGTCGGGATAGGCCTCATGGACGATGACGTCGGAGCCGACCGCCTTTGTGAAGTCGGCGACTGCGGGTAGCGGCTCGTAGTCGACCTCGACCAACTCGACGGCATCCTCGGCGATGTAGCGGCTCTCGGCCACCACCAGCGCAACCGGGTCGCCGACGAACTTCACCTGTCCCTCGGCCAGCGGCGGGCGCGGAGTGTCCGCGATGTCCTTGCCCGCGACGGCGTGCCACGCCTCCTTGACGTCCGGGTTGATGTCGGCGGCCGTGAACACCGCGCGCACGCCGGGCAGGGCGAGGGCGGCGGCGGCGTCGATGCCGTTGAGTGTCGCGCGTGCGAAGGGGCTGCGCACGAAGCAGGCGTGCAGCATGCCGGGCCTGCTGACGTCGTCGACGAAGGTGCCACGGCCGGTGAGCAGCCGGTTGTCCTCGATGCGCGGGACGCGGGTGCCCGCGTATCGGGTCGCAACCGTGTCAGTCACGCAATCACTCCCCTCGAACGACTGAGAGCCACGTTATCGCAATTGAGAGCGACATTTCCACCCCGATTGTCTCATCTCATCAATCGTGGTGGATTCGGCCGGCCACCTCGGTCAACGGCCTGCCGAGGCCGCCCCAGCGCCGCGCGATGATCTCCGCGGCGATCGACACCGCGGTTTCCTCCGGGGTGCGGGCGCCCAGGTCTAGTCCGATCGGGCTGGCCAGCCGGCTCAGTTCGGCGTCGGTCAGGCCGACCTCGCGCAGTCGCGCCATCCGGTCGTCGTGGGTGCGGCGCGACCCCATCACCCCGATGTAGTCGACCTCCGGCAGTCGCACCGCCACCTGCAGCGCGGGCACGTCGAATTTGGGGTCATGGGTCAGCACGCAGATCGCGGTCCTCGAGTCGATCGCGCCCTGCTCGGCCTGTGCGGTGAGATAGCGGTCCGGCCAGTCGACGACGACCTCATCGGCGTCGGGAAAGCGGGCCGGCGTCGCGAAGACGGGCCGGGCGTCGCACACCGTGACCCGGTAGCCGAGGAACGCGCCCTGGCGGGCGAGGGCCGACGCGAAGTCGATGGCGCCGAAGATCAGCATCCGCGGCGGCGGCGCGTGGCTGGCGACGAACACCTCCATCCCGACTTCCTGGCGCTGGCCGTCCGGACCGTAGGACAGCACGGCGGTACGGCCCGCGGCGAGTAGGCCCCTTGCGTCATCGGCGACCGCGTCCGTGGCACGGGCGGATCCCAGCGACCCCTCGACAAGGTCCGGCCCGACGACCAGCCTGCGCCCGAGCCACGCCGGATCGGGGTGGGCGATGACGGTGGCGATGGCGGTCGGACGGCGCGCGCCGATATCGTCGGCGATGGCCTGTAGCTCAGGAAAAGTGTTGCGCGACACCGGCTCTGCGAAGATATCGATGATTCCACCGCAGGTCAGACCTACGGCGAAGGCGTCGTCGTCGGAGATCCCGTAGCGATGCAGTTCGGGTCGCCCGCTGGCCACTACCTCGTTGGCGAGTTCGTAGACGGCAGCCTCGACGCAGCCGCCGGACACCGAGCCCGCGACCGTGCCGTCCGGAGCGACGACCATGGTGGCCCCCGGTGGGCGCGGCGCGGATTTGATGGTGCGGACGACCGTCGCGACGCCCGCGGTTCCGCCCGCTCGCCAGACCGTCAGCAGTTCGTTGAGTACGTCCCGCACGTGCGAAGTCTATGCCGGAAACCCGGCTGCACTGTGCGAGTGCTCAGCGGCGGGTCACGCCGCGTCGAACTCGACAGGCAGTGCGGCAGGCCCGGTGATTCCCACCAGCGGCTTCCATGGTGCTGGTCCGCTACGCCGCAGGTTGCGCATCCGAGCGGACATGACCCGCAGTGCTTCGGCGATCTCACGCCGCGCGAGGTTCGCGCCGAGGCAGTAGTGCGCTCCTGCGCCGAACGTCTGCATCGGCGCCGCGCCCTCGCGGGTGATGTCCAGGCGGTCCGGATTCTCGAAGATGCTTGCGTCGCGATTGGCGGCGGCCGTGTTGACCGTGACGAACGTGCCTGTCGGGATGACGACACCCTCGTATTCGACGTCCTCGGTCGTCATCCGCATCGCGCCGAACACCACGGGCCAAAAGCGCATCACCTCTTCGACGGCCTTCATCGCCATCTCGGGATGCTCGCCGAGCAGGTCCCACTGCTCGGGATAGTCGCAGAGGACGTCGACGGCAGCGGCGACCTGGTTGCGGGTGGTGTCGGTGCCTGCCATCAGAATGCCGCCTGCGAGCATCCGCAGTTCGGCCATGCTCAGCCGGTCGCCCTCGTGCTCGGCGCGAATCAGTTCCGAAATCAGGTCGTCGGTGGGGGTGTCGCGACGCTCGGCCACCATCGCGTCGACGTAGTCGTCGAGTTCGCCCCAGGCCTTCAGGATGTCGGCCTCGTGCGCGGCCGCGTTCCACGTGAACGTCTTGAAGAACTCGTCGGCCCACACCGAGAAGAGGTGGCTGTCCCGTGCGGGGGCGCCGAGCAGCTCGCAGATCACCGGAACCGGGTACGGGCGCGCGATGTCGGCGACGACCTCGCTGCGTCCCGTGGCCATCAGCGGATCGGTCAGCTGCGTGATGATGTCGACGATCGTGGTGTCCAACCGCCCCACCGAACGCGGAGTGAACGCCTTGGACACCAACCGGCGCAGCCGGGCGTGGTCCTCGCCGTTGATGGTGATGATCGACGCGGAGACCCGGTCCCACAGCTCCCCCGACGTGATGCCCTGCGCCTCGAGGCCCATCCCCGGCGGCGGTGCCATCCGGTGATCGCGCAGTGCGGTGTGCGCCAGCTCGTAACTCAGGATCTCGGGTCCGTGCGCGCCCATGGCGATCGGGAACTGCTCCCGCGCCTCCTTGAGTGCGGAGTGGGCGGCCGCAGGAGTTGGTGCGTCCTCGTAGGAAACGGTCGGAAGGTCGGCTTCGTAAACGGTCGGGCAGGTGACGCTGGCGACGCTCATGGTGGCCTCCTCTTTCGGGACGCCTCAATCGTCTGGCCGGGCCACCGGGACCGATAGCGTACGTACATACCTGCTTTTCGGAGGTGACTGCGTGGGTATACGCGTATTGGCTGTGGTGGCCACGTTGTGTGCCATCTGCCCAGCTCCCGCGGCATTCGCAGCGCCGCCGGTGCCTCCGGTATCCGATGCCGCGCGGGCGGCCGGGCTGGTCGACGTGCGCACGGTGGTGCCGGACGCAATCATCGACCTGCGGTACGCGACACCGAACAACTTCCTCGGCGAGCCGCTGTACCCGGCGGACGCCAGGTGCCTTGTGCACGAATCGATGGCGCAGGGACTGGCCGCCGCCGCGGCGGTATTGCGGCCAAGGGGTGAGGTGCTGCTCTTCTGGGACTGCTATCGGCCGCATGACGTTCAGGTGCGAATGTTCAATGCGCGCCCCGACCCGAACTGGGTGGCCCGGCCTGGACCGTACGCCCGCAGCCACGAAGCAGGCCGGTCGGTCGACGTGACGGTCGCCAACGCCGACGGCCCGATCGACATGGGCACGGACTTCGACGACTTCACACCGCACGCGTTCGCCTTCGCGACCGATGGCGTCAGCGCGGCCGCGCAGGCCAACAGGGCTGCGTTACGGGACGCGATGGAGGCCGGTGGACTGACCGTGTACAAGGGCGAGTGGTGGCATTTCGACAACAGCGACGCCTATCAGAACCGCCCGATTCTCAATGTGGGTGTGAACTAGGTGATTCGATCGTCGGATGCGGAGATCGATCGCGGCCCTGTGCCTTGTCGCGGTGGCCCTGTTGCCGGCCTGCAGTCGAGATAAGCCGCCCAACTCGCTCTTCGACGCCGCCGGCTACCACGTGCGTGGCGACAAGGTCTATTACCTGGCCGCGTTCCCCGGCAAGGCGTCTGAGGTCGCGGGCGCGGATGCCGGTTCGTTCAAGGCGTT
>DATJIX010000551.1:0-25710 GCA_035492865.1 Mycobacterium sp. | reverse complement strand
GGGGCGGCGTATTTGCTGATCATCGTAGCGAGAGTTGTGCCAACAACCAAGTGCAAACCGCGGAAAAGTTAACCCGCCTTTTGTTTCGTGAGGCCGCTACAGGTCTTAACGGCGCCGTCGGTGTGTGCCGGCACCGTCATCCTACGGTGCGACGAAGCAAATAATAACGGTTGTCTGCCAGTGACTTTCCCGGAAGTTGCACACAGTTCGTCACAGGAATGCTGATGTTCACCACGGGCAACTCCGCCTGCGCGAAAGGAAGCGGAAACCGGTGTTTGCTAGTTGCGCATGCAAGCGGCTGCGCCGGACCCCTGTCGCCGTGCTCTTCGGCAGTTGGCGCCCGATAGCGAGCCGGCCGTTAGAACCTGGTCATTCGTTCGGCCGACAGTAGCCAGCGGGCGGACTCTCGGGCGCGGGCGACGATTCAAGTTGCGCCAGCGTCAGGAAATGCTGTCGGCGGCTGCGAACGAGGGCAGTCGTTGCTGCCACGGCGACGGCCCCGGTAACCGAAAGCGCGACCCACCGAAGGCCAATCGCCGTGTCGAGCAGTAGCCAGATTCCGAAAAGTGCGAACAGCACACTGGCCAGACCGTGGAGGAACCGTTCTGGCAACCGCTTGTGCAGTACCGCTCCCACCGCGATCGCCACACCGTCGGCGAGCACCATGCCCGCCGTGGCACCGATCCAGACGCCCGCCCAGTTGTGATCACTGGCCAACGCGACGGTGGCGAGCATCGTCTTGTCGCCGAGCTCGGCGAGAACGAATGACGAGACGACTGCCAGCAGCACGTGCCGCGGTTCGGCGATCTTGATTTCCTCCTCGCCGCCCCCGCGGCCGTCGCGCCACGTCCACACCGCGAACAACAGAAAGGCGATCGCCGCTGCGAAGGCGATCGGACGTTGCGGCAACGTGAGGCCGAGGAAGTGGCCGATCGTCACCGACAGACCGTGCACCAACAACGACGCGATACCGACGCCGGACAGCACCACCCACCACCGATGGCGCAGGGCATAGGTCATGGTCATCAGCTGCGACTTGTCTCCGAGTTCGGCGACGAACACCACGGAGAGACTGACCAGAGCCGCGGTGAGCATGTGAACGACCTTTCGACACGTCGCCGACGGGCCAACTGCTTGCAACCCGTCAGACTCGGTCGAAGGTCTCGCCCACCGCATTGCGGTTCGTCGGCCGGGCTTGCGCCAGTATGTCGACTCGACGATTGGGGGCTACTCCCCTTCGCTGACGTCTTCGACGATAGCGGCGGTTCTAGGGCAGCGCCACTCGGCTGCCGAGTTCGGGTAACCAAATCGAGCGTTCAGGCCGACGAATCAAATGGTTCGAAAACCCTTATGCCGCAAGCAGCATCGCCAAGATAGCGGTATCGGGATGGCTGATCGGATCGACACCGACCCGGCTCACCATCGACGTCACCGTGCCGTCCGCCTCGGCCTCCACCCACGCCGCGCGATGCTCGAGTCCGAGATAGGGAAGCCCGGGTAGCAGCACGCAACCCGATGCGGCGCCGTTGCACTCCGGAAGCGAAGGCATGGTCTCCGAAGGCGGATGCAGCATCAGCAGTGCCGGTGGCTGATGGTCGGCGAAATGTCCTGGGGCAACGGCCGATTCACCGATGACGGTGCCTTCGGCTACCACCAGTCCGACGGTCCCCGGCTCAGGCGTATCAGGCAGCTCCTCGCGGGCACCGAAAATCGTTGTGGTGGAGAGTAATCCGGGAAGGGAGGCGACACGAACGGCCACCATCAGTAACTGTGCCCACTCCTTGGTCGAATCCGGCCACCGGCCGGAGATCACGAACCCCTTGAGCGAGCCACCTGAGTGGAACGGGGCGATCTCGATCGCCCGACCAGACCCCATCTCCATTTCGCCTCCGCGCCATAGTGACTTGACACGCCAGTGAGTCGATTTGCTCAGGATGCGGCGGCCCCGCCCTTCGCGCAAGTCGACACGGGGGTTAACGCGAAACGAAAAGTCAGCCGTCAGTCGCGGCGTGCCTTGACGGTCCACAGCACCCGATACGAACCCTGCGCAGGCACCCAACCGAATTGCCGGGAGTCGACAACACCTGGCGCCGAGGGGTTGTCCGAGGCGGCCTCGAATGTCGCGTCGCGGCCCCTACCGCGCACGCCGCCGACACGTTTGACCAGCCACCGCGTCGGCATTGTGGGATCGCGGAACACGCGAATCTGTCCGCGTCGGGGCGCTCCGCCACGCAGCGCCAGCAGGCCATCACCCGGATTGAGCGCCGGCCGCATCGAGTCCTCGACAACCGCAAACCGGCGCAGCGGCCACAGTCGCTGCGGATGGTTGCGGCGCATCCTCGAAGGGTAAGTTAAGGCCATGCTGCATCGACTTTTCGCCAACGCCACCCCTGCCCACGCCCACTGCGACCTGTACTGCGGCGTCTACGACCCCGCGCAGGCCAAGATCGAGGCGCTCTCGTGCCTGAAGACCCTTCAGAAGTACGCCGATTCAGACGACGAGCATTTCAAGACCCGCGCGATCATCATCAAGGAGCAGCGCGCCGAAGAGGTCAAGCATCACCTGATGGTGCTGTGGGCGGACTTCTTCACCAAGGAGCACTTCGAGCAGTTCCCGAATCTGCACCAGCTGTTCTGGGATGGCGTGCACGGCGCCGGTGACGTGAAGAAGTCGCTCGACGTCGCCGTCGCCGAGAAGCTGCTGAAGACCATCGACGAGATCGCCGACATCTTCTGGCAGACCGAGAAGGCCAAGGGCATGGGCGTCTACCCGCCCGCCTGACAAACGCACACCGTCAACGCAAAAGCCGCCGGCTACACCGGCGGCTTTTCTTATGGCTTCAGTACAGGACGATCAGGGCAAGAATGCCCAACAGCACGAGTGCGATCACACCTGCGCGCAGGCACGCCATCATCTGGGCGCGCGTATAGACGTTCGCAGAGGTGTGCCATTCAGACGGTGGCAAAGCGGAACCCGGACCCATCGGATGTGACGCCATCAAACCCTCCTGACCTGCACGATCTTTGGCCCTCCCCCAGTGAGATCTGTCACAAACAGCTCGTGTGACGCCGATCATAACCCCTCTTGTTCCGCGTGAGAAATCGGCACCGGCATCGTGAAACCCCGTTGTGGAAGACCTTCGGCTGCGCTGTGGATAAATCCAGGATCCTGGCCTCTCGCGAGTACCCTCGCGCGACGATCAGCAAACACCGCCGGGCGCCGCGAACCCCGCGACGTGAGGTCGCCACCCGCCGCCCGACGAGAGGACACCGCGCGCCCGCCTTCCACGTGTGTGGTCGGAAACTTAGCGGGGCAACCCATTTCGCTCGGCCTGTGCAGGCCTGTTGATCGGAGGCCGATACCTGCGCAAGGTTATCCACAGCAATTTCCAGCAAGCACACAGATTGGGCGGCTCAAACGGGGTTTCGGCCGTTGGGGGGCTGTGGATGAACCTGTGGAAATTGTGGATAGCGTGGAATTGCTGGCACCGCGTCGCCGGGACTTACTGCCTGTGGCGGTGGAGCCGCGCCGGCATGCCGTGACAGCATTGGCGGCATGGACGAGGTCGAGGTCGCGCAAGCGCCGATCGCCGATGTTCCCTCCACGTTCGACGGGTCGGTGATCCTGCTCGATGTGCGCGAGGACGACGAGTGGTTGAGGGGTCACGCCCCCGGCGCCCAGCACATTCCGATGGGCCAGGTTCCGTCGCGGCTCGAGGAGATCGACGCGGACGCGCAGCTGTTCGTGGTGTGCCAGGCGGGCGGGCGGTCGCAACGGGTCGCGCAGTACCTGGCCCGCAACGGCTACACCCCCGTGAACGTCACCGGCGGCATGCTGGCCTGGGCCGGAGCCGGTCGCCCGGTGGTGACCGACGACGGCGGCGCGGGCGTCATCTGACTTTGCGACGCTAGGCTGGTCGCGTTGATGTCGCGGACGCGAGGAGCGAAATGATCCAGGTGTGTTCCCAGTGCGGAACGCGATGGAATGTGCGCGACCGTCGGCGGGTGTGGTGCCCGCGATGCCACGGGACGCTGCTCGCACCGTCGGGCCCCGCGCCGGGAGCGGAGTGGAGTGCAGGCCCTGGCGGCCAGCCGGTGGGACCCGGCGGGCTGGGCTCGCCACCGGGAAGCGCGGCACGTCCCGCGCGTGCACCGGCCGGATATCGCTGGATCGCGGTGCGCCCAGGCGCCGCCCCGCCGCCCCGCCAACGCAAGCGCGCCCTCGGCCCAACTCCCCGCTACGGCGCCATCCCGCGGTGGGGTCTGGTCGAGCACTTCGAGTCGCCGGAACAACAGGCGGCCGCCCCGCGCAGCGGTCCGTCGCTGGGTTTGGTGCGCGCCGTCCTGCTCGCAACGATCGCGGTGCTCGGCGCCGCCGCCCTCGTGCACGTGGTGCGTTACGCGCTGCTCATCGTCAACCGGTCGGTGTTGTTGAACAAGGTGGTGGCGTTCGCAGCCACCTGGCTCGGCGTGCTCGTCAGCATCATCGCGTTGTTCATGGTCGTGGCGAGCTTCGTGGTGCTGACCAACTGGCTCATCGCGCGAAGGGCCGCGGCCTTCGCCCACCATCGGCGCGACGATCCGCGGACACCGTGGGCGCTGCGGATGGGTTGCCTTGTCCCGCTTGTGAATTTGTTCTGGGCGCCGGTATTCGTGATCGAATTGGCAGGCGTCGAAGAGCGGCTGAACTGGCTGCGCCGCCCGATCGTGGTGTGGTGGATCGTCTGGGCGCTGAGCTACGCGGTGTCGATCTTCTCGATCGCGACCAGCTTCACGCAGGACCCGCAGGGCATCGCGGACAACACTGTGACCACGATCGTCGCCTACCTGATGACGCTGGCTGCGCTGCTGCTGGCCATGAAAGTGTTCCTCGGCTTCGAGCGTCAGCCGGTCGAGCGCCCGTCCAAGCGCTGGGTCATCGTCCGCGACGACAAGAAAGACGACGCCGCATCGGCCGAGAAGCAGGCCGCTCCCGAGCCCGAACCGGCGGCCGCAGTTGAGTCCGAAGGGCAGAACCCGGCAGCATAGCCGTATGAACTCGGGCGACGGCATGCTCGGCGGCCATCCGTTCGTGGTGGCACACCGTGGCGCATCGGCCGAACGTCCGGAGCACACGCTGGCCGCCTATGAACTGGCCCTCAAAGAGGGCGCCGACGGTGTCGAATGCGATGTTCGGCTCACCCGCGACGGGCATCTGGTGTGTGTGCACGACCGGCGGGTGGATCGCACCTCCAACGGCAACGGCCTGGTCAGCGAGATGACGCTGGCGCAGCTGCGCGAACTCGACTTCGGCGGATGGCATCCCAGTTGGCGCTCCGACGGCAGCCAGGGGGACACCGGCCTGCTTCCGCTCGACGATCTGGTTTCGCTTGTGCTGGACCACAACCGGCCCGTCAAGCTGTTCATCGAGACCAAACATCCAGTCCGCTACGGCGCCCTGGTGGAGAGCAAGGTGCTCGCGCTGCTGCACCGATACGGCATCGCCGCACCCGCGTCGGCCGATCGATCCCGCGCGGTGGTGATGTCGTTCTCGGCCGCGGCGGTGTGGCGGATCCGGCGCGCCGCGCCGATGCTGCCCACCGTGTTGCTCGGTGAGACCTCCCGCTACCTCGGCGGCGGCGCCGCGACCACGGTCGGTGCGACGGCCGTCGGGCCGTCGATCGCCACGCTGCGCGACCATCCCGAGCTGGTGGATCGGGCCGCGGCGCAGGGCCGGGCGCTGTACTGCTGGACCGTCGACCATTACGAGGACGTCCGATACTGCCGCGACGTGGGAGTGGCATGGGTGGCAACCAACCATCCCGGCCGCACCAAGGCCTGGCTGCAGGACGGCCTGACGGGCGCGGGGCGCGACTAACCCGGCTGGGCCGCGTCCAGGACGTCCTTCGGGATCGGCGAATCGGATGTCAGCGCGGCGAACAGTTGGCCCGCGGCGTCGCTGTTCCACATCACGACAGAGCCGGAGTCGCTGCCGGTGAACTCCCCGATCGGCACGGTCGTCGTGGTGACGTCGCCCCGCAATGCCCACGCCAGCCGCGCCAGATCCCAGATGTGATCGCCCTCGTTGACCGTGACCGCGCCGCTGGCCGCGTGCGCCATCGGATACCAGCGCAGCGGATTGAGCAGCACGGCCGGGCTGGCGGCCCGATGCAGCAGCGCGGACATGAACTGCCGCTGATTGACCATCCGCTCCAGATCGGCGCGCGGGGTGGCGCGGGTGCGGACAAAGCCGAGCGCCGTGCGGCCGTCGAGCTTCTGACAGCCCGCCGGCAGGTCGATGCCTGCCAGCGGGTCGTTGATCGGCTCGGTGGGGCACATCGTCACTCCGCCGACCGCATCGACCATCACGGCGAAACCGTCGAACCCGATCTCGGCGTAGTGGTCGAGCCTGATCCCGGTGGCCTGCTCGACGGTCTGCGCCAACAGCGGGGCGCCGCCTTCTGAGTACGCGGCGTTGATCTTGTCCTCGCCGTAGCCGGGGATCGGCACGTAGGAGTCCCGCGGGATCGACACCATCGTGGCGGGCGTGCTCGACCCGATCGCCGGAACGTGCACGAGCAGAATCGTGTCGGTGCGCCCGTTGCCCATATCGCCACCCGTGGCCAGTTCGGCCTGCTGTTCGGGGGTCAGGCCCTGCCGGCTGTCAGAGCCGACCAGCAGCCAGGTGGTGCCCTTGCCGGCGGCAGGCCGCTCGGCATAGTCGGCGAGCGCGGGGATGCGATGCAGCGACGTGTCCATCCACCAGCCGCCCGCCACTACTGCGACGACGAACACGAACACCAACGCCAGCAGGATGCGGCCCCAATGGCGTTTGCGGCGAGGCTTTTTCGGCCTCGGTGGGGCAGGAGGCGGTGGCTGTTGCCGAACGACGGGCGGTGGCCTGCGCGGAGGCGGGGGAAGCGGTGCCGGCCGGCGCTGGGGAGGTTGGGGAGGCTGAGGGGGCGGTGGGGGCGGCGGCCGGTAATTCGGGACGCGTCTGATCACTTGCGGCGGCTCCCGGCGCATCCTGGGGTCAGGACCCGAGGGCGGCGGCCGGTTGTCGTTCACACAGGGAATCTACGACAACCAGCCCAGATGACCCGCCGCCAGCGCGTAGCCGACGTAGGCGACGGTATCGATGATGCCGTGCGCGATGATCAGCGGCCACAGCCGTCCGGTGCGCCGCCACACGTAGGCGAACACCAGCCCCATCACGACATTGCCGAGTCCGGCACTGAAGCCCTGGTAGAGGTGATACGCGCCGCGCAGCAGGCCGGAAGCCAGCAGCACCGCCACCGGGTTGACGCGCAGTTGCCGCAGTCGTGTCATCAGGAAGGCGACCACGATGACTTCCTCGGCCCAGCCGTTGGCGAACGCCGTGATGATCAGCACCGGTATTCGCCACCATGTGTCGTAGAGCTCCGCGGGTTCGACGTGGGCACTCAACCCCAGCGCACGCGCGGCCACGTACAGCGCCAATCCCGGGAGCCCGATCAGCGCGGCGAGGCCGAGCCCGCCAAGCACGTCGGGTCGCCAACGCAGCCGGCCGAGTCCGATGCTGTTGGGTCCAAAACCGCTGCGCCACAACAGATATACGGCAAGCAGTCCCCACGCGACGAGTTGGAACACGACCGCGAGGTTCAGCCCGAGGTCGATGAGGTCGAACGGTGACCGGCGCGGGTTGAGTGCGATCCGCCGACCTGCGAGGCCGAGCAACACCGCTTCGATGAGATTGAGAAACGCGGTATATGCCGACAGCCCGAACGTCACTGCCAGTACGACCGCGATCTCGATGCGGATGACGCGCCGCTGCGGATCGGTCAGCTCGTCGGCCGGCTCTGTCACCGGAGCTACGGTAGTGGCAGCGGCGTCCTAGAGTCGGCGGGCGCGCAGCCCGTTCAGGAACGGGCACCCCATCAGGATCCGGATTGCCTGGCTGAGCCCGGTCACGTCGTCGACCGGCTTGGCGAACGGCAGCCGCACATCGTGATCGCCGTCGTCGCCCTCGACCCGCAGCTGCACCCCGTAGCGGTCCAGGCCCAGCGGCCGGACCCGGCCACGGCGCAGCGGCATCGGCAGCCGGCTGGCCAGCCGGTCGACAACCTCGCGGTGCGCCGACTCCATGTGCTGCAGCCAGCATGACTCCATTGCACAGAACGGATCAGGGCTGGCGCCCAGCAGCGCGCCGACACCGATCGATTCGGCGCCGGTGGAGTCCGCGACCACCACGGTCTCGATCTCCAGTCGCATCAGCGTGTGACGGGTATCCGCGGCGCCATCGGAATTCACTTGTAGCAGGGCCGGATTGGGGCTCTCGATGGCGATCAGGTCGAGTAGGGCGGCGACTGCGGAGTCGGGCACGGCGTGTAGGCGTCCGCGAATCCACACCAGGGAGCGGACCGGTTCGCGCAGTGGCAGCGGGGCGTAGTCGGTCATTTCAAGTACCGCCTGCACGCCCGCGGTGCCCGCGGCGACCACCATGCCTGCGAGGATGCCGTCGCCAGGGACCGTGATCGCGAATGACCCGTCGTCGAGCAGGTGATGAACCGGCGTGGAGATGGGTTCCAGGCCCTCGACCGCGAGCATCGCGCCGCCGGCCCGCACACACGCGCTGCGGATTCGCTCGGCCGTCGTCGGTGCCGCACCTGTCATCGCATCGCCTTCCAGTCAGTTAGGTAAGCCTTACTTAACTAGAGCGATCGGGACGACGCAAGGCCTACCGCCGCGGCAGCAGGAGTGGCCCCGCGACACCGGATAGGGTTGAAATGTGCCGCGCATCGCCTATCTCGGACCCGAAGGAACCTTCACCGAGGCGGCGTTGCTCCAGATCATCGCCGACGGCCTGATCCCCGAGAGTGCGTCGCCCGGGGCCGCTACTCCGGTGTCGACGGGCAGCCCCTCGGCTGCGCTGGAGATGGTGCGATCGTCCGACGCCGAATTCGCGTGTGTGCCGATTGAGAACTCGATCGAGGGATCCGTACTGCCGACCCTTGACAGTCTGGCCACTGGTTCGCCGCTGCAGATCTATGCCGAGTTGACGCTTGACATCGCCTTCACCATCGCGGTGCGCGAAGGCGTCACCGACCCCGCATCGATCGCCGCATTCCCGGTAGCACGTGCCCAGGTGGCGCGATGGGTGGCGAAAAACCTGCCGGGCGCCAGGTTCCAGGCGGCTGACTCCAACGCCGCGGCGGCCGTCGACGTGGCCGAAGGCCGTGCCGATGCCGCGGTGACCACCGCGCTGGCCGCGAAACGCTACGGCCTGACCGCGCTGGCCACCGATGTCGTCGACGAGCCCAACGCGCGCACCCGATTCGTGTTGGCCGGACTTCCGAAGGCACCGCCCCCGCGCACCGGCGCCGACCGCACGTCGGTGGTGCTGCGTCTCGACAATGTTCCAGGCGCGCTCGCCGCGGCGTTGACGGAGTTCGCGGTCCGCGGTATCGACCTCACCCGGATCGAATCACGGCCCACCAGAACGGAATTGGGGACCTACATCTTCTTCGTGGATTGTGTGGGCCATATCGAAGATGATGCGGTCGCCGCGGCACTCGATGCGCTGCACGAACGTTGTGCAGACGTGCGCAATCTCGGGTCATGGCCGACGGGAGGCAAACCGTGACCGGTCGGCTGGTGTTGGTCCGACACGGACAGTCATACGGCAACGTCGACCGTCGCATCGACACCAGGCCGCCAGGGGCGGAGCTCACCGATCTCGGCCGCGACCAGGCCCGCGCCTACGCCCGCGAGCTGCCGCACCAACCGGCGATGATCGTCCACTCGGTGGCCGTACGCGCTGCGCAGACCGCCGCCGAGATCGGCGGCGAGATCGGACTCGAGCCGCATGAATTCGAGGGCATCCACGAGGTGCAGGTGGGCGATCTCGAGAATCGCAACGACGACGAGGCCATCGCCGCCTTCGAGACGGTCTACCAACGCTGGCACGAGGGTGATCTGGACGTGCCCATGCCTGGTGGCGAGACGGCCAACGAGGTGCTCGACCGCTACGTGCCGGTGCTCACACAGCTACGGCTGCGCCACCTCGATGACGACGCCTGGCACGGGGACATCGTTGTGGTCAGTCACGGCGCGGCCATCCGGCTGGTGTCGGCCGTGCTCGCGGGCGTGGACGGCAGCTTCGCCCTCGACCATCATCTGGCCAACGCCGAATCTGTTGTGCTGTCACCGATTACCGACGGCCGGTGGAGTTGCGTGCAATGGTCGACGTTGACGCCGCCGTTCTATCCAGAGCCGGACGTGCACCCGGTGGAGGACGCGTTGTCCTCAGCCGACCCGATGGGCTGATTCTCGCACCGTGCAGGTGCACCCGACCGCGTCGCAGTCGACGCTGAACGTGTGCACCACTTCCGGGGTGACGCAGCCGTCCTCGGTGCATTCCGTGCGATACCAGGCGTGGTGAATGACGGTGCCGTGGCAGTGCTCGAGCCCCGCCAGGCACTCGCGGCATCCACTGCTCATGGCCCCTTGATAGCACCGGATGGGGTGCAAGCGTGGTTGCCGCGCCTAGCCCCAGCCGAGTTCGTGTAGCCGTTCGTCGTCGATGCCGAAGTGGTGTGCGATCTCGTGGATCACGGTGATCGCGACCTCGTCGACGACCTCGTGCTCGTCCTCACAGACCTCGAGCAACGCGCCGCGGTAAATGGTGATCGTGTCCGGCAGCGACCCCGCATACGAGGAGTCCCGTTCGGTGAGTGCCACGCCCTGGTACAGGCCGAGCAGGTCAGGTTCTTCGGGATTGCGGTCCTCGACGAGCACCACGACGTTGTCGAGCGCAGCAGCCAGCTTGGGCGGAATCAGGTCGAGTGCGTCGGAGACCAGCTCGTCGAACCGTTGCGGGCTCATCCGCACGGCCACGCGGCTACTGCCCTGGTGGCGGTGGCAGCACCGGCTCGCCCGGGGGCGGCGCGGGTGGGCCCGGGGGTGCGCCCTGCGCTGGCGGGGCGCCGTCGGGTGGTGGCGGCCCGTCCTGTGGCGCGCCAGGAGGTGGTAATTGCCCGTCCTGCGGCGCACCAGGCGGCGGTGGCCCATTGAGGAACGTGTTGCCCGCCGGCGGTGCGGCCGGGGCCTGCGAGGTCTGGGTGGTCTGCGTGCTGCCCGTCGACTGCTGACCCGGCATGTGTTGCGTCTGCTGGCTCTGATCGGTCTGGCCGGAGCCGTACTGCGACTGCGACGAGGAGGAAGACGAGGACGACGAGGACGAATCCGGCGGCTCGACAACCGGAATCGGCGGCAGGTTCAGCCGGTCCGGCGGAATGTCCGGCGGCGCGACCGGCGGCTGCCCGTTGATCATCAGCGGACCCTTGGCGCTGTTGAGCAGCGTCGACCAGCCGCCGTTGCCCAGCGTCGCGCCGATGCTGCACGACACCTGGTGGCTGCCCGCCGACCAGCTCGGCAGCGAGATCGTGCTGTAGATCAGCGTCAGCGTGGTGCTGCGCAGCTGGATCGGTGCCAGGTAGGCATCCGTCATCCGGGTGCACGCGTCCTTGATGAAGCCGTCCTGCTCGGGTTCCGGTGGCAGCGCCTGCGGGAACTTCTCGGCGAGGTTGACGGCGCCGGTGACCTCCATGGCGTGCGGGGCCGCGCAGTCGACGGGAATGTCGGTCGGCTGGTTCGTGCCGGGGTCGATGCCGAGGCAGGTGCCCGCGGGCCAGACCTTCGACTGGTCGACGTCGGCGACCTTGCCCTTGAACGACAGCTGCTGGTTGTTCGGCCCGGGAAGCTGCAGACCGCACAGCATGCGTCGCTCACCCGACTGGCGCCAGGCTTTGTCGCCCGACCACAGCATGCTGACGGTGAACCGGCTGTTGGGGTCGAAGCGGGTGCCCAGGTAGTTCTTGACGGCCGCCGAACACTGCTCCTGGCTGATCTGCTGAATGCGGGCGGGCGACGGCGGCGGCGCTTCGGGGCCGTACTCGCTGCCGGGGAAGGTGCGCATGTCCACCGACTCGGCAACCTCGAAGCGGTGGTCGCTAGTGCAGTCGACGATCTCGGCCGAGTCCGGTGTGCGCTCGGGCCAGTTCAGGCAGTCGCCGCTCTTGGCGTGGTTGAACGTGTCGTTGCCGCGCGGGCCCAGTGAGATGGTGCTGGCGGTCAGTCCGTTGTTGTCGTTACCCGGCAGCGCGGTGATCAGCCCCGCGATGAGCAGCCCACCGAGCGCGGTCAGCAGCAGCGCACGGCGCGTCGACGTGGCGTGCAAACTCTGCCACCACGCCAGCTGCTCCTGCGGCTGTCCGACCTCGCGATCCGCGAGTGACGCGCTGTCCTCCACGCGCACGGGTGCCTCCAACATCCGCTCTATTGTGACAGGCGTGTCAGGTGCTGTGACAAGTGATGCAGATGTAACGTTACGAGGTTGTGCCTGAGCGGGGCCCGCGCCGCCGCGTTCGCCGCGCAAAAGTAGGGTTGCGGCCGTGATCGACCTCAAGCTACTGCGCGAGAATCCGGACCTGGTGCGCACCTCTCAGCGGGCCCGCGGCGAAGACCCGGCACTCGTTGATGCGCTCCTCGAAGCCGATGCCGCCCGCCGGTCCGCGGTGTCGGCGGCCGACAACTTGCGCGCCGAGCAGAAGGCGGTCAGCAAGCAGGTGGGCAAGGCCTCGCCCGACGAGCGGCCCGCCCTCCTGGAACAGGCCAAGGCGTTCGCCGAGAAGGTCAAGGGCGCCGAGGCCGAGCAGGCCGAGGCCGAAAACTCTTTCTCCGCAGCGCATATGGCGATCCCCAACGTCATCCTCGACGGTGTTCCGGCCGGCGGTGAGGACGACTTCGCGGTGCTCGACACGGTCGGTGAACCGCGCGCCATCGAAAACCCCAAGGACCATCTGGAACTCGGCGAGGCGCTGGGCCTGATCGATATGGAGCGCGGCGCGAAGGTGTCGGGCTCGCGGTTCTACTTCCTCACCGGCGCGGGTGCGCTGCTGCAACTCGGCCTGCTCCAGCTTGCGGTGCGGCTGGCGACCGAGAATGGCTTCACGCTGATGATCCCGCCAGTACTGGTGCGGCCTGAGGTGATGGCGGGCACCGGCTTCCTCGGCGCGCACGCCGACGAGATCTACCATCTCGAGGCCGACGACCTCTACCTGGTCGGCACCTCCGAGGTGCCGCTTGCCGGATATCACGCAGACGAGATCCTCGATCTGTCCGAGGGGCCGCTGCGCTACGCCGGCTGGTCGTCGTGTTTTCGCCGCGAGGCGGGCAGCTATGGCAAGGACACCCGCGGAATCATTCGGGTGCACCAGTTCGACAAGGTCGAGGGCTTCGTCTACTGCAAACCGGAGGACGCCGAGGCCGAACATCAGCGCCTGCTCGGCTGGGAACGCCAGATGCTCGCGCAGATCGACGTGCCATATCGCGTAATCGACGTCGCTGCAGGCGATTTGGGGTCGTCCGCGGCGCGCAAGTTCGACTGCGAGGCGTGGGTCCCTTCGCAGGGCACGTACCGCGAGCTGACCTCGACGTCGAACTGCACCACTTTCCAGGCCCGCAGGCTGTCCGTGCGCTACCGCGACGAGAACGGCAAGCCGCAGACCGCGGCGACGCTGAACGGCACCCTGGCGACCACACGGTGGTTGGTGGCGATCCTGGAGAACCACCAGCAGCCCGACGGCAGCGTGCGTGTGCCCGAGGCGCTGGTGCCGTTCGTCGGGACCGAGGTGCTGGAGCCGAAAGGCTAGTCCTTCAGCAGTTCGTCGAGCCTTGCCAGAAACTCTTTGGGCCGCTGTGGGGTGAACGCGGGGCTGGGCCGCACCCCGGGCACGTCGAGCGTCACGAGGGTGGACTTGATCGGCCGCCATATATCAAGCGGCATCCAGCGCCGTGGGTCCGTGCTGCCCCAGATGCGGAACCGCTCCGTGATCAGGCCGAGGCCCTCTGCCTTGTAGCCGCGAATCGACCGCAGCGGAATGATCTTCGACGTGCCCGACGGAAAGTGGTAGCGCCGCAACGTGATCGCCTCTCGATCCAGCTGGACCAGGCCGTCGTCGTAGTACTGGCGCGGGGCGGTCATTTTCGTTCTGACCTGAGCTCGTGGCCCTTGGTGGTCAGGCACCTGCCCGTCTCCAGGTTCCACTCCCAGCCGTGCAGATTGCACGTCAACTTGTTGCCGTCGACCACGCCGAACTTCGACAGATCGGCCTTCAGATGGGGGCAGCGGCGCTGAATTTCCCAACCGTCCAACGTGATCGACGCCGTGTCGTCGTGTGCCTCCGCGAACCAGCCGTCGGCGTAGGCGATCCGCTCGTCGGTGAGGCATTTGAAGAACGTGTACAGGTACTCGTTGTAACCACCTACGCGCCAGGCCGAGAACCGGGTGGACAGGAAGATGGTGTTCACCCAGTCCGGCTCGTTGTCCCGCAGCACGGTGCGTACCAACTCCGGCGCGATGCCGAACCCGTAGCGGAACTTTTCGTCCGGAATCGGTTCGCGCACCACCCGTTTCGGGAAGTCGAGCACCACAGTCTCGGCCCCGAGCCGCAGTTCGACCGGGTATCCGATGCCGTCGCAGATCTGATCGCTCTGCAGCATGATCGGTTCGAGCACCGCACGCAGAGGCTCCAGCAACGGTTCGCCTGCTGCGGGCGCCCAGCTCGCCTTCTCCGCGGCCAGCACCGGCGCCATCCGCTCGGCGTACTCCGCGATGTAGGCGGCCTTGCCCGTGGTGAAGATCGCCTCGGGGTCCGCCACGGGATGGGTAAGCGAATTCATCTGTGAGCCAGTGAAATCCGCAGTCGAGCCGGGGATCATCAGCAGCCCTCGGTCGTGACCGTGCGCGCGCATCTGGTCCAGGAACACGGCCTGGTCCGGGAAGATGTTGGCTGGGTCGCCGTGGTCGTCGTTGAGGTCACGCAGGTCTGGGTCGAGGAAACACGGCGGACCCGCCGATGGCACCACCCACGTCGCGTCGACCTGGGCGATGTACTGGCGGCAGCGGTCCATCTGACGCTGCCGCTTCTGGATGCCGAACGCCTCCTTGGCCCGTGCGGGCATGTCGTACACCATCGGGTACCAGATCGCGCCCGAGTACTGCAGCATGTGCACGTCGACCTGTCCGAAATCGGCGTGCAGCACCTCGAGGTCGACGGGGCGCGCGTCATTCATGTTGAAGCACACGGTTTCTCCGTCGTCGACAACCAAACCGGAGTCTCCGATCGGGCCGTCGGCCGGAGCGCGCAGCGCGATGATCATCACATCGAGATCGCCCTTTGGCCCGCTCACCCGGTGCTTGACCGAGTCCGTCGTCTCGAAGAATCGATGGAAACCGATCTTCTCGAGTTCGCGCTGCAGGTCGGGCACCGGGAAATCGGGCAGCAGCACGACCGCGTCCTTGTTGACGTGCTCGCGCAAGTTCTTCGGGTCGAAGTGGTCGCGGTGCAGATGTGAGACGTACAGGTAGTCGACGTCGCCGAGGGCGTCCCAGTCCAGCCCGCTGTTGTCGGGGAACGGGAACCACGATGCGAAGTACGCCGGGTTGACCCACGGGTCGCACAGGATGCTTCCGGCCTTGGTGTCGATCCGGAAACCGGCGTGCCCGACGCTCGTGACCTGCACTAATGCCCTTTCTCCGCGGTGTGGCTTTCGCGGCGAGTCTAGCCCGCCAGCGACTCCTCCTCGTCCCACGCGCGTCGGTAGTAGGCGATGCGCTCGACGTCTGGCGCGATGCCGTACGCGTCGAGCAGCACCTCCTGGAAGCCGCAAAAGCCCTCCCCCGCAAGCGGGAGGTGCCCCCAGGTCGGGAAGTTCCAGTCCAGCGACATCGTCGCGATGGCCAGGTCGGCCCACCGGTCGGCGACCCCCAGATCCCCGAGATCCACGTGCCCGGCGAAGGTGCCGTCGTCGGCCATCAGCGTGTTCGGCGAGCAGGCGTCGCCGTGGCACACCACGAGGCGGTCGGCGGGCGGGGCGTCATCGGGCACCCAGGACGGTCTGCCGAAGGGACAGTCGCCGACCGGCAACGCGTCGTGCATCCGCCGCAGGCCGTCGCCGATCGCGCGGGCGGCGGCGCGAGGATCGTCGGCCCAGCGCGGATCGACCGCCGAGCGGCCCGCCAGGCGCGCGGTATGCAGCCACCCCGGTCCGGACCCCAGCACCTCGGGCACCGGCGTGTAGCGCCTGGCCCACCGCAGCCGCGGCACCTCCGCGGCCAGCAGGTGCGCCTCGACGTCGGGATACACCTTGACGTACTCCTCGCCGCCGCCGATGGCGAACGTCACGCCGCCCAGCTCGT
Source organism: Mycobacterium sp. (assembly GCA_035492865.1). Taxonomy (GTDB): domain Bacteria; phylum Actinomycetota; class Actinomycetes; order Mycobacteriales; family Mycobacteriaceae; genus Mycobacterium. The sequence continues at coordinate 9,491 of DATJIX010000551.1, read as the reverse complement.
TCTGCCACACAGCGACGGCCATCCGGCCCGCTGCGATGCGCTCGACGATCTCGGGCATCGGCACGGGTTCGCTGGGCACGGTCACCCGACTAGGCTGCCAGATGTGGAACCGGTATACGGCACAGTGATCCAGCTCGCCCGCCTGGTGTGGCGCGTGCAGGGGCTGAAGTTCACCGTCACCGGCGTGGAGAACCTGCCCCGCGTGGGTGGTGCCGTCGTCGCGATCAACCACACCAGCTACTTCGACTTCACCTTCGCCGGGCTGCCTGCCTACAAGCAGCACCTCGGCCGCAAGGTCCGATTCATGGCGAAGAAGGAAGTCTTCGACAACAAGATCACCGGCCCGATCATGCGCAGCCTGCGCCATATCGAGGTGGACCGTGACAGCGGTGGCGACTCCTTCGAGCAGGCGTGTCTGGCCCTCAAGAACGGCGAACTCGTCGGCGTCTACCCGGAGGCCACGATCAGCCGCAGCTTCGAGATCAAGGCCTTCAAGTCGGGCGCGGCCCGCATGGCGATCGCCGCCGATGTGCCGATCGTGCCGCACATCGTGTGGGGCGCTCAGCGCATTTGGACCAAGGGGCATCCCAAGAAGATGTGGCGCCCAAAGGTGCCGATCACCGTGGCCGTAGGTGAGCCGATCATGCCGACCCTGCCGCCGACAGAACTGACCGCCCTCCTGCATTCGCGGATGCAACACCTGTTGGAGCGGGTGCAGGACGAATACGGTCCGCATCCGCCCGGGGAGTTCTGGGTGCCACACCGGCTCGGTGGGGGAGCGCCGTCGCTGGCCGAGGCCAACCGGATGGACGCCGAAGAGGCGGCCGAAAAGGCCGCGCGCCGTACGCAGCGCGCCGAAGGATCCGGGGCGCCGGGGTAGGTCGTATGGAGCCGGTCTTTCGCACGCTCGAGATCGCCGTCAGCACAGCGACCAAAGTCATCGGGACAAAGATCACCTATGAGGGGCTGGAGCACATCCCGGACAACGGCGGAGCAGTGATCGCGATCAACCACACGAGCTACCTCGACTGGGCGCCCGCGGCGCTGGCCGCCTATCAGCGGCACCGTCGGATGCGGTTCATGATCAAAGCCGAAATGCAGGACGTGAAGATCGTCAACTTTCTGATCAAGCGCTCCGGCACCATCCCTGTGGACCGCGAGGCCGGTGCCGGCGCGTACACCGTTGCGGTCGAGCGACTGCGGGCCGGCGAGATCGTCGGGGTCTACCCAGAGGCCACCATCAGCCGCAGCTTCGAGCTGAAGGAGTTCAAGAGCGGCGCGGCCAGGATGGCGCGGGAAGCCGATGTGCCGATCATCCCGCTGATCGTGTGGGGCGTGCACCGTCGGTGGACCAAGGATCACCCAAAGGACTTGGCGCGCAAGAGCAGAATCCCGGTTACCGTCGCAGCCGGAGCGCCCCTCGATGCCCGCGCCACCATCGATGAGACAAATGCCGCGCTGCGCGAGGAGATGACGCAGCTTCTGCACCGCGTGCAGTTGGAGTACCCGCATCCCGATGGCGCGTACTGGGTGCCGCTGCGGCTGGGCGGCACCGCACCGACGCTGGAACAGGCCAAGGCCCTCGACGAAGCGGAGTTGGCCGAGCGGGCGCGCAAGCGGGCCGAGCGGGACGCGAAGAGTCACCGGTGACGCCCGACCTGATTGCCTCCGATGTGGACGGCACGTTGCTCGACGACGACGAGAAGATCACCGCCCGCACCCGCGAAGCCGTACTCGCGGCCGTGGCCGCGGGTGCGCAGTTCGTGCTCGCCACCGGGCGGCCGCCGCGTTGGGTGCATCCCGTCGTCGATGCGTTGGGTTTCGCGCCAATGGCGGTGTGCGCCAACGGCGCAGTGATCTACGACCCCTCCACCGACCGGATCTTGTCGGCCCGCACGCTGTCCGCCGACATGCTCGGTGAATTGGCCGAGATCGCCACCCGCGTCATCCCCGGTGCCGGTCTGGCCGTCGAGCGTGTCGGCACCAGTGCTCACGACGCCGCCACCCCTCAGTTCGTCAGCTCACCCGGCTACGAGCATGCGTGGCTCAACCCCGATAACACCGAGGTGTCCATCGAGGATCTGCTCAGCGCGCCAGCGGTCAAACTGCTGATCCGCAAGGCCGGCGCGCGCAGTTCCGACATGGCTGCGGAGTTGGCCAAACATGTTGGGCTGGAAGGGGATATCACCTATTCCACCAACAACGGCCTGATTGAGATCGTGCCGCTCGGCATCAGCAAGGCCACCGGCGTCGAGGAACTGGCGCGTCCACTCGGCATCACCGCCGAGGGCGTGGTGGCTTTCGGTGACATGCCAAACGATGTTCCGATGCTGGAGTGGGCGGGACTCGGCGTGGCGATGGGAAATGCACATCCCGATGCGGTGGCCGCCGCCAACGAAGTCACCGCGTCCAACGACGACGACGGTCTGGCGCGCGTGCTCGAACGTTGGTGGGGCTGACGCTGAAAACTAGGTCGGGTTGATCGGCCTGAACCGCTCGAGCTGGATTGGCGCGGCCTCGATGGAGGGCGGCGGCAATTCCAGTGGGACGCCGTCGATTACCCGCGTGACCGTGCCCTTTTCGCGATCGAAGTTCAGCGTGCCGTGCTGGAAGTTCTGCACGATCCACTGCGGCTCCTGGATCTCGCCGCTGGTGGGCAGGCCGAGCGCGCCACGCTCGAAGCCCAGCGAGCCCCACGCCTTGTAGATCTCACCGGTGACCGCCTCCGCTCCACTCTGCGGCGACCAGTAGATGGCACCCTTGTCGAACGTCACGTAGCGGGCCGCATCCTCACCCGAGGCCTCCGGCGAGGTGGGTTTGCCCAGTGGGCTGTTCATTCCGCCCATCGAGTCCCAGCGAGCGAAAATCGCTCCGCCACGCAGGGATTCGGCCAAGTCTGCGGGTCCTGGCGGGTCGTTGAACCGCGCCGCGATATCGCGGACCTGGTCCATCAGCGCATACGCCGCGTTGCCGGGACAGTCCGTGTTGCCGACGTCCCGGTGGGTGAAGATCGTCGGTAACGTCGGCGTCGCACCGACCGGAAACTTGGTGAAAGAGCCACCCGCCGAGGGTAATACGACAGTGCCACGCGGATCGATGTGGTCGATGCCGAGCCGCCAGCCGATGAGCCGGGCGGTCGTCCGCAGCTGGATCGGCGTCGGCGGCACCGCGTCGAAGTCGCCCAGCATCGCAACCCCCCAGGTGTTGCGGTTGAACCCGCCCGTGTGCGAGCCCTCGACCGGCTTGTCCATGCCGCCCGCCCTGCCCTCGAACACCTGGCCGTACTTGTCGACCAGCGCGTTGTAGGCGATGTCGCACCAGCCCAGCGTGCGGGTGTGGTACTCGTAGATCGACCGGACGATGCCCGCCGAGTCCTGGGGTTCGTAGTCGTTGCTGCCGGCGGTGTGATGGACGATCGCGGCACGTATTCCGTTGTCATACACCGTATTTCCGCACCGCATGCCCTCGTCGGCGCCCCACTGTGCGCGGCTGATGATATTGGGCGGCTGTCCGGGCATCGTGACGGCGGACGGCACCGGCAGGGTGTCGACCGGTGCCTGCGGCGGGCTGATCAGCACCGCGTTGATGTTCTGCGCGAACGGTTGCTCGACATTGGCGGGCACATAACCAAGGCCGGGCTTGGCGGGCGCCCCTGTCGGTTTCGCGGTGGGTGCCGCCCCCGGCGGACGGGTGACGGAGATCTGAACGGTGGTGGTGCGGCCGATGAATATCGGTTCGGTGGCCCGCGGCACCGCGGAGTCGGGGCCGACCCCCTCGAGAGTCTCGGCTTCGTACCACGGGCCCCATGAGCCGTCGGCCTTCTTGGCACGGACCTTGGCCGACGTGCCGGTGAGGTCTTCAGCCGTCAGCGCGACCATCGAGAACGGGGTGTTCTGATGCACCTCGCGGACCGTCTCGCCACCGCCGAGTCCGGTCAGGGACTGCTGAGTGAGTTGAGGCGACTGACTTGCCTGCTTGTCGCTGTCGTCGCCGGGAAGCCCGTTGATCGCCCAGGGCAGTATCACGACTGTCGCCGCAAGTGCGGTGAACAGCAGCGACGGCGCGGGACGACGGCACGGCACGGACCGATGTTACGTATGTGTCAGTTGTTACCAGTGTTTCGACACGGTAGTTGCACCGACTAAATGCCGAGGTCGCAACCCACCCCCACGACCTGCAACGGCACCGCAGAGCTTGCAGGCGTTTCTGCGGTGCCGTCTGGTTGCAGGTCTCTTACAGGCCCGGAATCGGGATGGCGCCCGGGCCGGGGATCTCCGGTGCCGCCGCAATGGCGTCGGCTGCGGCCGGAACGGCCGAGGTGGCCGCGGCGGCCGCGTCGGCAGCCGGTGCGCCCGCCGGCTTGATGGCCGACATGATCGCCGGCATCAACACGCCCTTGAGCAGGTCGATGGCCTGGCCGGCACCCAGTTGGTTGGCCGCGCTGGACAAGTCACCGAGCAGGCCGGGGCTGCCGGTGCTGGCAGGGGCTGCCGCCAGTGACGGATCGCCCAGCAGCGGGTAGGTGCCCGCGGCGGGATCGAGCCCGATGGGCGCCGAGATCGGCACCTCACCCGGTGCGGGCAACGCGCCCGCGTTCGAGATCGGCGATGCCAGCGCCGGGTCGAGAGCGCCCGCGGCCGGTGTGGTCAGACCCGGCGTCGCCAGCCCGGGAACTTGACCCGTCGGGCTGGTCAACGCCGGGTTCGTCAGGGCCGGGTTCGTCAGCGCCGAGTCGGTCAGCGCGGGACCCGTCGCGGTGACGGGCGGCAGGGTGGCGCCCGGTGCGGTCAGACCCGGTGTGGTCAGCCCAGGTGTGGTGAGCCCCGGCGTGGTCAGGCCTGGTGTGGTCAGCCCCGGCGTGGTCAGACCAGGTGCGGTCAGACCCGGCGAGGTCAACGTCGCAGGCGTGCTCGAGCCCGAGCCGGTGAGAAGGCTCGTGGGCATCGGGGGCAGGTTGATCCCGAACTGCGAAAGGCCCTGCGACAGCGCCGACATCAGCTCGTTGGGCAGATCGGTGATCATCGCGGCCTGGACGAACTGGCGGTGCTGCGTCGGTGGCTTGGCACTGTCGGACAAGTCGGACAACGCGACTGCTGCTGCTGGACTTGCGACTGCCAGGGCGGCGACCGCGCTCATGGCTGTCGAAAGCCTGCGTCGACGTCGGTTCGGCACGAAAGTCTCCTCAATATATGGACTACGTCTGGTAGGTGTACTTGGCTCGCCTGCCAAGAACTAACGAGATCGACGGTACTGGTGTGACTACTGGGACTAAAGTGGCGATACGGAATTGTGAGCCGATCGCAACCTTGGCCCTTCCGCGGATTCGGGCCGCACCGCAGCGGTCGGATACCCTTGCTGCCGATGACCGCTCGTTATGACCTCTTTGTCGTCGGTTCCGGATTCTTCGGTCTGACGGTCGCCGAGCGCGTGGCGACGCAGCTGAACAAGCGTGTTCTCGTCGTCGACCGCCGGCCGCACATCGGTGGCAACGCGTACTCCGAGCCCGAGCCGCAGACCGGCATCGAGGTGCACAAGTACGGCGCGCACCTGTTCCACACCTCCAATCAGCGGGTGTGGGACTACGTGCGCCAGTTCACCGACTTCACCTCCTACCAGCACCGCGTGTTCGCGCTGCACAACGGACAGGCCTACCAGTTCCCGATGGGCCTCGGCCTGGTGTCGCAGTTCTTCGGCAGGTACTTCACCCCCGATCAAGCCAGAGAGCTGATCAAGGAACAGGCCGCCGAGATCGACACCGCCGACGCGCAGAACCTCGAAGAGAAGGCCATCTCGTTGATCGGCCGGCCGCTCTACGAGGCGTTCGTCAAGCACTACACGGCCAAACAGTGGCAGACCGACCCGAAGGAACTGCCTGCGGCCAACATCACCCGGCTGCCGGTGCGCTACACCTTCGACAACCGCTATTTCAACGACACCTACGAGGGTCTGCCGGTCGACGGCTATACCAAGTGGCTGGAGAACATGGCGGCCGACGAGCGTATCGAGGTGCGGCTGGACACCGACTGGTTCGACGTGCGGGACGGACTGCGTGCCGAAAGCCCCGACGCCCCGGTGGTCTACACCGGGCCGCTGGACCGCTACTTCGGCTATTCAGAGGGCCGGCTGGGCTGGCGCACACTGGATTTCGAGGTCGAGGTGCTGTCAACAGGAGATTTCCAGGGCACCCCGGTGATGAACTACAACGACGCGGACGTGCCCTACACCCGCATCCACGAATTCCGGCACTTCCACCCGGAGCGGGCCTACCCGGCCGACAAGACGGTGATCATGCGGGAGTACTCGCGGTTCGCCGAGAACGACGACGAGCCCTACTACCCGATCAACACCGAAGCCGACCGGGAACTGTTGGGCGCGTACCGTGCGCGAGCCAAGGCCGAGACGGCATCATCGAAGGTGTTGTTCGGCGGCCGGCTGGGCACCTACCAGTACCTCGACATGCATATGGCCATTGCCAGCGCACTGAATATGTACGACAACACACTGGCGCCGCACCTGCGTGACGGTGCGCCACTGACCGAAACAGGCACAGAAAGCAGCAGCGCATGAGTGACATCCCGTCCGGCGCGCTCGACACCGGGGAATCGAAGGCGGTCAGCCTCCTCGCCCGCGTCATCCTGCCGCGCCCCGGCGAGCCGCTCGACGTCCGCAAGCTCTATATAGAGGAATCGGACACCAATGCCAGGCGGGCGCACGCGCCGACCCGCACCACGCTCGAGATCGGCGCGGAGTCCGAGGTCTCGTTCGCGACCTACTTCAACGCCTTACCCGCCAGCTACTGGCGGCGCTGGTCGGTCCTGGAGTCGGTGGTGCTTCGTGTCGAGCTGACCGGCAGCGCCCGCGTCGACGTGTACCGATCCAAGGCCACCGGAGCGCGGATCACGGTGGGCGGCGCTCCGGCTTCCAGCGACGACTCCGGTGAGCCGGCGACCGTCGAGTTCGAGATCGGCCTCGACCCCTTCGAGGACGGCGGCTGGATCTGGTTCGACATCACCACCAATTCCAAGGTCACCGTGCACAGCGCCGGTTGGTATGCGCCGGTGCCCGCGCCGGGCCGGGCCAACGTCGCCGTAGGTATCCCCACCTTCAACCGTCCCGCAGACTGCGTCAGCGCGTTGGCCGCGCTGACGTCGGATCCGTTGGTGGACCAGGTGATCGGCGCGGTCATCGTGTCCGACCAGGGCACCAACAAGGCGGTCGATCACCCGGGATTCGCCGCGGCCGCCGCACCACTGGGCAACCGGCTGACCATCCACAACCAGCCCAATCTCGGCGGCTCGGGTGGCTACAGCCGGGTGATGTACGAGGCGCTGAAAAACACTGACTGCGAACAGATTCTGTTCATGGACGACGACATCCGCATCGAGCCCGACTCGATCCTGCGGGCGCTGGCGATGAACCGGTTCGCGAAGATTCCGACACTGGTCGGCGGCCAGATGCTCAACCTGCAGGAGCCGTCGCACCTGCACGTGATGGGTGAGATGGTCGACGCGGAGAACTTCATGTGGACCGGTGCGGTCAACACGGAGTACGACCACAACTTCGCCAAGTACCCGCTCAACGACGAAGAGGAGTACCGCAGCAGGCTCCTGCATCGTCGGATCGACGTGGACTACAACGGCTGGTGGATGTGCATGATCCCGCGCCAGGTGGCCGAGGAACTCGGCCAGCCGCTGCCGCTGTTCATCAAGTGGGACGACGCCGATTACGGCTTGCGCGCCGGTGAACACGGCTATCCCACTGTCACGCTTCCCGGCGCGGCGATCTGGCATATGGCGTGGAGCGACAAAGACGACGCAATCGACTGGCAGGCGTACTTCCACCTGCGCAACCGATTGGTGGTCGCGGCCATGCACTGGGACGGAAACATCAGGGGCCTGATCGCCAGCCACCTGAAGGCGACACTCAAACATCTTTTGTGCCTTGAATATTCGACCGTCGCGATTCAGAACAAGGCGATGGATGATTTCCTGGCCGGCCCCGAGCACATCTTCTCCATCTTGGAATCCGCGCTGCCCGAGGTGCGCAAGATGCGCCAGGACTTCCCCGACGCGGTGGTGCTGCCCGGCGCCACCGCACTGCCGTCTCCGTCGGACAAGCGGTGGCGCAAGAAGGTGACCATCCCGACCAACGCGCTGTCGATCTCGTGGCGACTGGCCCGCGGCGTTGTGCATCAGCTCAGGCCACACGACCCCGAGCACCATCGGCGTCCGCAGATCAACGTCGCCACCCAGGACGCCCGGTGGTTCTCGCTGTGCAAGGTCGACGGGGTCACGGTCACCACCGCCGACGGCCGCGGTGTGGTCTACCGCCAACGCGATCGCGCGAAAATGTTTGCCCTGCTTCGTGCCTCGCTGCGCCGCCAGGTTCTCCTCGCGCGCAAGTTCAACAAGATGCGCGGGGTCTACCGCGAGGCGCTGCCCGTGCTGTCGAGCAAGCAGAAGTGGGAAACGGTCTTGCTAGAGGCCTCCCCGCATGGCTGACAACCCTCGGGGTGAGGAAGCCGCGCTCGTCGCTGTGCAGTCGGCGCTGGCGGATCGGCCCGGTGTGCTTGCAGGCGCACGTGCGCTTTCGCATTTCGGCGAGCACAGCATCGGCTGGGTGGTGGTGTCCGCGTTGGGCGCCCTGCTGCAGCCGCGGCGCCGCAAGGCGTGGCTTGTCGCAGGCGCAGGCGCATTCATCGCGCACGCTGCCGCGGTGGTGATCAAGCGAGTGGTCAAGCGGGAACGCCCGCACCACCCGGCAGTCGCCGTGAACGTCAGCACGCCGAGCCGGCTGAGCTTCCCGTCTGCACACGCCACCTCCACCACGGCAGCGTCGATCCTGATGGCGCGCACCACCGGTCTGCCCTTGTCTGCGGTGCTGGTGCCACCGATGGCGTTGTCCCGCTTGATTCTTGGCGTGCATTACCCCAGCGACGTGCTCACCGGCGTCGCGGTCGGGGCGGTCGTCGCGAAGACGGTCGGTGCCGTCGCTGATCGGGTTGGAGGGGATGGATGAGCGTCTCGAGTGAAAGCAGTGCAGAAAGCGCCGAGAAGATGAGTGAAGAACCGGCACCGGTCAAGGGCCCGCCCAAGAATCTCGTCACCGGAGTCGTCAAGGCGATGCGGCCGCGCCAATGGCTCAAGAACGTCTTGGTGCTCGCCGCACCAGTGGCGGCCCTGGGCGGCACTGTTCATTACGACTATCGCGATGTCGCGTTGAAGGTCTTGATCGCGTTCATCGCGATGTCGTTGGCTGCTTCTTCGATATACCTCGTCAATGACGCTCGTGATGTCGAAGCCGACCGCCAGCATCCGACCAAGCGGTTCCGGCCGATCGCGGCTGGGGTGGTTCCCGAATGGCTCGCCTACACGCTCGCGGTGGTACTCATCCTTGCCGCCCTTGGCATTTCGTGGCTGGCCACACCAAACCTGACACTGGTAGTGGCGATCTACATTGTCATCCAGCTGGCCTACTGTTTCGGGCTCAAA
>DATJIX010000550.1:0-6127 GCA_035492865.1 Mycobacterium sp. | reverse complement strand
ACCTACGTGGTGGACGGAAAACTCACCATGCGACCCGCCACGTTCTTTCCCGACATTCCCAGCGGCTACTGGTCGGCACGGCCGGAGCTGTGCACCGCGACCGGTGACCTGGTGATGAGCGCGGGTGGTCTGCTCGTGGAGCGTGACGGCACCACCCTGCTGATCGATGCCGGAATAGGCGCGATGACCCGCGATTTCGCGATCTTCCGTGTCGACTCCGGTTCGCTGCTCGACGTGCTCGACGCGCTTGGATGTCGATCCGAGGACATCGACATGGTGGCGTTCACCCATCTGCATTTCGACCATGCAGGCTGGGCGTATGCCAACGGCAACAAGACGTTTCCGAACGCGCGCTATGTGGTGGCGGCCAAGGAGTGGGCGCCGTACGAGAGCGGCGACTACCGCGCCGATGCCACAACGCCGCGACACGTCATCTCGCAGTTGGCGGTTGACCGCAACAGGATCGAACTGATCGAGGACGGAGACGAGATCACCGCGGGTGTGCACGCCGTCGTCACGCCAGGGCACACGCCGGGCCACACGTCCTACGTCATCACCTCACGTGCGGGCCAGCGACTCGTCGTGCTCGGGGACGCCTTCCACAGCACGGCTCAACTGACGCACCCCGAATGGCTGTCGGTGGCCGACTCGGACGCGAGCGGGGTCCTCAGCGCCCGGCGCCGGCTGCTCGCCGAACTTGCCGAGCCGGACACCCTCGGTTTCGGCTTCCACTTCGGTGATCAACCGTTCGGGCGGGTGCTCACCGCAGCCAGCGGCGAAGTCACCTGGGAGCCGGTACCCACGTCAGCACTGGCCGCGCCCCCGCGTTAAGGGAGAATTGCCCCCGATTTCGGGCCATGTACCGGCATTTGGCGCCAGTTCGCGATAGAACGGGCGTAATGACCGAGAACAGGATCGGGTTCGGTGTGCTGGGGCCGCTGCAGGTGACGGTCGACGGCACCCCGGTGCCGTTGGGTACCCCGAAGCAGCGCGCCGTGCTGGCGGTGCTGGTGATCAACCGCAGTCGCCCCGTCTCGATCGACTCGCTGATCACCGCCGCGTGGGAACAATGGCCGCCGTCGGAGGCGCGGGCCAGCCTGCACTCCTACGTGTCGAACCTGCGCAGGCTGCTCGGCGATTCGCGGGCGTTGCTGGAGAACGCGCCCCCGGGGTATCGGCTCGCGGTCGGCGACACCGCCTGCGACATCGGCCGATTCATCATCGGGAAGACGGCGGGTGTGCAGGCCGCCGCGGCGGGCCAGTTCGAGCAGGCCAGCCAGCATCTGACGACCGCGCTGGCCGAATGGCGCGGGCCTGTGCTGGAGGATCTGCGCGACTTCCAGTTCGTCGACGCGTTCGCGACCGCGCTGACCGAGGACAAGGTGGTGGCCCACACTGCGCGGGCGGAGGCCGAAATCGCTTGCGGCCGTGGCTATGCCGTGATCGGGGAACTCGAATCGTTGACGGTCGAGCACCCGTATCGCGAACCGCTGTGGGCGCAGCTGATCACCGCGTATTACCTGGCCGACCGTCAGTCGGAGGCACTCGACGCCTTTCAGCGGCTGAAGGCCACTCTCGCCGAAGACCTGGGCATCGATCCTGGCCCGACGGTGCGCGCCCTGCACGAGCGGATCCTTCGCCAGGAACCACTCGACGTGAAGCAGGCGGCCAAGACCACTGCCGTGCACACCGTTCACAACATCCAACTGCGCACGTCGGCCAATACCTTGCACGCGCAGGCGAGTCTGCATTCGAGGACTGGACGGGTCTATCCGCTGCAAGCCGCCGCCACCCGGATCGGCCGGCTCACCGACAACGACATCGTGCTCGACGACGCCAACGTCAGCCGCCACCACGCCGTCATCATCGACACCGGTACGAGTTTCGTGATCACCGACCTGCGCTCGGCCAACGGAGTCGATGTCGGTAATGAACGCATCCGCGGTACCGCGACATTGGCCGACGGCGACCGGATCCGCATCTGTGACCACGAGTTCACGTTCGAGATCGCGCCGCACGCGACGTAACCCGGCATTAGGGTGTGTTCGCTGGCAACGCATCCGAGGAGCGACCGATGAGCGACCCCGACGGGGAATCACGTGTGGGTTCCCAGATCGGTCCCTATCGCTTGCGGCGGCTGCTCGGCAAAGGCGGCATGGGTGAGGTGTACGAGGCCGAGGACACCGTCAAGGACCGCGTCGTCGCGCTGAAACTCTTGCCGGAAGCGGTCTCTCACGATCCGGTGTTCCGCAAGCGGCTGCAGCGCGAAGCTCATTCCGCGGGCCGGCTGCAGGAACCGCACGTGGTGCCGATCCACGATTACGGCGAGGTCGACGGACTGCTCTACGTCGACATGCGGATGATCGACGGCACCGATCTGCGCAAGATGCTCAAGCGATTCGGGCCGATGACGCCCGCGCGGGCAGTGGCGATCGTCCGGCAGATCGCCTCGGCGTTGGATGCCGCGCACGAAAGCGGCGTGATGCACCGCGACGTCAAGCCCGAGAACATTCTGATCACCCGCGACGACTTCGCATATCTCGTCGACTTCGGCATCGCCAACGCGGCCACCGACGAGAAGCTCACCGAACTCGGCACGGCCGTCGGTACCTACGCCTACATGGCGCCCGAGCGGTTCACCAACGACGAGGTCACCTACCGCGCAGACGTTTACGCGCTGGCGTGTGTGCTGCACGAATGCCTGACCGGATCGCAGCCGTATCCCGGTGACAGCGTCAGCGTCGTCATCACCGCACATCTGATGCAGCCGATCCCGAGGCCGAGCCAGGAACGCCCCGGCATACCGGCGGCCTTCGACAAGGTGATCGCCGCAGGCATGGCCAAGAAGCCGGAGGATCGCTACGCCAGCGCCGGGGACTTGGCGATCGCCGCGAACCATGCGCTGAGCGAACGGGATCAGGACCAGGCCGCGACGATCCTGCAACGCAGCCAGGACGCGACAATGCCCGCGACACCGTTACCGCCGTTCCAGCCGGGCCGGCCGATTCACCAGACGCCGCCGCCCACACCTCCGCCGACACCGCCGCCGTTCGGTGTGACGCCGGCACCTCAGCCCGTGGGCCGGCCTCTCGCCTTCCACACCGGACCGCCGGCAAGCGGGCCGCCCAGCGGTCCGATGTGGACGGCCGCGCCACCGCCACCGGGACCCCCGCCGCGGCCGGGCAACAAGGTGCCATGGATTCCGATCGCCGCCGTAGCGGGTGTGCTTGTCCTGATCCTCGGCGCGCTGGGCATCTGGTTCCTGGTCAAGCCCGACGAAACGTCGTCATCGGGACCGACGACGACCACCAGCTCGGAAACCACGGAGCCGACGGACACGACGACGAGGCGCACCCCTCGGACGACCACTCCGACCAGCGAGCAGTCGTTCGATTCGCAACTCAAGGCGGTGCTGCCCCGCGGCTACGACGACGGGGTGTGCGAGGCCGTGCACCCGCCCGCCAACGGCGCGGTGGCCACGGTGGACTGCGGCCAATCATCCATCGACGGCGGCCCGGCGAACGCCCGCTACTCGCTGTTCGCCGATCAGCAGACGCTCGACGAACACTTCGACGGCGCCGTCAAGGAGAACACGGAGTTGTCCCAGTGCCCGGGCAGCGGCATCGATTCGCCGACCACGTGGCACTACACCGAGACACCCGACGACGTCGAGGGCCGCATCGCGTGCGGCACCTACGACAACGGGCCCGACTTGGTGTGGTCCAAGAACTCTGATCGACTGCTCGCCGATGCGCAGGGGCCGAACATGGACACGCTGCACGAATGGTGGCTGAAGTTCACCCGCTGACCGCCGCCAAGAATCTTTCAAGAATCCGCCAAGGCCCCCATCGGACGCTGATGTCAGCCCGGAAACAACCGGAACAAAACGACATCATCAAGGAGTCCAATGTTCGCCACGGCCCGCCTCACCAAGTTCGCAGGCACCGCACTCGTTGCGGGTGCCCTCGGACTTGCCGCCGTCGCCACCGCAGGCACCGCAGGTGCGGTCAGCTCGACCGATGATTCATTCCTGACCGAGATCAGCAGCGAGGGCATCTCATACGACAGCCCGAAGGCCGCTATCCAGAACGCCCACGCGGTGTGCAGCGCGCTCGACAACGGCGCCGACCCAGTCGACGTCGGCCAGGACATCCTGGACAACACGGACCTGACCACGCACCAGGCGGCCGTCTTCGTGGTCAATTCGGTGACCACCTACTGCGCCGAGTACACCGGCTACTTCGAATAACCCCTCCCCATGCGGGGCCCCGCTGCGGCGGCGGGGCCCCGCACCTCCCCTCCAGAACCCACCAGAGACGACCACCATGACCACCGAAACTGTCCAAGCGCCCCGACCCATCTCGGCCGCCACCGCACAGCGCAGGCACCGTGCAGGCGCACTGCTCGTCGACATCCGCCCGCAGGTCGCCCGCCATCAGGGCAGCATCACCGGGGCGTTGCTCATCGACCCGAAGGCCATCGCCGCCCAGATCACCGACCGCCACCGCGAGATCGTGGTGTGCAGTGTCTCGTCGCAACGCGCCATTCCCGCTGCCGAGCAGCTCAGCAAGCTGGGCTACGACCGCGTGCACTACCTGGCGGGCGGATACGGCGCCTGGACGGCTCGTCCCTAGAGCATCTAGACAGTTCGCCCGCCGTGTGTTTCTGTCGATGGCAGGAACAGCGAAGGGACGTATGTGATGCCGAACAAGGTTTTCGTCGTCGGTGTGGGGATGACGAAGTTCGAAAAGCCGGGCCGCCGCGAGGGTTGGGACTACCCCGACATGGCGCGCGAATCCGGAACCAATGCACTCGAGGACGCGGGCATCGACTACTCCGAGGTTGAGCAGGGATTCGTCGGCTACTGCTCGGGCGACTCGACGTCAGGCAACCGGGCGCTCTACGAGCTCGGCATGACCGGCATCCCGATGGCCAACGTGAACAACAACTGTTCGACAGGTTCGACGGCGTTGTTCCTTGCGGCACAGACGATCCGCGGCGGGCTGGCCGACTGCGCGATCGCGCTCGGTTTCGAGAAGATGCAGCCCGGCCCGCTGCAAGGCGGCGCCCAAGACCGCGAATCCCCACTGGGCAGACACGTCAAGGCGTTGGCCGAGATCGACGAGTTCGCGTTTCCCGTCGCGCCGTGGATGTTCGGCGCGGCCGGCCGTGAGCACATGAAGCAATACGGCACCACCGCAGAGCATTTCGCGAAGATCGGGTTGAAGAACCACAAGCATTCGGTGAACAACCCGTACGCACAGTTCCAGGAGGAGTACAGCCTCGAAGACATCCTCGCGGCGAAGATGATCTCCGATCCGCTGACCAAACTGCAGTGCTCACCGACCTCTGACGGTTCGGGCGCGGCGATTCTGGCCAGTGAGGCGTTCGTGGACAAGCACGGGCTGGCAGGCCAGGCGGTGGAGATCGTCGGGCAGGCAATTACCACCGACTTCGAGTCCACCTTCGACGGCAGCGCCAAGAACATCATCGGCTACGACATGAATGTGCAAGCCGCACAGAAGGTTTACGACCAGTCCGGCCTCGGCCCTTCCGACTTCCAGGTGATCGAGCTGCACGACTGCTTCTCCGCCAACGAGCTGTTGCTGTACGAGGCGTTGGGGCTCTGCGGCGAGGGCGAGGCCCCGAAGCTGATCGACAACAACGACACCACCTACGGCGGTCGCTGGGTGGTGAACCCGTCCGGCGGGCTGATCTCCAAGGGGCACCCGCTGGGCGCGACGGGCCTTGCGCAGTGCGCGGAGCTGACGTGGCAGCTGCGCGGCACGGCCGACAAGCGGCAGGTCGACAACGTCACCGCCGCGCTGCAACACAACATCGGCCTCGGCGGGGCCGCGGTTGTGACGGCCTACCAACGCGCCGAGCGGTAGTCACCTAATCCCGCGAGCAGACGCAAAGGGCCCCGTTTCGCCGGCGTTCCGGGGCCTTTTGCGTCTGCTCGGCGCGAGGAGGAGGATTGGGCCATGACCAGGTTGATGCTCGTCGCGGTGACTGCGGGTGTGTGCGGAGTGATCGCTGCCCCTGCGGGCCTCGCGTCAGCCGAGGAAACGGCACAAGAGACGATCAGCCGGCTGCAGAGCGAGGGCTACACGGTCAACATCGACCG
>DATJIX010000549.1:0-6491 GCA_035492865.1 Mycobacterium sp. | reverse complement strand
TCGGGGTCGACGCGGGGGTCGGCGGTGAAGACGCCGTCGACCGCCTTGGCCATCAGCACCACCTCGGCGCCGATCTCCAGCGCCCGCTGAGCGGCTGTGGTGTCGGTCGAGAAGTACGGCAGTCCCATGCCCGCGCCGAAGATCACCACGCGGCCCTTCTCGAGGTGCCTTCTGGCCCGCAGTGGAATGTAGGGCTCCGCAACCTGACCCATGGTGATCGCGGTCTGCACCCGCGTCGCGATGCCTTCCTTTTCCAGAAAGTCCTGCAGCGCAAGGCTGTTCATCACGGTGCCCAGCATGCCCATGTAGTCGCTACGGCTGCGCTCCATGCCACGCTGCTGCAGCTGCGCGCCGCGGAAGAAGTTGCCACCGCCGATGACCACCGCAACCTGCACCCCGCTGCGGACCACTTCGGCGATCTGCCGGGCCACCTGATGCACAACGTCAGGGTCAAGCCCGACTTCGCCGCCGCCGAACATCTCACCGCCGAGCTTGAGCAGCACACGGGAGTACATCGGCCGGATTATTGGTGGTTGGTTGCCGTTGGGGCTGGTCGGGTCCGCCATCCGACTCCTTCGGGGTCCGGGGCTGTGAACACCCCTAATCCTGCCCCATAGCGGCTCGAAAGCCGCCATGGGGGACCCTCGTGTTGGATTAGCCCGGCAGGTGCGCGGTCAGCAGGAACGCGGGGACCGACCTGCGGCCCTTCGGCTCCTCTCGGACGTCCATCACCGGGAAGTACTGCTCAAAGCCGTCAGGGAACACGCCGTGAATGCGGGCCGGGCGGATCTCGTCGATCGTCCAGTACTTCGCCACGATGTCGCGAAGTTCGTCTTCGGTGACCGGGTTGGCGGGGCCGTCGGGCATACCCGCCTTGTCGAACACCAACACGAAATACGACGCACCGGGCGCCGCCGCGCGCACGATCGACTGCTGGTAGCCCTCGCGCAATTCGACGGGCATCGAGTGGAACAACGTCGAGTCGACGATCGTGCCGAAGCGGCCGTCGTAGCCACCGAAATCACTGATGTCGGCGACGTCGAAACTGGCGTTGGCCAGTCCCCTCTTGGCCGCCTCCGCCTTGGCGAGTTCGATCGCGGTGGGCGACTGATCAAGCCCGACCGTCGTGAAACCGCGTTCGGCCAGGTGAAGACTGATAGCGGCTTCGCCGCAGCCCGCGTCGAGCACGTCGCCGTGGAACTTGCCCTGTTCGATCAGCGCCGCGAGCTCAGGCTGCGGTTCGCCGATGCTCCACGGCGGCTTCACACCGGCGCCCATCTCCTCGGCTTCGCCTTTGTAAGCGCTTTCAAACAGATCTTGCGTTGGTTGCGTCATGACTCCGGTATATCAATCTGCTTGATATGTGTCAATATGCTTGATATGGATGAGTCGTTTGAGGATCAGCCGCTGGGCTTCCTGCTGAGCCGTGTCATGTTTGCGCTGAAGGCGGACGTGACGGAATCGGTCCTTGAACCGCTCGAAGTGGCCTTCCCCGAATATCTCTGCATGCGCACGCTGGCCAAGTACCCGGGGCAGTCCAACGCGGACCTGGCCCGCGCCCTGAGCGTGTCACCGCAGGCGATGAACATGGTGCTGCGCGGACTCGAGGAGCGCAGCCTGGTGGCCCGGCCGGCCAGCGTGTCGTCGGGTCGGTCGTTGCCCGCCCAGTTGACACGTGAAGGCGCCGAACTGCTGAAGCGCACCGACGCCGGCGTGCGCGCCGCCGAGAATCGGCTGATGGCGAACATGACCGAGCAGGAGCGCGAGGAATTCAAGCGCACACTCGGCGAGTTGGGTTCGGACCCGCTATGAGCAGTTTGTGTGCGTTTTGGAGCGCTCAGCGCTCCAAAACGCAGACAAATCACTAGTGGTGGTGGCAGGCCGCGGGCGGTGAGGGTGGGATGTCCAACGCCGGATTGCCGTCGAAGAAGCCGATGGGCTTCAGGTGGAATCCGGTGTAGGCGCACGGCATCACCGGCCAGTCCTCCGGCCGCACAACGTGATGCGCACCGACCGTGTACCAGAGCACCACGTCGGTGTCCTCCAGCGGTGCGTCGTCGGCGATGAACTGCGGAAGGCCTTGCACGTCCGACGACTGGTACATGTAGTCGCCCGCCGCGAATTTCTCGGCGGGGTCGTAGCGCGTCACCCACAGGTTGTGCTGCACGAAACGGGCCCGGTCATAGATGTAGGAGCCCTCCTGCACCATCACCGGCACGACGTCCCTCGGCGTCAGCTTGTAGGCCACCGGGCTGCCCAACTCGTTGCGCTTGGACGGGTTGGTGACCTTCCAGTACCGGCCTTTCGACCAGTCCCAGTCGCGCGCTCCGTCGGCCTCAGACGCCACCAAGGTGTCGCGGGTGACCCACGCGTTGTGATGCGGGTTGAGGTCGGGTTCGGGTTCGGGAATCGAGTCGACTTCGTAGACGCTGTTGTTGGCACCGTCGACGCTCATGTCGAGCCGGAAGCTGAAGAAGTGTTGGTGGTTGGGGCCATAGATGTTGGGCGCAACCAGCTTTCCCCACCGCGGTTCCTCGCCGTCCGTGACCGCTCCCGTGGTGAGCACGCCGGACAGCTTGACCTCCACCTCCATGGACGCGTCGTTGTAGAAGTACCAGAAGAACCCGTACTCGTAGTTGCCCACCGTGCAGATCATCGAGATCACCAGCCGCCTGGAGCGACGTACTTCGACCTCACCGGTCCGGAAATCCGTGTGCTTCCACGAGATTCCGTAGTCCTCCTCATGCATGCAGATCGCATTCGGGATGGTCACCGCGTTGCCGGAGGAGTCGTTGACCGTGCCGTCGAAGTAGTGGATCTCGCCGAGGCAGTCGCAGCCGAGCGTCAACGGGTTGGCCGAAAAGCCCATCCCGACCTCACCCATGTCGAAGACGTTCTTGTTCCAGTGTGTCGGCGCGGTATCGCCGTACGGCACAACCATTTCCGAAAGTGATGCCCGGTAGATGATCGGCCGGGTCTCACCACGATCGGTGTAGGTGATCTCGTGCAGGGTGATGCCCTCGCGCGGGTTGAAGCCAAGGCGCATCGACCACTTCTGCCACTGCACCTTCCAGCCGTCGACGGTGAAGCTGGGGCCGTCGGGCTGGGTGATCTCGATGGCCTTGACGTCGTCGCGGAACGTGGTGAATGCCGGCCTGTTGTTCTCGTCGAACATGAACTTCTCGGAGTAATTGCCCGCAGTCGGCGGCAGCGGAACCACGCCGTGGTCCTCGATGTCGATCACCTTCATGGCGTCCAGATCGAAGGTGACGATCAGGCCCTCGACGGGTCGGGCGTAGCCGTGTTCGGAGGCCGCAGCGCGCATGAATGTCAGCGGCCTGCAGACAAGGGGTGAGTTGTCGTAATGGTCCTGAGCGCCGTAATAGCCTGCGGGCCAAGGATCGATCATCGCCAGGTCGAAGTCCGTGACGCCGCGCTTGCGCATGGCCTCCTGCCAGCGTGGGTCGGCACGCACCACCTCTTCCACACCGGTCATGTGCTCGACGAGGTAGGACGGGAACCGGCCGGGCACGGCCGTCCACGAGTCGATCACCCGCGCGCCGAGGTCGACGACCGCCTCGTAGATCATTTTGGCGGCGCCGTCATACATCGTGACGAACGCGCACCGCGGCACCTGCGCGCCCTCGAACGTCAGCTCCGCCGTCTTGTCCGGCTCAGCCAACTGAATCATCACGAACTTCAGTGTGGGCGTGGCGTATTCGGAGTCAGTGATCACCGCCGCCGCGGTTTCGATCTCCGCGCCGGTCAGCGGGTCCAGAGGATACCGGGCCGTGTTGTCCACCGCGTCCGTGCTGGGCACGGTGCTTTCCATCGTCATTTGGCTTCGTCCTTCAGTTCGAGTACCGCCAGGTGTGCCAGTGCGTCTTCCGCGGACGTCTTGTGTGCGGCGCGCCGTCCGAAGATGTAGACGATGACGCCGAGCAGGAACATGCCCACCGCGATGCTGCCGGTCCATGCCATCCATGTGGTGTCCGGCACGTCCTTGATCCACGACTTCGCGAACGAGTAGTAGATGCCGCCGATCGTGCCGAGTGTCCCGACGAGGACGGTGATCCACACACCGACCATGCCGCCGGGAATGCGCCAGAACTTCTCGCTGGCGTATCGGTCGGCGTACTTCTTGCGAGCGAGGATGACCGGGACCAGGAAGAAGAACCCTGAGATCAGCCAAGCGATGGACAGACCGCCCTGCAGGAAGATCGTGACGTTGGCCATGCTGCTCTGCGAGTACAACCCCACCAGGATCAGCGACGAAAGCACACCCTGGATCAGCACCGCGGTGACAGGGTTGCGCGTGCGGGGGTTCAGGTGGGTGAAGATCCGCGGCAGGTGACGCTCCAAACCGGAGACGAAGATCAGTCGCGAGTAGGTGACCTGGTAGGACATCAGCGCGACGAACACGATGCACGCGAGCACGATCGCGCATACCTCCATCACACCCTTGGGTGCGGCCGTGCCGAGCATCCCGATCACCCCGGTGACCGGATTGATCTGGTCGGCGGGCAGCACCATCACGGTGCCCAGCGTGGTCAGCAGGTAGATGACGACCAACGCGATCGACCCCCACACCACCATCTTCGGTCCGCTCTTACGCACCGAAAGGAACTCCGCACCCATGTTGTACGGCGTCTCGACACCGACGAGATAGAGCAGCACGGTGCCGTACAGGAAACCGGCGCCCGCGAAGTCGGGCACCAATGCGGCATGCGCACTGAACGGCTGGGCCGAACCGTGACTCAACGCGTAAACCAGGCCCGAGATGAAGATCACGGCTGTCAGTACCAAGTAGACGATGAAGACGACATTCATGATGCGTTGGTTCGCAGCGAGTTTCGCCAGGGCCAGACCGACGACGGCCCAGAGCAGCACCAGTTGCAGGATGATCGTCAGCGTCAAGCCGAGTTCCGCGTGGAACGCCAGCAGTAGGAACTGCAAGATGATCGCAGGCGACGACGCGGAGTTCAACACCACCGGTATCCATGACAGATAGCCGCCGATGAATCCCCACGTTTCGCCCATGGTGCGAGTCGCCCAGATGTACACGCCGCCTTCACCGGGCCAGAGGTTGCCCAGTTCCGCGACCGCCATGCCCGCGGGCACCAGGAACGTGAGGATGCCAAGCACCCACATCGGAATGGCGGTCCAGCCGCCTGCCGCCATGATCGACGAGCCGGTGATCCAGCAGATGATGAAGACATAGGTGGCGGTGAGGCCGAAGGTGGTCATCACCTTGGGCAGAACCTGTTCAGGAACCAGTTCAGTGGTCAGAAGCTTGTCGCGCTCGGACGGCGCGGGTGCCTCGAGTTCTTGGGTCATGTGTCTCTTTCGAATACCGTTGGATCAGTGGACGATTTGTCCGTCTTTCATGCGGACGACACGGCTCGCTTCTTCGGCCACCGTGGGATCGTGCGTGCTGGCGACAACGGTGACGCCGAGCGTGGAACACAGGTCGCGCAGCATGCGCACCACCGTCTCCCCGGTGCGGTGGTCCAGGTTGGCCGTCGGCTCGTCGGCCAGTACCAGCGTCGGGTTGCTGATCAGCGACCGCGCAATGGCTGTGCGCTGCTGTTCGCCGCCCGACATCTTCGTCGGCTGGTGGTGAATCCGGTGCCCGAGTCCGACGAGCTCGAGCAGCTCGAGCGCTCGCTTGCGCAACGACTTTCGGTCGTACGGTTCGAACATCAGTGGCAGCTCGACGTTTTCCACCGCCGACAAGAACGGAATCAGGTTATAGCTCTGGAAGATGAACCCGATGGTGTCGTGCCGCAGCGCCGCGAACTGGCTCTCGGTGAGCAGCGAGGTGTCACGACCCGCGAGCTTGACGGTGCCCTTGGTTGGCCGGTCGAGGCCACCGATGATATTGAGCAGTGTCGACTTGCCGCTGCCGCTCGGCCCCATCAGGCAGACGAATTCTCCCGGCATCACCTGTAATTCGGCGGCGACGAGCGCGCGCACCACCTCATCGCCCAGCTTGTGCAGCTTCCACACATCGGAGATCTCGATCACGGGAGAAGTGCCGTCGGCCGGAGTCGTGGCTTCGGCCTTCTCATCAATAGCGGTCACAGCTACCCTCCTGCGGTCAGGGATCGGATCGGCGGCCGCGAGGCGGCATTCCAGGTGGGCACGATGCTGGTGGCCAGTGCCGCGACGATGCTCACGCCGATCGAGATCGCCGCGCCGAGCATCAGCCCCTCGACAGACACTCCCGTCGCCACCAAACCGGCTGCGTCAAGCACGATTCCGGTCAGAGTGGCCAGCAACGCACCGGCCAGCGCCCCCAGCACCGCCGCGATCACCGGCTCGACCAGCAACGCGGCCACCACGGGCGCGCGCGGCACACCGTTGGCGCCGAGCACCCCGAGTTCTCGGGTCCGGTGCGCAACGGTGCGGGTGGTGGCCACTGCCACTTCCACGACACCCACGAGCAACACCGTCACCGCGATCAGTACGACGGCGCGGCCGATCTCCTC
>DATJIX010000548.1:0-4985 GCA_035492865.1 Mycobacterium sp. | reverse complement strand
TCCGAACAGCCGGCCGATACCCGCTTCGCCGCCGAAGAACAGGTTCGCCCCACCGGGACCGCCGCCAGGGCCGCCGCCGGGACCGCCCTCGCCACCGGCGATGCGTTGAATCCCGTTGTAGCCCAACGCCAACTGCAGCAGGCTGTTGTCGGTGGAGCCACCGATGTACGGGCGCGAGTCGGCGGGCCACAGGCTGACCAGGGCGACGTACCAACCGCCCGACACCACCATCGCGGCGGCGCCGACCAGCAGCTTGCCGATCCGCTTCCAGAATCCGACGGGCGCTGCGACCAGGAACGCCAGTGCCAGACCCGGCACGATCAGGAAGGCCTGCAACATCTTCGTCAGGAACGCGAAACCGACGACAACGCCCACCAACGCCATCCAGCGGGTGCTGGCCGTCTCGATAGCCCGCACCATGCAGTACGCGGCGAGCACCAGCAGCAGCACGAGCAGTGCGTCGGGGTTGTTGAACCGGAACATCAACGCGGCGACCGGTGTCAGTGCGAGCGCGGTGCCCGCGATCAGACCGGCGACCGGTCCGCTGGTCCGCTTCACAGTCGCATACAGCAGCGCGACCGCTCCGACGCCCATCAGCGCCTCCGGCAGCAGCATCGTGAACGCGCTGAACCCGAACAGCCTGCCGGACAGCCCCATCACCCACAGTGCAGCGGGCGGCTTATCGACCGTGATGGCGTTGCCCGCGTCGAGCGAGCCGAACAACCAGGCCTTCAAGTCCTGGGTGGCGGCCTGCGCCGCTGCGGCGTAGTAGTCGTTGGCCCAGCCCGAGGAACCAAGTCCCCACAGGTACAGCACGGCGGTCGCCACCAGCAGCGCCAGCACCGCGGGGCGGACCCAGCGCGGCTGAGGATCGCGGCGCTGCAACTCGTGTGCCTCCGCCGTCTGCGGCGGCACATCTGCAGTGATCGTCATCAATCGATTCCTTCGTTGTTGGTAGCGGTCAGTGCGAGCGGCCCGGGTGAAAGACCCAGCCGCGCAGGAGGACGAAGCGCACCGCGGTGGCCACCAGATTGGCGAGCACCAACACGGTGAGTTCGACCAAGTGATGCGGCTGGGCCACGAGGGCGTGCAGCCCGGCCAGCGCGCCGCTGGTGATCGCCAGCGCGATTCCGAACACGACAAGCCCCTCGATGTGGTGACGTGTCGCCTTGGTGCTACCGCCGACCCCGAACGTGAAGCGTCGGTTGGCAGCGGTGTTCCCGATCGCGGTGAGCAGCAACGCGATCAGGTTGGCCGCCTGCGCGCCGGTCCAGCCCTGCATCAACATGAACAGCAGGACGTAGGCCGCCGTCGACGTGACGCCGATGGCGCCGAACCGGACCACCTGCCGCAGGAGCGACCCCGGTGCGGCCGCTCGTCGCGATGAACCCAGCTGTGCGGCAATGGTGTTCACTGGAATCGATCCGTCGGCGAAGCCGCGCAGCATCCGCCCGATGCCCTTGAGATCGGCGGTCGCGGTGGCGACGATGTCGACGCGGCTGTCCGGATCGTCGACCCAGTCGACCGGGACTTCGTGGATCCGCAGACCGCTACGCTCGGCGAGCACCAGCAGCTCGGTGTCGAAGAACCAGCCGGTGTCGGCGACGTGCGGCAGCAGACGATCGGCGACGTCGGCGCGGATGGCCTTGAAACCGCACTGCGCATCCGAAAAGCCTGCTGCCAGCGTCGACTTCAGGATCAGGTTGTAGCAGCGCGAGATGAACTCGCGCTTCGGGCCGCGCACGACGCGGGCACCGCGACCCAGCCTGGTGCCGATCGCGAGGTCCGAGTGGCCTGAGACGAGCGGAGCGATGAGCGGAGCCAGCGCCGCGAGATCGGTGGACAGGTCGACGTCCATGTAGGCCAGCACCGGAGCGTCGGAGGTGGACCACACGGCGTGCAGTGCGCGGCCGCGGCCCTTCTGCTCCAGCCGGACCACGCGGACGTCGGTCAGCTCGGCGGCGAGTTCCGCTGCGATCCTGGGGGTGTCGTCGACGCTGGCGTTGTCGGCGATCGTGATCCGTGCGTCGAACGGGAAGTTCTCCCGGAGGTGACGATGCAGCCGATGAATCGAGTCGGCAAGCGCCGCCTGCTCGTTGTAGACCGGCACCACGACGTCGAGCACCGGCACGCCTGCGGCGCGGGCCGCGATGGCTGCATTCGGCCGCGGTTCGAAGCGGAGGCGGTGAACCAAGCCGGTGTCGGGTTCAAGGGCGATGTCTGTCATGACGACCATGGTTGGCCAGCAGCGTGTGTACGCCGTGGGCCGAAGCTATGCGCAAGCTATGAGTTCCGCGGCGGCTGCGTCAGGTCGTAGATGAGCACGCGGTCAACCGTCTGTGGGGCGTAGTGGGTCTCCACCCACTCGGCGATATCGGCGGATTCGCTGCTTCCCGTCGAGGGCCCCCAGTGCCCGATCGTCATCTTGCCGCGGACGAAATAGTGAATCTGCCGGTCAGCGACGTAGCGCTGGAACTCCTCGAGGGTCGGCGAAGGGTCGGTGCCGTTGAAGCCACCGATCGCCATCACCGGCACACCGCTGCCCAGCTGATAGCCCGCCGCGTTGTTCGACCCGACCGTCGCCGCCGCCCATGTGAAGTCCTGTGCGTCGGCGGACAACGTGGCCGCCAACGCGGGCCCTGGGGTCGGCGAGTCGAGTAGACCGCCAGGGCCTGTGAACCCGCCGAAGCCGTGCCGCGCCGGGCCCACCGAAGGGATGGCACCCCTGTGCGGCGCGGCAGCCGTCGCCACCGCGTAGGCCGCAGGCGCCGCCAGACATGACGCGACGGCCAGGGCGGCCACGGACCGGGCCACTGGTCTGACCAAGCGCCCCGCGACCAGCAGCAGCGCGGCCGCTCCCACTCCCCCGACCGCGACCGTCGCCCGCAGCCACGGCATCCACTCGCTGTCGCGGGACAGCAGCACCGCCGCGAGGACGGTCGTGACGAGGACGGTGCCGGATAGCGCGGTCGCCGCTCGGATGTCGGAACGGTTGCGCCACAACAGTGTTGCGCCGATGCCGATCGAGGCGCCGACCGCGGGTGCGAGCGCGACGGTGTAGTACGGATGCAGGATGCCGTTGGCGAAGCTGAACACCACCGCGGTGACGGCCAGCCATCCGCCCCACAGGATCAGCGCGGCGCGCGTCGGATCGGTCCGCGGCGCCCGCCTGGTGATGAAGAACCCGGCGCCGAGGCAGATCACCGCGGCGGGCAGCAGCCACGCGACGCTCGGCCCCATTTCGCTGCCGAACAGCCGACCAGGGCCCACATCGAAGTTCAGATTGCCCAACCCGCCGGGCTCGTCGCCGGTCAGGCGGCCTAAACCGTTGTAGCCCAACGCTAATTCGACGATGCTGTCGTGCTGCGAACCGCCGATGTAGGGTCGCGCCCCGGCCGGCCACAACTCCACGAGCAGCAGGTACCAGCCGCCGGACAGCACCAGCGCCGCGAGGGCGGCGAGCAGGTCGGCGATCCGCCGTCGCAGCCGACGGTGGCCTGCGACCAGGTATGCGGCGGCGAACCCCGGCAACACCAGGAAGGCCTGCAGCATCTTGGCCAGGAATCCGAAGCCGACGAGCACGCCCGCGCCGATCAACCACCAACGGCTGCTGTCTTTTTCACACGCACGCAGCACGCAGTACGCGGCCGCGACGAGCAGCAGCACCAGCAGTGCGTCGGGATTGTTGAACCGGAAGATCAACGCGGCGACCGGTGTCAGCGCGAACACGGTTCCCGCCAAGAGCGCCGCAGCTTCGCCGCTGACCCGACGGACCGCTGCGTACAGCACGGCCACCGCGGCCACGCCCTCCAGCGCCTGCGGCACCAGGACGCTCCACGAGTTCAGGCCGAACAGGCGCACCGACACGTCGATGACCCACAGCGCGGCCGGCGTCTTGTCGACGGTGATCGCGTTGGCGGCATCGCTGGAGCCGAACAGCATCGCTGTCCAGTCGCTGGCACCGGCCTGCGCGGCCGCGGAATAGAAGGCGTTAGCCCATCCGCTCGCCGAGAGATTCCACAGGTACAGCGCGGCGGTCACCGCCAACAGGAGGCCCAGTCTCACGCGCGACCAGACGCAGACGGCCCCAAAACTGCGGCGTGTCGGGACATTTTCCGTCTGCTCGGCAAGAACGAGGGTCGCCATCACAGGTGACCCGCCTGTGAATTGCCGGGAAGCGTCACCACGAACTCCGTCTTGCCGGGCACGCTGTGCACGCCGATGGTGCCACGGTGGGCCCTTACGACGGCTGCGACGATGGCCAGACCCAACCCGGTGCTGCCGCCGCGCCGGGAGCGCGACGAATCACCGCGGGCGAATCGCTCGAAGATCTCGGGCTGCAGCCAGGCCGGTATCCCTGGGCCGTCGTCGGCGACCGTCAGCACGGCATCGCCGGAATCCTCGACGGCCAGCGACGTGGTGACCGACGTTCCAGGCGGCGTGTGAGTCCTGGCGTTGGCGAGCAGATTGGCGAGCACCTGGTGCAGCCGGGCTTCGTCGCCATTGACGGTGACGGGTTCGTCGGGCAGGTCCAGCAACCACTCGTGGTCGGGGCCTGCGATGTGTGCGTCGCTGACCGCATCGACGACCAGACGGGACAGATCGACCTGCTCGCGTTCCAGCGGCCGGCCGGTGTCCAGCCGCGCCAACAACAGCATGTCCTCGACGAGTTGTGTCATCCGTTCGGTTTCGGATTCGACGCGGTTCATCGCGTGCGCGACGTCGTCGGGGAGATCGTCTCGTTTGCGTTGCGCCAGTTCGGTATAGCCGCGAATCGCGGCCAGCGGAGTGCGCAGTTCATGACTCGCGTCGGCGACGAACTGCCGGACCCGCGTCTCGCTGGCGTGCCGTGCCGACAGTGCACCGGCGATGGTATCGAGCATTCGGTTCAACGCCGTGCCCAGTTGACCGATCTCGGTGTCGGCGCCTGCCGGATCGACCTTGACGATCGGGCTGGGCAGCCGGACCTCACCGCGGTCGAGTTC
>DATJIX010000547.1:0-5619 GCA_035492865.1 Mycobacterium sp. | reverse complement strand
CACTGTCCGGGGTGGTGCGATCGGCGCGGATGGCCGCGATCAGCGCGATCCTGCACTCCGCCTGGAACGTTTAGCCGCAGTTCGGCGTGCACACCACGCCGTCGAGCGAAAAACCCTGCAGGGGTGGGGCATCCGGGCCAGGCACCCTCGACGGCTCGCGGCCGTCGCGCACCTCGTCGATCAGATCGGCCACCAGTCGGGCGAACCGCGGATCCGCGTTCGGCGTCGCCGCCCGCGCGAAGGCGATGCCGAGTTCGGCCGCGTGCTGCCGAAGCTCGTTGTCCAGATCCCACACCACCTCGATGTGGTCGGCGACGAACCCGATCGGGCAGACGATCACCGCATCGGTGCCCGCCTCGGCCAGCGCCGCCAGATGGTCGCCGATATCGGGCTCCAGCCACGGTACCTGCGGCGGACCTGACCGCGACTGCCACACCTGGTCGTAGTCGGGATAGCCGGCCGCCGTGGCCACCAGGCGCGACGCGTATGCCACTTGGCGGCTGTACAAGTCTGCGCCGCAACGGTTTCGGGCCGCCAGCGGAATCGAATGCGCGGTGAACACCAACCGGGCGCCGTCGGGCACTGTCTGCGCGGCCGCGCCGACGGCTTCGGCGAACATCTCGACGAACAGCGGATGGTCGAAGTACTGACGCAGCTTCACCAATTGGGGTGCCTGCTCGCCCGCGGCCGCCCGGGCCCGCGCGATGTCCTCGACGTATTGCATGCAGCTCGAATAGCCGCCCCACGCCGACGTCGCGAATACGGCTGCCCGCCGAATCCCGTTGTCACGCATGGCTGCGACGGTGTCCTCGACGTAGGGCTCCCAGTTGCGGTTGCCGAAGTAGACGGGCATGTCGATCTCGGCCTCGATCGCCCCGATCAAGTCGCGGTTGATGCCGTTGATCGGCGACACCCCTCCGAAATGCAGGTAGTGTTCGGCGACCGACGCCAGGCGCTCACGTGGGATGCCGCGACCGCGAGTGACGTTCTCCAGGAACGGCATCACGTGTTCTGGCGCCTCCGGCCCGCCGAAGGACAGCAGCAGGAGCGCGTCGAGGTTCATTAGAGCAACTGCGTGCTTGCGCCGCCGTCGGCGTAGATGATCGTCCCGGTGGTGGCGGGCAGCCAGTCCGACAGCAGGGCGCACACCGTCTTTGCGACCGGCGTCGGGTCCTTCATGTTCCACCCGATGGGCGCCCGCTGGTCCCAGCCCTCCTCCAGCAGCTGCATCTGAGCACCGGCCTCGTCACCGAGTGCGCCGCCGACGATCGCGCTCATCGCCAGGGTCCGAATCGGGCCTGCCGCAACGAGATTCGATCGCACACCGAACTTGCCCGCCTCGCGCGCCACGAACCGGTTGACCGATTCCAGCGCGCTCTTGGCCACCGTCATCCAGTTGTAGGCGGGCATCGCGCGGGTCGGGTCGAAGTCCATGCCGACGATGCCGCCACCCGGATTCATGATCGGCAGCAGCGCGTTGGCCAACGAGGCGTACGAGTACGCCGAGATGTGGATGCCCTTGGCGACGTCTTCGTACGGCGCATCGAAGAACGGGTTGATGCCCATCCCCGTCTGCGGCATGTAGCCGATCGAGTGCACCACGCCGTCGAGCTTGTTGCCATCCCCGATCACCTCGGTCACCCGGTCGGCCAGCGACGCGAGGTGCTCGGAGTTCTGCACGTCGAGTTCCAGCAGCGGCGCCTTCTCCGGCAGCCGATCGGCAATGCGCTGGATCAGCTTCATCCGGTCGAAACCGGTCAGCACCAGCTCCGCGCCCGCCTCCTGCGCCACCTTGGCGATGTGGAATGCGATCGACGAGTCGGTGATGATCCCCGTGACGAGGATGCGCTTGCCTTCGAGTAGCCCTGCCATGTGTGAAGTCCTCTCTCTCTTAGTGGCCCATGCCCATGCCGCCGTCGACCGGGATCACCGCACCGGCGATGTAGCTGGCGTCCTCGGAGGCGAGGAAGCTGACCGCCCCTGCGACCTCCTCGGCGGTGCCGACGCGCTTGGCCGGGATGAACTCCAGCGCACCCTCCTGGATGCGTTCATCCAACGCCCTTGTCATTTCGGTGTCGATGTAGCCGGGGGCCACCACGTTGGCGGTGACGCCGGCCTTGGACAACTCGCGCGAGATCGAGCGGGCCATACCGATCAGCCCGGCTTTGGCGGCGGCGTAGTTCGATTGGTTGCCGATGCCCCACATCCCCGAGACCGAGCCGATGAAGATGATCCGTCCGAAGCGCTTGCGCTGCATGCTGCGCGACGCGCGCTGGGCCACCCGGAACGCACCGGTGAGGTTGGCGTTGATGACGTTCTCGAAGCGCTCCTCGGTCATCCGGATGAGGAACGCGTCCTGGGAGATGCCTGCGTTGGACACCAGTACCTCGACCGGGCCCTGGTGCTCCTCGACCTCCTTGAACGCGCGGTCGACGGCCTCGCTGTCGGTGACGTCGCACACCACACCGAACAGACCCTCGGGCGCACCGGATCCGCGGTGCGTGACCGCGACCTTGTGACCGTCCGCCGCGAGTCGCTGCGCGATCGCCATACCGATGCCGCGGTTGCCGCCGGTGACCAGGACGGAGCGCGATACGAATTCGGGCATGCTCGCCAACTTAGTGCCTGAGGAGCATTCTTAAGAAATCGCCTTAGTTGGGCAGGCGACGGTTGATCAACAGCGCCGCGACCGCGGCAAGCGCCAGCACCAGGGCGCCCAGCCGCAGCCAGCCCGCGCTGGCGTCGCCCTTGCGGGTCTCGTAGCCGATCTGCTCCTGCAGGCTGGTGAAGACCTCCTTCAGCTGTTCCAGGCTGGACGCGCTGTAGGAATTCCCGTTGGACAGCTGGGCGATCTTCTTGAGCATCCCGTCGTCGACCGGGACCGGCTGACGTTGGTCGTTGATCTCGACGTAGCCGTACGGGGTGCCGAACGCGACAGTCGAGATCGGCACGCCCTGATCCTTGGCGGTGCGCGCCGCGGTGTACGCGCCCTTTGGATTGTCAGGATTCGACGGCACGGTCTCCTTGCCGTCGGACATCAGCACGATGCGGGCGGGCGGCGGCGTGTCGCCGCCACCGATCACCGCGCCGACGGTGGAGATGGCCTGCAATGCGGTGAAGATCGCCTCACCGGTCGCGGTGCGGTCGGCCACCTGCAGCTTGTCGATCGCGTTCTTGGAGGCGTCGCGATTGGTCGTCGGCGACACCAGCACGGTCGCCGTGCCCGCATACGAGATCAGTCCCAGGTTGACACCGGGCGTCATCTGATCGACAAACTGCTTGGCCGCCTCCTGCGCGGCGGCCATCCGGCTTGGCGACACGTCGGTGGCCTTCATCGACTGCGACACGTCGATCACGAGCATCACCACGGCACGGTTGCGCGGAATCCTGACGTCGTGGGTGGGCCCCGCCATCGCGATGGTGAACAGCACCAGCGACACCATCAGCAGGATCGTCGCCAGGTGCCGCCACCGCGACGGGCGTTTGGGCGCAACGCTTTCCAACAGCTCCGAGTTCGCGAACCGCTGCAGCCGCTTGCGCCGCGACCGCTGCATGCCGAGGTACAGCAGAACCAGTCCCGCCACGACGAGCAGGAACAGGAAGTACCAGACGTGGTCGAAACCCGTCAGTGTCATCGGCCCGAGCAAAGGAATTGTCATGTGCCTCAGTTGGGTAGTCGGCGGTTGAGCAGCATGGCCGCCAGCGCCGCCAGCGCCAGCACGAATGCGCCGAGCCGCAGCCAGCCCGCACTGGCGTCGCCCTTGCGGGTCTCGTAGCCGATCTGCTCCTGCAGGTTGGTGAAGACCTCCTTGAGCTGCTCGAGACTCGATGCCGTGTACGCCTCGCCGCCCGACAGCTCAGCGATCTTCTTCAGCATCTCGTCGTCGACCGGCACCGGTTGACGTTGGTCGTTGATCTCGACATAGCCGTACGGAGTGCCGAACGACACCGTGGAGATCGGCACCCCTTGGTCTTTCGCGGTGCGCGCAGCGGTGTAGGCGCCCTTCGGGTTGTCCGGGTTCGACGGCACGGTTTCCTTACCGTCGGACATCAGCACGATCCGGGCAGGCGGCGGCGCGTCGCCGCCACCGATCACCGCGCCGACCGTCGCGATCGCCTGCAATGCCGTGAAGATGCCCTCACCGGTGGCCGTGCGGTCGGCCAGTTCCAGTTTGTCGATCGCGGCCTTGGACGACTCACGGTTGGTGGTCGGCGAGACGAGCACCGTCGCGGTGCCCGCATACGCGATCAGTCCCAGATTGATACCCGGTGTCAGCTGATCGGCGAACTGCTTGGCGGCCTCCTGCGCCGCTGCCAGACGATTCGGGGACACATCGGTGGCCCGCATCGATTGCGACACGTCGATGACCAACATGACGACCGCGCGGTTGCGCGGAATCCGGACATCGTGCGTCGGCCCCGCCATCGCGACCGTGAACATCAGCAGCGAGGCCACCAGCAGGATTGCGGGCAGGTGCCGCCAGCGCGACGGCCTTTTCGGCGCAACGCTTTCCAGCAGCTCCATGTTCGCAAAACGAAGCATCCGCCGGTGCCTGGCCAGCTGCACGACCACGTACAGCGCGACGATCCCAAGAACGGCGATGAGGAACAGGAAGAACCAAGCGTGTTCGAAACCCGACAGCGTCATCGGTCCGAGCAACGGTAATGTCATGTGCCAGTTGTCATTTCGTTGGATCAGGTCCGTCCGGCGAGCGCTCCGCGGCGGCGGTTGGCGACAAAGCGGACGACGTCGGCGATCCAGTCCCGGTCGGTGCGCAGCGAGAGCAGCGGTGCGTCGCAACGCCGTAGCGTGCGGGCGACCTCGGCGCGGTGGGCCGCCGCGGCCTTCTCAAAGTCGTCGCGCAGCTGCTCGTCGATGGTGAACTCTCGGGTGACCCCGGTTTCGGTGTCCTGCAGGATGACGTCACCGACCGGCGGCAGTTCGACGTCGCGCGGGTCGAGCACCTCGATGCCGAGCACCTCGTGCCGCCCCGCGATCGCCCGCAGTGGGCGCATCCAGTTGATCGGGCCGAGGAAGTCGCTGATGATCACCGCCATGCCGCGGCGACGCTCGGGTCTGCGCAACGCGTCGATCGCGGCCGACAAGTCGCCGCGGACACCCGTCGGCGCCTTGGGCATGGTGGCGATGGTGCGCAGCATTTCCTGCTCGTGCATGCGACCCGACAACGCTGGGACGCGCCGGACGGAGTCGCCGTTGGCGATGATCGCGCCGATTCGGTTGCCGCCACCACTGTTCAGGAAGGTGATCGCCGCCGCCGCTGCCACCGCCAGATCGCGCTTTTCGCAGCCGGTCGTGCCGAAGTCGAGGCTCGCCGACATGTCGATCACCAACCACGTCTCGAGCTCGCGGTCGGCGATCATCTGGCGCACGTGCGGATGAGTGGTGCGCGCGGTCACCGACCAGTCCATCCGTCGTACGTCGTCGCCGGGTTGATAGAGCCGCGACTCCCCCGGCTCGGAGCCCGGCCCCGGCAGCAGCCCGAGGTGGTCACCGTGCAGCACACCGTCGAGCTTGCGGCGCACCGTCAGCTCCAGTTTGCGAAGCGCGGCAGTCAGCGCGGGATCACGGATCTCCCCGCGCTTCAGCGACGGCAGGTC
>DATJIX010000546.1:0-19316 GCA_035492865.1 Mycobacterium sp. | reverse complement strand
GAGGTGAACAATCGCGTCCGGTGCGACATCAGAGACGAGCCGCTGCACCTGCTCGTAATCGGTGAGGTCGGTCCACCGGGCATTGACGCCGCTCGGCAATTTCGCGGCCGCTTTTCGGTTGGCGGGCGTATCGAGATCGGTAGCAACCACATTTCGCCCGAGTTCGGCCAGTCTCCGGACGGTTGCCGAGCCCACCAGGCCGAAGCCGCCGGTAACGAGGACGGTGTTTGACATGATTCTCCCTGTTATGCCTTTTGCTTTTTGAGATCGGCAGTCTGGCCGTCACTCAATGAACTCTGTTGCTACGGAGCACTTCTCAGGCTCCTCTCCTGTATCTCGACCCAAACCTTCACGCATGAGAGTGGCCAGTGCCGCTCAACACCGTGCGCCTGCCCTAGAGAAGTCACGATCAATCGAGGGAACTGAAGGTAATGTGAAGTTCGCGCATTCCTCGCAAGATGAAAGTGGGCTCGTAATCGAACTGGCGCTGGCCAGCCGGCCCGTGATGCTCATCAGACACCACGATATCGGCCATCCGGTCAAGGATTCGGTTCATTGAAATCCGTCCCTCCGCCCTGGCCAATGGGGCGCCTGGGCAAGAGTGGACGCCGCGGATGAAGGCGATTTGCTCTCGCACGTTCGCTCGGGCAGCGTCGAAGATGTTGGGATTGTCGAACTTTCGTTCGTCGCGGTTACATGCACCCGGCAAGAGCATGACAGTCGTCCCTGCGGGCACCTGCACGCCCCCAACGGTTGTGGTCTTGCGCGCCATTCGGAAGTGCGCCTTGACAGGGCTCTCCATGCGCAACGTCTCTTCTAGAAACGCCGGAATCTTGCTGCGATCTTCGCGAAGCGAAGCTTGCAATTGCGGGTTCTCGCCGAGAACGCGCACTGCTGCGCTGACGAGTTTCGTCGTGGTCTCTGTGCCCGCTGCAAACAGAAACGTGGACAGATTCATGACGTCCTCGATGTCCGGCGTCGATCCGTCCTCATGCTTCGCCTGCGCAAGCTCCGTCAATACATCTCCACGCGGCGATCGCCTGCGGTCCTCGATGTAGGAATAAAACTTCTCGTTGAGCCACTCGAGAGGATTATGTGTTGTCGTCCCCTCCCCTAGTTCACCCGCGACTTGCCCTTCGAATACTGTCCGAAATTCCTCGTGGTCGTGCTGCGGGACACCCAAGAGGTCAGCAATCACGAGGAGTGAGAACGGTTTTGCGTAGGCCGACAAGAACTCACAACTGCCTCGCTCTATGAAAGTATCTAGCTGTTGATCGGCCAGCCGCCACATGAATTCCTCGTTCTCTTTCAGGCGCTTCGGTGTGATCAACCGGTTCAAGAGGCTTCTGGTACGCGTGTGTAACGGCGGGTCTTGGTTCGAGATGTGCTCTGCCATGGGGGCAGCGTGGCGATGCTGCTCGATCAGTTCGGTGACATCATCGGTGCCGTCGGGGCCGAACGGGAACCCGGAAAACGGACCGGCTAGAGAGTTGCATGACGAGAACGCCGAGTCCTTGTATATCGCGAGCGCTTCGTCGTATCCCGTTACAGCCATGACGTTGAATGGGGTTGCTTGGGCCACCGGGCATTTGGACCGAAGATGGTCAAAGTATGGATACGGGTCGGACACGAGGGATTCATCGGTAAAAAAGTCAACTGTGTCGAAGTCGGTCATAAGCTTCTCTCCTCTATTCCATCGAACAGCACCGGCAGACTCGTGGGCGACCGGAAGACCATGCCACGGATGTGTGGGTCGTCGCCTTCGGGGTCGAGGCGCAGATTGGGAAGCCGGTCGAGCAGAAGGTTGATGGCAGTACGCATTTCGAGTCGTGCGAGGTGCATGCCGAGGCAGACGTGCACGCCGTGTCCCCAACTGATCGGGACCTTCGCCTGCCGGAAGATGTCGAATAGGTTCGGATCGGGGTACCGGTCTTCCTGACGGTTGGCCGCGCCGAGCATCGGCATCACCGATGAACCTTGCGGGATCGGCACCCCCGCGAGTTCGGTATCGCGCGTCGCGACTCGGGTGATGTTCAGCAATGGTGCGTCCCACCGCACGCTCTCCTCGATCGCCTGCGGAATCAGCGACCGATCGGCCCGAACCGCATCCAGTTGGTCCGGATGGGACAACAGCGCGAACAACAGAGTGCCAAGCGAGCGGTAGGTGGTCTCCACACCGGCGGGCAGCAGCAGCCGAATGAACGAGTAGATGTCCTCGTCGGCGAGTCTCTCCCCATCGATCTCGGCCGCGGCGAGACTGCTGATCAGATCCTCGCGTGGCTTTGCGCGCCGGGCGGCGAGAATTGGATTGAAGTAGTCGATCAGTGCCTGGGAGGCCGCCTTGCCGCGTTCGGGGTTGATGGTGAAGCTCAGCATCGAGATCGACCACCGCTGGAACTGCGGAAAGTCCTCCTCCGGCAGGCCGAGCAACGCGGCGATGATCCTGGTCGGATATGGGAACGTGAACGTCTTGACCAAGTCCGTCTTGCCATCGGCAGCGAACTGATCGATGAGTTCGTTGCCGATGCGGCCCACGATCTCATCTTCCCAACGGGCCAGCGCCTTCTGCGTGAAAGCCTTTGTCACCAGCGACCGCAGCCTGCCGTGCACGGGCTCGTCCATACCGACCATCACCCTGTGGCCGAGTACGTCACCGAAAATCTGGATCACCGCTTTGGACGAGAAGGTCTCGTGGTCGCGCAACATCGTTTGAATGTCCTCGTGCCGATACACGATGAAGAAGGGCTTGCCCTCCTCACCGGGAATCGCGGACGTCTCAAGCCGCTGGATCGGCGTATCGCGGGCTGTTTGCGCCAACTCCGGGTAGGGATCGCGGACGTTGCCCGAGACGACGTCGTCGAACGCCACGAAATCCTCGAGGTCGTCGAACAGATCAGACATTGTTAGCTCCTATCAAATGGCCAGGTAGGCAACGGATTTCACGTCGGAGTACTGGCTGAAGCCGTCCCCGCCTCGCCGTCGACGAGCTTGCCGTCGATCAGCATCCGGGACTCAAAGTTGACCTGCACTGTGTCAGCCAATGCTCCCACCTCCCTGCTCGCGGCCCTGTTTGGCCGCCGCGCGAGCAGCCAGTCGCTGCATCAGCGATTGTGGAATTGCCTTGGTGCCCAAGACCATCGCGCGTTGGCCGGTCGTCAGTGGCCATGCCCCGCCACGTATCGCACCATGGCGAGGTATGCCCATTACCAGGCGCGAGATGTGATGCATGCCCAACGCTGGCAGAATCCGGTTAAGCATCAACAACATCGACGCATCGGGCCCCACGCCGCGACGACGGAATGATGCACGGTCCTCCAATGCCTTGACCAGACCATCGGTGAACCGCTCCGGCGGTCGGGCGAGACGGACTGCAAGACGTCCGCGCGAGTCGATGGTGTTGTGTAAGCGCGCGTAGGGGCCGTTGAAATCGCGATCATCGGTGCTGCCCGCATCGGTGATGATGTCCGTGTCGTACACACCTGACACCAAAATGGTGACGCCAAGGCCGAACGGCGCGATCTCACCGGCCATCGACTCGCCCCACCGCTCCAACGCGCCCTTGGCGGCCGAGTACGGTGCGATACTTGGCTGACCGCGCACACCGCCCGCGCTGGACACCAGAACGATGCGGCCCTGCCCCGCCGCTCGCATTCCGGGTAACAACGCCTTGGTCAACGCGACCGGGCCAAGCAGGTGGGTGTCAAACATGTTCTGCCACAACTGCAGGTCGGTCTCCTCGACCATGCCCGCAGCGGAAATTCCGGCGTTGTGCACCAGCGCGTACGGCGCACCGACAGCCTCTTCGATCGTCTTGGCAGCCGCCGCGATCGACGCGGCATCCATCAGATCCAACTGGACACCGATCAGACGATCGTCGTCGATTCCGGCACCGGTTGCCTTTTGCAGCAACGGCATTCCGCAATCGGGCGTGCGCATCGCCGCGACCACACGCCACCCGTCGCGATAAAGGCGCACGGCCGAAGCGAATCCGAGCCCACGAGACGCGCCGGTGATGACGACGGCGCGGGACTCAGCCATTCGAACCGTCGGTCGCACAACGCATGCTCTTCGAGCCCAGCTTCACATCGGGCCGACCGTCCGGCAACGCGTACTGCCACGTGGCCCACTTACCGACCGAGTACGGACCCTCGGCACCGTTCTCCTCGTAGTAGCCCTGTGGGTCGAACACCTTCGCCTCGGGATACGGCCACGGACACGCGACCGAGGTCGCCAAACCACTTGCCTTGATGGCCCAGAACCAGCCTCCGTATGCGAAGTACGCAACGTTGGTGATCGCGAACATCACCAGGAACGTCCCGAGTACAGGCTTCGTGGGGAAGAGCTTGGCCTTAGCAGCGAG
This sequence comes from Mycobacterium sp., assembly GCA_035492865.1. Lineage (GTDB taxonomy): Bacteria > Actinomycetota > Actinomycetes > Mycobacteriales > Mycobacteriaceae > Mycobacterium. The sequence goes on along the minus strand of DATJIX010000546.1, from coordinate 14,956 downwards.
CCTCTCCGCCACCGACTTTCCGGTGTCATCGCGGTACACGAGGATGGCCGCCGGGATCATCACGAACGTCACCGAGAGCGACTCCCAGATCAGCGGGAATTGGAAGGTGCTCCCTGTGAAGACCGATCCCCAGGGGATCACCTGGGCGTAGATGTACAGGCCGGTGTGGACCGCCCCAATCTCGAGTGCGGCGTCGAACACAAAGCCGATCACCAGCACCAGCGCGCCCAGACTGATCAGCGGGTGGCGACTGACGAACGCTTCCGGCCCGCGCTTGGCCTGCATCTTCCGAAGAATCCAGACCGCCGGGAAATACGGGCCGAAATAGAACAAGACGTAGCCGGCCACGATGAACGGTTCGACGGTCGGCGACATCATGATCAAGTACCAGTTCTCTGGCCAGTGCAACAGATCTGGGTTGTACACCGCGTACGGAGCCCAGTTCATGATCGGGTCCTGCCACACGATCAACGTGGTGCAGAGAAACATGAGCATGACGGGACTTCCCGGGTTGCGCCGCCAACCGCGTACGAAGATGACAACCAGCGCGATCAGACCGACGACCGTGCCGACCTGGATCGGAGTCATCCAGTCGATTCCGAAGAGGAACTCGACCGGACGCGGCCTACCTTCCGTGTTCGGGTTCGCCACTCGTGGATCCAGTTCAGTGCGCGAAACCGCAATGAACAAGCCAGTTAACGCGAGCAAGCCGATGCCGGCGAGCCACGAGCCCCAGCTAGTGCGCTTACCCCGCCCGAACCCAGGCTCCTGATCCTTGGTGTCAACCAAGTGCGGCGAAGATCTTTCGATACTCATGCGTTTACTCCTCACCAAACCGTGCGACAAGATGCGAATTGACGCCGTCGGCGTCAAGCGTGCGAGCCACGAGGTACCCGGACCCCATCCACGCGCGGCGCGTCCATTTGCCCAGCGAGACGCGAGTACCCGGCGCCCCCGAGGCGGCGGGCATCATCTTCACCCGCTCGAGCGCCTCCTTGACACCGCGAGGGCTCAACGGATGCGCATCGGCGAAGGCACGCACGAGGGTCGATGCCACATCATGATTGACGACGGAAACGCAGTATTCGGGTCGGTGACCGTACTCCGCCTGATATCGGTCCAGAAACTCCTGCCCGAGCTGGTTGGCCTCATCGTACTGATCGACACCGATCCAACCCATAAATGCTTTCCACATAATCGGATTGATCCACGCGTTCTGGAATGCGGTAGTGGTGAAACGCGGCGGATCCCAGCCAACGGCCTCGAGTGCCGGGTTGATGAAAACGATTCCGAAACCGAATCCGAGATGGACGACGGCTTCAGCCCGTGCCTCGTACAGAGTGCCTACCGCGGCACCGATGTCCTGCGCCGTCTGCGCGATCGGCGCCTCCGCCACGATCCGAATTCCCTTGCGCGCGCATGCACGTCGTAAATTGCCGAGGTAAGTCTCGCCAATCAGATTCTGCTCAACTAAGACGCCGACCGTGCTCAGACCCTTCTTCGCGATGAGATCGGCTAGGAAGATCGGTTCGTCGGTCATAGACCCTTGGGGGAATGAGAACGTCCACTCACCCAGCCAGTCGTCCGTCCCCGTGACACTGATTGCAGGCACTTTGAAGCGTTCCTCGATCGCCTCGCGTGTCGGAACGACGTTGTCGGTGATATTCGGCCCAAAAACTACGAGGCAGCCTTCGTCAACAAGTTCACCGTAGGCATCGATCACTGCCTTGACTGATCCCTTTGGCAGGCCCTCCACTTCACGGTAGAGCACCTGCACTGGGCGATCTATGAGCCCTTGGTCAGCAGCCTCGGCGAAAATTAGGTCGAAGGACTGGACGAACGATTCCAGCAACTCCTTTGGAAAATCCGCCGCCAGCGTAAAGTCCATCAAATAGCCGACCTTGATCGGCTCTGCAGTACTCTCGTAGGACATTTGACCTCCTCGTACACGAATCTCGGATTACGGCCTAGGGTGCGAATCGCGACGTGACTGGCTTGTTGGTCGCTCAGCAATCGCCGCTTCGATCGGCATTTCAGCCTGCACAACAACAGATTTCAGCAATGCCTGCGAGATTGACGATGTCATCTCATCGGTGATCTCGGCGCTCAGATGCGTACGTCTCCGCCGGTGCCACCGAAATATGTTGCCGCACAATGTCTTTAAAGAGCCGTTGTTAGAAGTACCAGGCTGTACCACGACTCGCATCCGTCCGCAGCCATTCGATGGCCGCAAGGCGCGAGACGCCCGCCGCGAACATGACCCCCCAACCCACGGTGCTGGATTCATGTTTCAAGTACCAGTCCCGACAGATCGTCGTTCGATCGCCAGTCTTCTAGGAGCTTCTCGAAGGCGTAGTACCCGAGGCCGTATAACTCGCCGGTATATGATCGCGGCCGAAGCTCACCTTTCTCGTCGGCGATCTCCTGTCCGTCATTGTTGAAATATCCAGGCGTGCATTCTCGGATGAATGCCGAGGTGTCGATAGCCACATCGCGGACGTGGTCGACATAGGCGTCCTGGGCCTTCAGACTGGGCTCCAGAGCAGCTACGCCGCGTTCGAGCGCCTGACTGATAATCCAGGCGATGTGCTTGGCCTGATTGTTGAACGTCTCGGTTGTCGAGGCGTTGAAGCCACCTTGAAAGAACCCCATGTAGAACTGATTTGGAAATCCGTGGGTCATCACGCCGTGCAATGTCCGAAACTCGTGTGCCCAATGATCGTAGAGAGATCGACCACCGCGGCCAGACACCTTGTCGATCCCCCACCGCCGCGCAAGGTCACTTGTCACCTCGAAACCGCTGGCGAAAATCAGGCAGTCGATTTCATATTCCGTGTACTCGTGGATGAATCCATGGCTGGTAACGCGCTCAAGACCTCGCGTCGGCGATACGTCGAGCAGCTTGACATTCGGCAGGTTGAACGTTGGGTAGAACTCGTCGCTCGAAGCTGGCCGCTTGCACATGTGCCGATACCACGGTTTCAAGATCGCTGCTGTCTCTTGATCTTTCACCACCGCGTCGACGCGTTGCCGAAGCCGCTCCATGACTCGATAGTCCATCACTTCGCGATTCGCCAGGAATTCCTCTGGCGACTCCGGCCAGCCTGTCTGGTTGAACTCTGCAGAGAGGTTGCGATTTATCTCCGTCCAGATGTCGCAAATCTGGTCTTGTTCACCCGGCATCAAGCCGTCGATCGCTGCGCGGTGAAAATTCATTTGGCGCTCGCGCTGCCAACCAGGCTGCAGCGTGGCGAGCCAGGCCGGATCTGTAGGCGTGTTATGACGCTCGTCGACGGTGGAAGCAGTGCGCTGGAGAACGTACAACTGCTTGGCGAACCTGCCTAGGTACGGCACCGCCTGGATAGCCGAAGCGCCTGTGCCGACGATGGCTACGCGTTTGTCGCGCAGGTTGTCGAGGACCGGCTCCTCTTGGCTTCCACCGGTGTAGTCGTAGTCCCATCGCGCGGTGTGAAACGTCCTGCCCTCGAAGTCGTCGAGGCCCTCGACGCGGGGCACCTTTGGTGTGTTGATCGGCCCCAGCGCCATCACAACGAAGCGAGCGCGGAGGTCATCGCCGCGATCGGTCGCGATACGCCACCGATTGATGGACTCATCCCAGCTCAACGCATTGACACACGTGTGGAAAAGTGCCCCTTCATAGAGGTTGAATCTGGTTGCGACTCTCTGGCTGTACTCGCGTATTTCGAGTCCGTCCGCGAACTTCTTCGACGGGAAGAACTCCATCTCCTCCAAAAGCGGTAAATAGCAGTACGAATCGTTGTCGCAGGAAAGGCCCGGGTAGCGGTTCCAGTACCACACGCCACCAAAATCGCCCGCCTGCTCAATGATCCGGAAGTTGTCGATACCCAACTTGCGCATGTGATGGCCGGCCAATATGCCGGCCCAACCACCACCGAGGATCGCAACATCTATCTCGTCAGTAATTGCCTGCCTTGGCAAGCGCGGCATGTGCGGATCGCTGTAGTCGATTGCTTTTATTGCCTCCGCCGCGGGCGTGTATTGCTTCTGACCGTCGAGACGCAGGCGGCGACTCCGCTCTTCGCGATACTTCTGGCGAAGAGCCGAAATGTCGACATCCGACCGATCCGGCAGCTGCGTGGGTTCACATGTCATCGGCGCGGCCTACCTCGGACCGAGGAACGAAGGTCAGGGGAAGCTTCTCCATCGCCAGCAAGGCAGCGTTGGGTATGTACCGGATGTCGTCGACCGGTATCGCCAGACTGAGATGGCGCAGGCGCCGTGCCGTCTGCCTTGCTGCGACAAGTAGCTGCATGCGCGCAAGCGATACACCCAAGCACAAATGCACGCCTGCCCCGAACGTCATACTCTTACGGATGTTGAATCGACTCGGATCGAACTGACGCGGGCATTCAAATACCGACTCGTCGTCGTTAGCGGAGGCGAACAGGACCAGAAGGTGCGCGCCCTTAGGTAGCGCCTTCTGACCCAACGTCACCGGCTCAGTGGTCACCCGCGAGAGCGCTCGCACCGGCGGCTCGAGACGTAGGAGTTCCTCGACGAGCCGTCCCATCAGCGAGTCATCTTCAGCGGCATCGTAAAATTGCATTGCGATATCCGGGTTCGTCGCTACCTGAAAAAGGATGTTGGAGAACGCCGTGGACATCGAATCATGTGTGTTGATAAGAAGAGCTCGAGCGGTTGCGACTAACTCCTCGAAACTCAGAGGCTCCTCGTCAGGTGTTCGTGCGGTGATGATGTCCGAAAGCATGTCGTCTTCCGGTTCGTCCATTCGTCTACGAACAAGTGCGATCAGGTAGTTCTGCATCTCTGCAAGCTCATGAGCCGCACGGATCATGTCTTCTTGTGTATTCGTGAGGCTGAACTGCGATAAATACGCGCTACCCCAGCGCTTGATCGTGCTCATATCCAGATCGTCGACCTGTAGTTGCTGCATGCTGAATGCGATCGCCATCGGCAACGCCAGTTCGTGCAAACCGTCTACCTCACCATGCTCGACGAATGTGTCGATCAGCCCGTCGACGAGCTGTTCAAACTGTGGCTCAAGGGATTTCATCCGCTTTCTGCTGAAGGCTTGCGACAGGAGCCTTCGAACCCGGGTGTGGCGGGGTGGGTCGATGTTGGCAACGTCGGGGAAGAAGCCGCCGCCTTGATGTTCAAGGATCTCCTTCATCTCATCGAGGTAACCGTGTGCCATCTGCTTGTAGTAGCCGAGCTCTTGGGAGAACACGACCGGATCTCGCAGCACCGCTTCGAGATCCTCATGTCGTGACACCAGATACATCCCGAGGTCCTTTTCGAAGTGGATCGGGGCATCCTCTCGAAGCGTGCGATAGTAGGCGAACGGTCGCTGTTGAATAGCCGGATCGATGAACGACACCCCGTCGAGGGAATCGAGGCGCTCGGCGCCGACCGGGCACCCACTGTCTGCAGTCATTCGTTCTGTCATCACAAGCTCACCCCTCTGCCCATCAGTTGTTGACAACTGCACTCGGTCGCGTACAAGACGGCTGGCCTTTCGCATCCCATGTGTTGGGGCCGACGCCACGCTGACGTAGCTCAGCTTTGATAACGCGCAGAGTCGCTTGAGTTTTCGGAAGTTCGTCCACGAACTCGATATAGCGAGGAACCATGAACCGAGCCATCCGACTCCCAAGATCCCCATGCAGATCCTGCGGGCCGATCGTGGACTCAGGACGCTTCACCGCGAATAGCAGGATCTCGTCTTCGACGCCGTCGGCCGGTACCGCTACCGCGGCGCACTCAGCAATGTCCGGATTGTGAAGCACGTCCGCTTCGACCTCGAACGATGAAATATTCTCGCCCCTGCGTCGGATGGCGTCTTTCAGTCGATCGACGAAGATGTAGTCACCTTGTGGTGTACGGACAAGCGCGTCACCCGTGTGAAACCAGCCGTTGCGCCATGCGGACGCCGTTGCGCTGTCATTGTTCAGATAGCCCGCATTCATTACCCATGGCACGCGGGAGCGCACCACACATTCTCCCGCCATTCCGTCGGCGACTTCATAGTCGTTGGCATCCACCAGGCGAACTTCGAAACCGGGATAGCCCTCTCGGACTCGGCCGACGGTGCGACTGTTCGTGGGATTCCAGCCCGACCTGATAGCAACGCCGCCTTCCGTGCTGTTGTACACGGTGCAGATACGGACTCCGAATCTCTTGCCGAACTGTTGATAGTTGGAGCCGAGTGGTGCCATGAACAAATTTTTGAGAGTCGTTGGCCCCGTAGGCCCGTCCGGATCCCTCAGTAGCGCATCGGCCATCGATCCAACGAGCATGGCGGTTGTGATTCCGAAGTTGACGACATCGTTCCAAAAGCTAACGAGAGCGAACCGTGGCCTCATGATCACTTGTCCGCCGACCATAGCTGCGTTGTAGGGAATCGACTTGGAGCCGAAATGGGCATGCGAAGTCGTGCAGTAGAAGATGTCCTCCGGGGTGAGGTCGTCGATCGGAAATGTCCCGGAATTGATCGCGTGCAGCTGGCCCCACGGCAACCTGACCGCCTTGGACGGCCCCGTGGTTCCGGAGGTGTAGGTAATACAGGCGATATCGTGGAATGACGGCGCACTGATTAGATCGCGGGCAGCCGCCATATCCAGCCGGAGGGCTTCTGGGCGTGTGACGCCAGGCAGGGACAAGCTCTGTTCAATATTGTCGCCGTCGCCATCGAGTACGAGCACTCGCCTGACCGTCCGCAATTCTGCTGCGACGGAATCGACCTCACCGACATATTGTTCAGCCACCACGAGTAGCTCAGGGGCGCAGTTGTTTATGGCGTAGGCGAGCATGCGTCCACGGAATTCCGGGTTCGTCGCCGCATCGATCGCACCGATACTGGCGAGACCGAGCCAAGCAGCCAGTGAGTCCAGGCCTGCGTCAAGGATGGTGACCACGACATCATCGCGTTTCACGTCGAGCGCCAAAAAGCGTGCTGCCCACATGCTTATCAATGAGTTCAGTTCACCCCAGGTGGCGGATGCACCGTCCACTGTGCGTATGAACACCCGATGCGGATCCGCCTCCGCCATTCGATGGACGATGGCGGGCAGCGTTTCCGATGATGCCGATGTCACGCGTACTTCCAGAAGGCGCGCATCATCGAGATCTTTCCCGCGTCATCGAAGGTGAAGTGATCGACGAGTGGACCGACATGCTGCATCGCGCCCTCGCGTGTCACCACGCCCTGCAGAATGGCGATCGCTTCGTTACCGCAGACTATGACGTCGCGCTCGAGCCACAGCTTCATCGGCGAAAGATCAGTTACCAACTGCCAGAATGCTGTCCGCAGACTCTCGATACCGGTGTACGTATCTACCCCAACGGGATCTTCCAGAACAGTGTCATCGGCCCAGAGAGCCAACCAGCCATCTTTGTCGTGATTGCTCAGCGTCTCGCAGTGTGCGTTGATCGCCGCGACAATTGCATTGGTGTCTGGCATTTCTGTTCCCTTCTAGCAGTGCCGTCGGCAGAAGATGAGGCGTTCACACCTTGCTGACTTCGTCATCCCAGCCCGTATCACGTTCTTGTACAGCGGCTCTCACACCCTTCTCGTGAATCAGCCGGAGGTGATGCTCTTTTGCGATTGCCGCTTCCGGATCCGGAACGTATGGATCCCGACCCACATCAACCATCGCGGACAGGCCAGCCGCTTCGTACAAGCGGTGCGTTCCGCGCTTATTGGCGACGAGATCTCCGGTTTCCATCCGTGCTATCTGCTCTGCGAAGCGCATCGCTTCGCGCTCTTCCTCGCCGAGCGCGACGACTCTGTTCACGTAGAACAATCGGTGTGCTGTCTCCGCGTCCAGCCAACCCCCGGTCATCCACAGCTGCTTCATGACGCGGATAGGGAAGTGGAAGGGCATCAACGCATAGGGGCCGTATGGTGCGCCGACGCCAACACGAGATTCCTCCCAGCTGAAGCGCGAATTGTCAGCTGCGATAACAACATCAGCGGCAAGCAAGAAGGTATTGGCATGCGGCCCCACGAATCCCTTGGCGGCGACCACAAGTCCCTTGGTGAAACGCCAGGGAGGAAGTAGATCGCCTGTGTGAACCCAGTACTTGTCCTGGATCGTCGCGGGCTCTTGCCCGCCGATGGTTTCGGCGGCGACCTGTTGAATGTCATGACCGGAGGAGAAGTTCGGACCTTCGGCCGCCAGGACGACGCACTTGATGTCGTCCATCCGGTCGCAGTCTGAGAGAACGGAGTAGAACTCTTTCTCCATAGTGCTATTGATGGCATTCATCTTCTCGGGTCGGTTCAGGCGAACTGTGACGATGCCTGCCTGGCGTTGCACCTTGAGACATGTCATTGCGGTCCAATTCGTTTCAGGCATCACACGCCTCCCTGTGAGTTGGATCGACTACGTGATCAGACCCGTTCTCAGCCACGGGGAAGACCGAGCACTTGCTGAGCGATGATGTTTCGTTGAATCTCTGATGTACCTCCGGCGATGGTGGCTGCGATGCCGCGGGTGTAGCGCTCGAAACTGCTGGCGAAGTACTCGTCGTTGTTCATGTGTTGGTATCGGCCGGTCACTGGATGCAGTAGGCCTTCAACCCCGGCGGTGTCCAATAGGACGTCGGCTGCCCGTCTTTCGGCCTCGGAGCCGAGAAGTTTGAGCACCGACACAGACGACGTGTCCGCTTCCCCCCGCGCAGCGCGGGCCAGTGCTGCTGATCCCATGGCGCGCAAAGCGTGATAGTCCATGATCATCGATGCGTATTGGTCGCGCTCGAGCGGAGTGCGTGGCCTGCAGTCTGCGATGAGATTGTCGAGCCGATCCGCGAACAACAGCCACATCATGGTTCGCTCGTGGCCCAACGACCCGTTGGCTACCCGCCAACCCTGATTGAGCTCGCCGACAAGGTTTTCCGCCGGGACGCGAACGTCGGCGAAGAAGACCTCGTTGAAGTCGAGGTTGTCCTGGCTCGCGATGTCGGCGAATGGGCGACAGACCAGCCCTTCGGTGTCCGTAGGGATGATCAGTGCGGAGATACCCTTGTGTTTCGGCACGTCCGGATCGGTGCGCACGAAAGTCAGCAGGAAATCTGCGTGGTGCGCACCTGATGTCCACACCTTCTGACCGTTGACGACGAACTCGTCGCCTTCACGCACCGCCCTTGTGCTGAGCGCAGCAAGGTCAGAGCCGGCGTTCGGTTCGCTCATCCCTAACGAAGCCGTCATTTCACCACGTAGAACAGGTACGGCCCATCGCTGCTTTTGCTCTGCTGTACCAAACGCGATCAGCGATGTGGCGACAATGTTGACGCCCTGTGGGTTGAAGCTGTGAAAGATTCTCCGTCTGCATAGTTCGTCGAGATGCACGAACTGCTGCAGCACAGTCGCGTTGCGACCCCCGAACTCCGGCGACTGCGCGGGTAACAACCAACCGTTGTCGAACAGTAGGCGTTGCCAAACCCTGGCCCACTGTGGCATGTGGGACACCGACTGTGGGCGTTCGAGTGTCTGCGCCTCGGTCGGCAGGTTCTCGTCTAGGAACGCGGAGAACTCTGCACGAAAGGCCTCGACGTCTTCATCAAAAGTCAGCTGCACGATACTCCTTCGCGATGACCGCGCGATGCTCCGCGGCGCCGCCGAGCATCAGGTCCCCCGCCTTCGCGCGCTTGATGGCGAATTGCAAGTCGTTCTCCCATGTGAGACCCATGGCGCCGAAGCACTGCATCCCATGACGAACCACTTGCGACTGTGCCTCTCCTGCCGCCGCTTTCGCCATCAACGACGCCAGCCGGCGCCTCGGATCATCAGCTGCGATGGTCAACGCGGCGAAGTAGCTCAGCGCGCGGGCCCGTTCGATAGACACGTGCATATCGGCAGCCTTGTGCTGAATGGCTTGAAACGATCCGATGGCCACGCCGAACTGATGACGCTCCTTTACGTGGTCGAGCACCATCTCAAGAATCCGCTGGCAGGCGCCGACCGTATGTATCGCCATGCCGGTGAGTGCGACATGCCTGGCACGCTCCGTGTCGGAGGCGATTCGGTCCTCGTCGCTTACGCGAACTCCGTCGACCACAAGGTCGACCACGTGCAGCGCAGGGTCGAACACCGCGGCCCGCCGGGCTGTCACACGATCCGCGTCGACGACGAAGACCCCAGCTTCGGTGATGACCGCAAGGTGTTGGGCCCGGTCCGCGTCGAGGACGAACCGAGCAACACCGTCGAGCAGCCATCCCAGGCCATTGCGATGCGCGGTTACCCCGCCGTAAACCGCAGCGCCTGACTGTTTGGGGTCGAATTGGCTACCCACGAGCGGCGCGAATTGCGTCGTGGTCGCCAGAAAGGGCGTCGGATCCGTCGCCCGCCCAAGTTCCTCGAGCAGCAGGGCGAGTTCGACGAAGCATTCCGCGACGCTGAGCTCCGTCCAGCCCTGGTCGCGGTACCACTGCCAGAGGGGATCAGCATCTGTGTCGCCCTCCGCGATCGCCCGAACGAGCGACGGTGGGCACTGTTTCGACACGGCGTCCTGGACCGTTTCGCGCCAGAGACGCTGGTCAGCGTCGAGTTCTAGAAGCACTCCGGTCCCGTCGTCGTCGAGGGTGTGGCATGAGAATAGCGTTCTCATTTCTTGAAAGTCAACGTGTACATTTCTTGACAATCATCGTAAACGGATAGCAACATCCATGATTGACGTTTTCCGTAGATGCGGGAACTCGAAAGGCAGAAGTCACGAGGGATGAGCGCGGTCGTACACAGGATCGGTGTTTGCGCTAGCGGAGAACTAGCAGGACAGAACCGTGGGATCTGTTTGCCACGTACGGCGGGCGTCTATTCGCGTTGCGGACTCGGCCCACATCGTTGGGTCCACCGACAACCGCTGAGCAGGAGATGACTATGGCCAAGAAGCCCGCCCCCGATTCGTCGCAAGTCAAGCTCGATCTGTCCGACGTCGACCACCGGGTGGGGAAACCCATCGGCGGCGGTCAACTGTGGGACCCATGTAGTTCCTCCGACATCCGCCGTTGGGTGATGGCAATGGACTACCCCAATCCGCTTCACTGGGATGAACGGTTCGCCCGCGACTCCAAGTTCGGCGGGCTCATCGCGCCACAGTCCATCGCCGTCGCCCTCGATTACGGGCACGGCGCAGCTCCCGCGTGCGTCGGGCACATTCCGAACAGCCACCTCATCTTCGGTGGAGAGGAGTGGTGGTTCTACGGCTGCCCAGTGCGGCCGGGCGACAAGCTATTTCAGACGCGCCGATTTCACGACTACAAAGTGGTGGAAACCAAATTCGCTGGGCCTACGATGTTTTCGCGTGGTGACACCACCCATACGAATCAGAACGGCGTTCTCGTCGCGCGTGAGAGGTCAACCGGGATCCGCTATTTGTTCGAAGAAGCGACCAAGCGGGGCATGTTCGAGAGCCAACTAGGCGAGATCAAACGATGGACGCGGCTTGAACTCGAAGAAGTCGACACGCTTCGCCGTGCCTGGATTGAGTCGAATCGCCTCGGAATCTCACCACATTTCGACGAAGTCAAAGTCGGCGATACGCTTCCGCGTCGTGTGATCGGTCCGCACACCATCGCTACCTTCACTACCGAGTACCGCGCTTTTGTCTTCAACATCTGGGGCGGATTCGAATGGGTGACACCATCCGGCGTCGAAGATCCTTGGGTCTACCAAGATCCGGGCTTCGGCAAGGACTTCGCGTTCGACGAAGAAGACGCGTTCATCGATCCCCGCAAGCGGGACGGTCTTTATCTAGGACCGTCGCGGGGGCACATCGACGCCGACCGAGCTAGCGAAGTCGGCATGGCACGCGCCTATGGCTACGGCGCCACGATGGGAGCCTGGTGCACCGACTATCTCGCCTACTGGGCCGGCCACGACGGAATGGTGCGCCACAGCAAGGCCAGCTTCCGCAGCCCGGCGTTCGAAGGCGACGTGACCTACTTCGACGCCGAAATCATTGGAAAAGAGGCGGAGTCGACGTGGGGGGTGCCGCTCGTCCAGGTGAAGTTGCGTCTAACCAACCAGAACGGCGAAGAGCTCGTCGACTGTACCGCCGAGGTCGAACTACCGATGTGACGCGGGCGGCAAGCAAATGAAATCCGAAACAGCGCAGCCGCTTTCAATCGTTTCCGGCCCGTCGTTGAGCGATGAGCCAGGACTCGGAGCACTGACGTTGCCCGGCTTTCTACATGAAGTGACTTCAATGTATGGAAGCCGCGAAGCTCTCGTGTTCCACGCGGCCGACGGCGATACTCGCTGGTCCTACGCCGACCTGTGGGAGCGGGCAGTTGAGGTGGCGTGCGCATTGCGCGCGTGCGGCGTCGGCAAGGACACCCGAGTCGGCGTCTTGATGACCAACCGTCCCGAGTGGCTTTCGGCATTTTTCGGCATTTCGCTCGCCGGAGGTGTAGCCGTCACGCTTAGCACGTTCTCAACCCCCGCGGAGCTCGATTACCTGCTCAACGCATCAAGCATCGCGGTGCTGTTGTTCGAGCGGCGGGTGCTCAAGACGGATTTCGCGGCCGTGCTGGCCGAACTGGAGCCCGAGATCGACACGACCGCCCCGGGGACACTGCAATCCGAGAGATTTCCGTTCCTGCGCTACCTTGCAGCGGTCGGCGACGCACCATCCGGCATCGAGACGTGGGACACATTCCTTGCCCGTGGTCACAACGTACCGCAGGCACTGGTACACGCGACAGCCGATGCGGTGCGCCCGAGCGATGCAGGAGCGCTGTTCTTCTCGTCGGGCTCGACGAGCAAACCGAAGGGCATCCTCAGCGCTCATCGCGGCGTCACCATCCAGATGTGGCGCTTCCGAAGAGTGTGCGAATTCGGACCCGACGACAAGATCCGCTGCTGGTCTGCCAACGGCTTCTTCTGGTCCGGAAATTTTGTGATGTCTCTTGGCGCCACGCTGGCCGCCGGCGGTTGTCTCGTCCTGCAGCCGACATTCGCTGCGCCTGAAGCGCTCGAACTTATGGCGGCCGAACGAGTGAATTACCCGTTCGCCTGGCCGCACCAGTGGGCACAAATCGAAGCCGCGCCCAACTGGCTCACCGTTGACCTCAGCAGCATGCGCTTCGCTGACGTCAAGACGCCGATCGCCCGTCATCCCACGGTGTCCGCCGAATGGCACTTGCCCGATCATGCCTATGGCAACACCGAAACATTCACGATCTCAACGATATTCGAGCTCAATACTCCAGCCGAAGTGCATGCCGATAGCTGGGGAGTGCCGCTGCCGGGCGTGACGATCAAGATCGTCGACGCCACGACTGGCGAAGTGATTCCGCGGGGCGAAGAAGGCGAGATCTGCGTGAAGAGCCCCACACTCATGCTCGGCTATATCGGGACGCCCCTGGACGAGACGCTGGACGCGGACGGGTTCTTCCCCACCGGCGACTGCGGTTACCTCGACGCGGAGGGCCGGCTGTTTTGGAACGGCAGGCTTGCGGACATCATCAAGACAGGCGGCGCGAATGTGTCACCGCTCGAAGTCGATGAAGCTCTCGCTAAGCATTCCGCCGTAAAGGTGACGAAGACGGTCGGCTTGCCGCACGCGACGCTCGGCGAGGTTGTCGTCGCCTGCGTTGTCCCGCATGACGGGGCTAGCGTCCGAGCCGAGGAGATCCGCGAATACTTGGGGGAATGGTTGGCGAGCTACAAGGTGCCGCGCCACGTGCTTTTTTTCCACGATGACGACATCACGCTGACAGGCAGCGACAAGATCAAATCCGCCGAGCTTCGCGAGTTGGCGGCGCAGCGGCTGCAACTTGAGTAGTTGGCAGCAGGGTGCGCCGCGGTGTATTCATTGCGACGAGGTCGGGGACCTTGCCGCCGAAGGCTCAATCGCTTGCCGGCACCATGACCACACAACATCCTCGGTCAGACTTGTGCCTTCCATCCCTTCGTGCAACGCGTTGAACTGACCGAAGGACGTCATTGTGTAGCCCAATAGAGAGGTCAATTGTGAGAGGGATAGGTCGTTCCGAATCACTCCCGCTTGAGAACATGCCGTCAGAATCTCAGTCAACAGCCGGCGGTGTGGTTCCCACACTTTGGCAAACGCCTCAGGATGTTCAACTTCCAGGCTCAAGTTATAGATAAGAACTAGACGCCCACCTACTTCTTGCGACGAGCCCGGCCGTGACAGCACCCCTCGGCACCACGCCTCCAGCTGCCCCATCGGGCTGTGGGCAGCCTCGACTTTTTCCCTGATCGCTTCGGTGTATCGCGCGGTCACGTCTTCGTACAGCGCCAGTAACAGTTCGTCCTTACTGGAGAAGTGCTGATAGAACGTCCGTACACTCAGATTCGCGCGCTCGGCCAGGGTTTGCAGAGTGAAATTGGCCTGGCCGGATTCCTGAACGAGTTCAAGCGCCGTTGCCATAAATTTCGTGCTGCGAGCGACGGCGAGCGCGCGTGCGTCGCCGAGTCGACGCTCGACGGCCCGCTCCTGCCATGTGGTACCGACTTCGCCTCTTCCGTCGGGCACGTTTCTCGGCGCGTCGCCCGTTTTCATTGCTCACCGTCAACGCGTTGCCTTGCGCTGACGCGCTTGCACATTTCAGCGCAGGAGCCGCGGCTGTCGACAGGCTGTCGGCGAAGAATCGGCACACAGCCAGAATATCGGCACCGCCGCCTCTGGCCTGAATTGCCGACCTTCGTCTCATCTACGAGCGTGTTGGGCGCTGCGTCGACCGACCAAACCACGAGAACGTGACTCTCCAATTTCAACTAAATGATTCTCTGATATCAATAACGCCTATTGTCGGACACCTGGACCCCGTTTGGACTGAAGTTCAACTCCCGCAGCAGGATTTGCAGCACAGCCCAAGCACGCTCGCGCCCGCCACAGCTTCACTTAGCGCATGGCAATCAACCTGCTGCATTACTCGACTGGCAGCGACGATCCGGCGTGGGGCGTCGTGCGCGGTAACACCGTCCTGC
>DATJIX010000545.1:0-2667 GCA_035492865.1 Mycobacterium sp. | reverse complement strand
CCGTAGACCACCTGGATCTGCGAGCACGCGATGAAGTTGGCGGTGGTGTTCGGCTGGCCGCTGCGCCAGTCGGTGGGTACCGAATCACCGTCCACCGAAAAGCGTTCGATCGGCCCACCGCCGAAGGTGGTCACCGACACCTCGACGTCCTCGAGCGCTTTGTACATCTTGGAAAGGACGTTGTCGTGGTTGGCGCCCTTGTCGGCCCTCGGGGTGCCGGACGGCGCGCTGTATCCGGCCTCCTGCCAGACATTGCGGCTCGAGCTACGCAGCGTGATCGTCTGGCGGGCCCACGTGTCGCCGGGGAACCCGGTCGGGCCGTCGGGCGTCAGCAGATTGGCGGAGGTGTTGAACGTGCACCTGGTGCCCGCGCAGTCCGCGTTGACGTGCATTTCGATCTGGGTCGCCGGATCGACGGGGATCGAGGTGACCGCCGAATTGGCCGCAGCCGTGGCCGACGCGGGCTCCGCGAGCACCGCGATCATCAGTGCCGCCGCACTCGCAGCTGTGAGCCGGTTCATCGTCAGCAAGGTATCCGTTCGTCTACTCGTCGTAGGTGACTTCGACGGAATCCGACCGTGGATGTGCCTGGCAGCCCAGGATCAGACCCTCGTCGAGATCGGATTGCTCGAGCACGTCGTTGACTTCCATCTCGACGTCGCCGCTCTTCTTCAGTACCGCGCACGCGCCGCAGTGACCTTCGCGGCACGAGAACGGTGCGTCGAGACCCTTGTCCAGCAATACGTCGAGCAGCTTTGCGTTGCGCGGCCAGCGCACCTCGTGGCGCTCACCGTCGAGTGTGACGATCGCGGTCGCCGGTCCCTCGTCGCTGTCGTCCTCTTCGATGACGACTGCGGCGAACGGGTCGGACTCCAGCGATTTGAAGACCTCGATGTGGATCTTGTCGGCAGACGCACCCGAATTCTTCAGCGCCTCTTCGGCTGCCGACATGAACGGTCCGGGCCCGCAGATGTAGGCGTCGCGGCCGATGTACGGCGCGGCAAGACCCGCCAGTGCCGCCGCGCTCGGCAACCCCTGCACGCTCACCAGCCAGTGCACCACGGTCAGTCGATCGGGGTACTTGGCCGCCAAATCGCGCAGCGCGCCACCGAATATCACCGAGTTCTCGTTCTCGTTGGCGTAGATCATCACGACGTTGCCGCTGCCCTCGGCGAGTGCGGACTTGCAGATGGCCATCATCGGAGTGATGCCGCTGCCTGCGGCCAGCAGCAGGAAGTCTTGGTCGAGTGTTTTGGGTACGAACGTGCCCGACGGTGCGAGCACGTGGATCTTCATCCCGGCGTGGGCGTGATCGCAGAGCCAGTTCGACGCGTACCCGTCGACGGTGCGTTTGACGGTGACGGTCATGGGGTCGCCGGTGAATGGCGAACTGCACAACGAGTAGCACCGGGCCACCGAGCCAGTGCGGTCACTGGGCACCCGCAGCGTCAAGAACTGCCCCGGCGAATACCGCAGCCGGTCGGGCGGAATCACTGGGTCATTTGGGCCGTCGGGCACGGTGAACACCAGCGACCGCGCGTCGTCGGTCTCCTTGATGACCTCGGCCACCTGCAGCTCGAGCACGTGGCTACCGAGCGGCTCGTCAGTCACTGCTGCGCCCTTCCGTTAAGCGATAACTAGAACAGGTTACAGAAATGCATGTGCCCAGGTCCAGCCGCCGCAGGAACGCGCTGCTCGACACAAATCGTAACGTGTTCTAATCTTCCTCTAGGCCAGAACTCCCAGGAGGCAAACCAGTGACGTCCATTGAACAGGGTGACGTGAAGTCGGTCCTAGCCGGCATCGACGACCTGTTGCCGCTGATCGCCAAGCGAGCCCAGGCGACGGAGGATCTGCGCCGCCTCCCGGACGAGACGGTGGCGGAACTCAACGAGGTCGGCTTCTTCAAGTTGCTCCAGCCCGAGCAGTGGGGCGGCCTGCAGTGCGACCCGACGGTGTTCTACGAGGCAGTACGTCGCATCGCGACGGCGTGCGGTTCGACCGGCTGGGTCAGCTCGATCATCGGCGTGCACAACTGGCACTTGGCGCTCTTCGACCAGCAGGCGCAGGAAGAGGTGTGGGGCGAGGACCCGTCCGTGCGCATCTCCTCGTCGTACGCGCCGATGGGTGCGGGCACCGTGGTTGACGGCGGTTACCTCGTCAACGGCTCGTGGAACTGGTCGTCGGGCTGCGACCACGCCACGTGGGCGTTCCTCGGCGGCCCGGTCATCAAGGACGGCAGGCCCGTCGATTTCGGCAGCTTCCTGATCCCGCGCACGGAGTACCGCATCGATGACGTCTGGCATGTGGTCGGCCTGCGTGGCACCGGCAGCAACACCGTCGTCGTCAAGGACGTGTTCGTGCCCCGACATCGGTTCCTGTCGTACAAGTCGATGAACGACCGCACCGCTGGCGGCCTGCAGACCAACACCGCACCGGTGTACAAGATGCCTTGGGGCACCGTTCATCCGACGACCATCTCCGCACCGATCGTCGGAATGGCGTACGGCGCCTACGACGCCCATGTCGAGCACCAGGGCAAACGAGTGCGGGCGGCGTTCGCGGGGGAGAAGGCCAAGGACGATCCGTTCGCGAAGGTGCGCATCGCGGAGGCGGCCAGCGACATCGACGCCGCGTGGCGGCAACTGATCGGCAACGTCGGCGACG
>DATJIX010000544.1:0-10902 GCA_035492865.1 Mycobacterium sp. | reverse complement strand
GCCGTCAGAGTGGCATTGTTCGGATTAACGGCTCGCTAAAAAGATGTCGAAAGATACTGCCCACTGGGGCAATTCGAGATCCCCTCGGCTCGGGTTACATCTTCTCTCACGGCTCGCGCACAGCAAGTCTGCCGCGTCCCGATCTGCAAACGAAGTGCTGACGTGGCGGCCTCTTGTCAAGGCGCAGCCGAAATGAATAGGTAATGGTGCCGATAGCAGAACGAGATACATGGCGTGACTTGCATTGCGCACTTCCCGGTACCCTTGTCACGGATATCAACGAATCTAGTTCCTGTACAACATTTTTGATAAGGATCACGATGAACCTAGAATTTCTCAAGCCCACGATCGTGCTTGTGCACGGAGCCTTCGAGGACGGGACTGAAAAGAATAATCGTCTGCAGAACGACTACGGTTTCGATGCCGGTGTCGATCACCGGTCCGCAACCTTCCAAGCCGACCTGATGGCCGCGGGCTCCGCGGCGGGAATCGACGTGTTCTTCGACAATGTCGGAGGACCTGTACTCGACACGGTTCTGCCGTTGATGGCCCGGGGCGGCCGCGTTGTGTGTTGCGGTGCGGTCAGTCAGTACGACCGCCACGTCGACGATGTCCGCCAGCCCGGACCACGAGGCGTGCCGCAGTGGCTGATCAACAAAAGCCTGCGGATGGAAGGCTTCACGATTGCGGATTTTCAAGCCGAGTGGCCTGAGGCGATTGATGTGCTTCGCGCTCAACTCGAGGCTGGCATTCTCCGGCCGGCCGTACATTTGTGGGAGCGCCTGGAAAGCGCCCCCGACGCGCTTATCGCCGTCCTGAGCGGGCGCAACTTCGGCCAGGGAATTGTCCGGCTTCACCCCGACCCAGCGTGACGGGATCGGCCTACGCACGTAATCCAGATGCAACGCCGAAAGTCCGCCTGCCAGAACCAGTTCTGCTGCCGACTGGTGTGCCGGCTACAGGCAATCGTATTCCGTCATGGCGCACGGTTTCGGATTATGGGGTCCATAACCCATACGAATATGCCAGCGGGCCAACCGGTGCTAGGTTGGCCGCAGTATCACCAGCAAAGAAGACGAAAGTTGTTGTCGATAACAACAATTCGATTTCGCCGTACGGTAGCGAGGAGTAGATATGACCATTAGCACGAACCATCGGCCGGTCGACCGATTCCTCAACTTGCCGGCTATCGATGCGATTGCGGGAGTGCTGGGCCGATACGGTCTCGTCGTCGTCATCGGCTGGATCGGGGCGCTGAAGTTCGCCAACTTTGAGGCCAACCAGATCCAGCCGCTTGTCGCCAACAGTCCGTTCATGGGCTGGCTCTACAACGTCATGCCGGTGTACACGTTTTCGGCCCTGCTCGGTGTACTCGAGGTCTCGTGCGCCGTGTTGCTCGCCATCAAGCCGTTCGCCCCCAAGTTGTCCATCATCGGGAGCCTGATCGCAATAGTGTTGTTCATTTCCACAGTGAGCTTCCTCTTCACGACCCCTGGCGTAGGCGAACCCAAGGGCGGCGGCTTTCCCGCGATCTCGCTCGTCGGGGAATTCCTGCTCAAAGACATCCCCCTACTGGGTCTTTCGTTCTGGACGCTTGGCGATGCGATCAGAGCCAGCAACCGGAAGCAATAAGCGTTGAGCCTAGGAGACTCCTTGGAGGATTCTGTGCATCTGCGTAGGATGATGGACATATTGGGATGGTCAACCCAGAATTATGGGCTGGATGACCCAAAGAGACCGCCACCAGCTTGACCGAACAGCGAAGTTGAATCAGCAGCGGCATCGAAAGGGATTGCAACGATGAGTGCTTCAGTGCAGGCATCTGGCGTGGGCCCCGCGTCCGACGGTGAGTTCGACGTGATCGTGTTGGGTGCCGGTCCAGTCGGCCAGAATGTTGCGGCCCGCACCCGCGCGGCAGGACTGTCGGTGGCGGTGGTCGAGCGTGAGTTAGTAGGCGGAGAATGTTCGTACTGGGGCTGCGTCCCGAGCAAGTCGTTGCTTCGTCCAATTCTCGCCGTCGCGGACGTACGCCGCATTGACGGTGCACGCGAGGCGATAACGGGCACGATCGCGAGCGCAGGGGTGTTCGGCCGCCGTGATCGCTACGTGACCAACTGGGACGACAGCGGCCAAGCCGGCTTCGTCGAAGGACTCGATGCCGCGCTGTATCGCGGCCACGCGCGTCTGAGTGGTCCGCGACGCGTCTCGGTCGCCACCGCTGACGACAAACTCGTCACGTTGACCGCGCGCCACGCCGTTGCCATTTGCACTGGCAGCGCTGCGACACTGCCCGATATTCCGGGTGTCGCAGAGGCGAAGCCGTGGACGAATCGAAAGGGCACCGACTGCAGCGTCGTACCACCGCGATTGGTTGTGGTCGGCGCGGGGGGCGTAGGCGTCGAATTGGCCACGGCGTGGAACGGCCTCGGATCGAAGGTGACACTGCTGGCCCGCACAACGAGCTTGCTACCGAGGATGGAATCGTTTGTGGGCGAACACGTCAGACGTGGCCTTGCCGAAGCCGGCGTCGACGTCCGCACAGGGTTGTCTGTTGTAGAACTACGCCGTCCTGGTGGCACGGGACCGATTGCGATAGGACTCGACAACGGCGACCAAATCGAAGCTGACGAAATCCTTTTCGCCATCGGTAGGACGCCCAACACCGGCGACATTGGACTCGAAACGATCGGTCTCACGCCGGGATCCTGGCTTGACGTCGACGACACCTGCCTGGTTCGCGGTGTCGACGCCAACTGGCTATACGCCATGGGCGACGCGAACCACCGCGCTCTGCTCACCCATCAGGGTAAGTACCAAGCTCGCGTGGCTAGTAAGGCGATCAGCGCCCGTGCCCACGGTGAGCCACTGGACATGGCGCCATGGGGCGCCCACGTCGCGACCGCTGATTCACAAGCAGTGCCTCAGGTCTTCTTCACAGATCCCGAAGCAGCATCGGTGGGTCTGACCGCCGCGCAAGCGGAGAGGGCAGGTCACCGCATCAAAGTCGTCGACGTGAACATGGGGGAGAGCGTTCCCGGCGCGAACTTCTATGCCGACGGCTACACCGGGCACGCTCGAATGATCGTCGATCTCGAGCACGAATATCTGTTGGGGGTCTCGTTCGTCGGACCAGGTGTCGCCGAACTGCTGCACTCGGCCACCATCGCCGTCGCTGCCCGAGTTCCGATCGACCGGTTGTGGCATGCCGTTCCGTGTTTTCCCACCATCAGTGAAGTGTGGTTACGGCTCATGGAAGCCAACCGCGACACACCTGACGTCGTTGGTTTGCCGGACCAAACGCTAGTCGGCACCCGGTGACAGCCGAGGGAGGATCGAGAATGCCGTACCGTACGCGTCGCATTGTGACCGTCGTCGTAGGTGCAGCTGTCGTCGCGATGGCCGCAGGTTGCGAAAGCACTGGGAATCAAGCGCCTTCAACGACGACCACCACAACGACCACGCCGCCGGTGACCACACCCCCGCCCGGCGCACCTACAGAAAAGAACATCAACCCCACCGGTGGCAATCTGTTCACGCCCCAGGTGATCGCACCGCCCGCGCCAACCGAACCTCCCGGGGTTCATCGCAAGCACTAGCGACGTGCCGCTAGTCCAGACAGGAGACCGGCTGTGAGTTCCAAGCCCATTAGTCATCGCGTTCTCGCTGTCGTTGGTGGCGCCGTGCTGATCGTGACAGCGGCGGGATGTGCCAGCAGTGGCAACCAGGCCCCGCCTGCGACGTCTACAACCGTCACCACCACCACGGCGACACAGTCGAGCACACCGCCGCCCGCTCCGACAGAGAAGAGCATCAGTCCGACCGGGGGCAACCTGTTCACGCCGCCGATCCAAGCGCCAGGAGCGCCTGCGGTTCAGCCGGGTCAACATCCCGGCATCAACGGCGTTCCTTAGACGTTTCGTGCCGCTCTTCTAGTCGAGCGCTGCTATCGCGGCGCCGCGGGCCCGCCCGCCGATACCCCCATTCCTTGGTGTGCGTGAATGAAGTAACCACTCCCCACCTGCGCTGCTGCGTTCCCAGCAGAGTCTCAGCACCCACTCATGGACATTATGGGTTGAGTAACCCAGAATAATGGGTGAACGAACCCAGTGGAGCGGGATCGGATGAAGTGAGGTGGTCCTCGTAACGAGCACGAGTGACGCCCTTCGGAAAGGTTCGATGGTGTACGTCGGACTGTCGTAGCGGCGAAAACGAGCATCAGGTTCGGATGGCCGACTGAATGCGCACACGCCTTAAGGGGAACGCAATGACCGCTAGCAGAGCTGAGTTTCCAGTGTGGCAGTCCGCCCGTAAGGCGACTGCTCGGCGCACCGTTCGCGTGGCACGCGAAACGACTGCAACGAGTGAATCGAGCGCCTGCATTTCGCTAGACATCGGCCTGGTGGATGGGGACGGTCAACTACGTGAACTTCCCCCGCTCCGAGGGCGAGCCGCGGAACTAGCTGTCATCGACGATGCGATCCGAGGTGCCGCAGACGGCGGCGGTGGTGTCGTCATCATTGACGGCCCCCCCGGAATCGGCAAGAGCCGTCTGCTCTCAGAGGTCGCGGAGCGGGCCCAAAGCCGAGGCGTCCGAACGCTATTCGGTCGGGGGTTCGAGTATCAACAGTCTGCGCCCTTCTATCCACTGTTCATGGCGACGTTGCAAGCCAATCCGCCAGTCGGCGATGCCGAAGCGTTGCGCGGATTGCGGGAGTCGGCTGATCTTCGGTACTGGGTCGTCCATGACTTGCGCATTGCGATCCAGAAGGCCGCCGCGCGGCAACCGCTCGCCATCCTGCTCGACGACATCCACTGGGCGGACAATGCCACTCTGCTGGCGTTGCATTCGCTGCCGATCGAGCTGCAGGAGTCGGTGGTATGGGTACTTACCGCTCGCAGCGGTGTGGGCGGTGCGGCGGTCCGTGACCTCGTCACTGAACTCCGCTGCGCGGGAGCGACATTCCTGCCGCTGAGCCCCTTGTCGGCTGAAGCCGTAGCCAGTGTCCTGCAAGATGCCGTCCGTGCCACCGCGGATCAGTCGCTGCTGAATGTGGCGGCCAAGGCACATGGCAGCCCATTCCTGTTGACGGAACTCGTTCGGGGACTTGACGAAGAGGGGCGGCTCAACGTCAATAGCGGAAAGGCCAGCGCCGCGGGAAACCGGCTTCCCCGCAGGCTGGCCGTGGGCATGGAGCAACGCCTTGAGGGCCTTTCGGCGGGGGCAGCTGCGATCGTACGGGTGGCAGCGACGTTGCCCGACCGCTTTTCGGCGGCGCTGCTCGCTACGGTTCTGGATCGCCCGCCAACGGCGTTGATCTCGGACGTGCAGGAAGCGGTACGTGCCGATCTGCTCACGGAAGACGGCGATCGGTTGACCTTTCGACATGGCCTGCTGCGTGAGGCGACGCGCGAGTCGATACCGCGGTCGTTACGGCGAGCGATGGAACGTCAGTCGGCAACCACGATGCTCGAGATGGGGGTAGCGCCGGAGGTGGTGGCCACTCAGCTTGCCCGAAGCGCCGAGGTGGGAGACCGGGGTGCCGTCAAAGCCTTGCAGGAGGCGGTCTCCGCAGTCGGTCAAAGCGATCCGAGTGCCGCTGCCGATCTCAGCAAGCGCGCGGTCGAATTGCTTGCTCCCGGGGATGCCGCGCGTGGGGCGCTGGTGGCGGAAACCGTCGTATTACTGAACAGAGCCAACCGATGTCGAGAAGCCCAGCAGCTGGCCAAGAGCGCGCTGTTGACGGAGGTGTCGCACGAAAGTGAAGCTGAGATTCGGCTGCGTGTCGCTGCGGGTAACGAAGAACCAGCGCAGCGCATTGCCGATAACCGCCGAGCGCTGCAACTGCCCGATATAAACGACGTAACTCGAGCTCGGCATCTGGCGTGGCTGTCCTACTTCGAGGCCGTAAACGGCCTTCATGTAGACGAGTCGACAACCACGAATGCGATGGCCGCCGCAACCTCTACGGGTGATCTGGAAGCCAGGATTGTCAGCGGAACCGCGCTCGCGGTCCTCGATGAGCACAACGGCTACGTGATGCGCGCTTCGGGGCGCATGGCCGACGTGGATGCGCTGATGAGCACTGGGCCTGCGACTTTGGGACACATAATCGCGGCGATTCACCGTGTCCGTCTTTTTGTCACGGTCGGCCGGCTGAAAGAAGCCCGCGAGCAAGTTGCCGCCGCTACCGATCAATCGCGTCGCGACCACAACGCGATGGCGCTTCCGCCACTGACCATCCTGGACGCGATGGTTCACATCGCCGCAGGCAATTTGGCCGCGGGTCGGGCCACCATCGACGCGCTGCCGCTGAGCGAATGGGGGACCATCACCGAGAACAACATGATGCGAATGATGGTTCTGGCGGAGATAGCGGTGCGATCGGATGACCGAAAAGCGTTGCAAAGATTGAAGAATGAAGCGCGAGAGCTGTACAAGAGCACATCACCGTTGGTGGCGTGCGGTGCGGCGTATGTGATGGCGCGGGCCGCGTGGCATCGCGAAGACACGCACGAAGCAGTGCGCTGGCTCAGTGGCCAGAACACGAGAGTCATCACGCCGCTTTGGTTGAACGTCTTCGATCAGCTGGTCTTGATGTCGAGAGTGGCTTCGGCGGCCGGGGATGCCGGGTTGCGTGCGCGGGTGCTGGAGAGCATCGAGGTGCTGGAACGCGAGCGCCCGGGAGCTCGGCTGTTTCTAGCGGTCGCTCAGCACGCGCGCGGGATACTCGAGAGAGACCCCGATGTGCTGTTGAACGCGGCCAGCACGTTGCGTGAGTGGCGTCCCCTTCTTTGCGCGGGCGCAGCCGAGGATGCGGGCAGTGAGCTCGCCAGGGCCGGCCGAATCGACGAGGCGATCGAGCAACTCAACACCGCATTCGACACATTTGTCGACTGCGAAGCGGACGCCGACGCCCGCCGAGTCGGCCGGGTACTCCGCAGACTGGGAGTCGAGCGCCGAATCGTGACGAGCCAACGCGACAAGACGGGATGGGACAGCCTGACCGACGCGGAATTCAAGATTGTCAACATGATCGGCGAGGGCGCGACCAATCGCGAAGTCGCTGCACAGCTTCACCTCTCTCCGCACACGGTGAAAGCTCATGTTCGCAACGCCTTCGCCAAGCTCGGCGTTAGATCGCGAGCACAGCTGCGGCGCCCGGCACACGAGTTCGGGGAGAGCTCCGATGCTGACCTTTCCTAACTGCCGCCTGTCCCTAATCCCCGGCGGCCCTGAATTTAGCCCAGTGGGCGATGGCGTGAACGCGCGCAAATGTCGACGATATTAGGTAATCGGCATGCCAAATCGACTCCGCGAAAAGAAAGCAGAGGACGTCATGCACGCCCAACGGTACGAGACACTTTTTAGTCCAACCTCTGTCGGTGATGTCGAGTTGACGAATCGTGTTGCCTTGGCGCCGATGACTCGGGTGAGTGCGACAGCGGAGGGTCTGCCCACGAATCAGATGGGCGGGTACTACCGGAGGTTCGCCGACGGCGGGTTCGCCTTGTTGATTACCGAAGGTCTGTATATCGATCACCAGGCCAGCCAGGGATATCTCTTTCAGCCCGGTATCGCGGATGCGGCCCAAGCCGAGTGCTGGAAACGCGTCGTGGACGGTGTCCATGAAGCGGGGGCCAAGATCTTCGCCCAATTGATGCACGCGGGCAGCCAATCGCAGGGCAACCCTCACATGGATAGCACGCTGGGACCGTCAGCGGTGCGACCGAGGGGCCAGCAGCTGGCCATGTATCGCGGTTCGGGCCCGTTCCAAACCCCCCACGCAATGACCAGCGAGCAGATCGGTGAAGTCCGCGAGGCGTTTGTGAACTCGGCGCGGATGGCGCGCGATGCGGGGTTCGACGGTGTGGAAATACACGGCGCCAATGGCTATTTGCTCGACGAGTTCCTTACCGACTACTTGAATACCCGCGCCGATGCGTATGGCGGTAACGTCGCCAATCGTGTTCGACTGGCCGCTGAGGTGTGCCGCGACGTGGTCGAGGCCGTCGGCGCGGACATGGCCGTTGGCATCCGCATCTCGCAAGGGAAGGTTTCAGATAACCACCATCGCTGGCCGGGTCGCGAGGAGGACGCAGCTGTCATTTTCAGCACCCTGGGCGACACCGGAATCGACGTCGTCCATACCACCGAATACCGGGCTCTGGCACCGGCTTTCGCTGATGCGGACAAGACACTGGCCGCGATGGCAAAGCAGTACAGCGGGCTGCCAATCATCGTCAATGGCAATCTTGATCACCCGAGTGATGCTGCCACCATGATCGACTCCGGGGCCGCCGACATCGTCGCCCTGGCCAAGCCCGCGCTCGCCAACAGGGACTGGCCACGGCGTGTTTGGGCCGGCCGACCGCTGTCGCCGGACCTGCCGGCCGATCTACTCGGCCCGATTGCGAATGTCAAAGATTGGGAAGTGGTCGGCGCGGGCGGGGATATCTGAACGTCTTCGATGCACCGCATAGTGGGCTGTGTCTCGAAAGATACAGGCGCGAAGTGTATTTCACGTATATCTGCCGAATTCCACCGAGAGAGCCATAGGAGTCCGCTGTGCGAAGCGACATCGTTCCTGGTGCGATGTTCCCCGATTACGAACTGACTGACCACACCAGAGTTCGTCGGCGGCTCAGCGATCTTCAAGGTAGCGATCCGATGATCCTCTTGCTGTCGCGGGGGCATTTCTGTCCGAAGGATCACCAGCAGCATCTCGAGTTGAGTGCGAACTACGCCAAGATCGCCGTCGCCTACACCGGCATCGTCACGATTTCAACCGACAACCTCTTCGAAACCGCTGAGTTCCGTGCATCGGTTGGCGCCCAATGGACATTTCTTTCCGACGCCGGCCGAAAAGTTCAGAAAGACCTCCAAATTCAGGAGTACACCGACCCGCACCACGATCCGATGATCCCCTACACCTTGGTACTGAAGCCCGGCCTGGTGATCTACCGCATTTACAACGGCTACTGGTTCTGGGGGAGGCCCTCATTCGAGGATCTGCGCCGCGACCTTCGTGAGGTCACTCGCGACGTACGACCGGACTGGGATCCGACTGCGCCGGCGTTACGCGAGGCTTGGGATGCGGGGGATAAGGTTAATCACTATCCGTACCTTCCGACTGGCGCTGAGTAGATCACACCGTGTCCCAGTTGGCTAGCAGCGCCGTCCTGAGTCCCTTCCGTCCCCGGTGCAGACGGGAAGCAACCGTCCCCATAGGTATATCCATCGCATCGGAGATCTCCTTACAAGAGAATCCCCAAACATCCGCATAGAAGACGACCATGCGAACGCTCTCTCGAAGTGACTGCAGCGCTTCCTGTATTGCCTTGCTAGGCACGGAATCAAGAGCGGTGACTTCCGCCGAAGTCCGGAACGACCGCGGACGAGCGTCAACCGCCGCTTGGTATTCGTCGACGTCGGCGACCGACACCTCGATCAGTCTGCGTTGTCTCTTTCGATACTCGTCGATCCAGGCGTTCCGCATGATTCGGTACAGCCATGCCCTGAGATTTGTGCCCTGCTGGAATGAGCCAATTGCTGCATAGGCTCGCAGCATCGTCTCCTGCAACAGGTCTTCGGCGTCGGCACTGGAGCCGGTCAGGCGAACGGCATTCGCGAGCAATTGTTGTGTCAGCGGAGCCGCGTCGACTTCGAGTCGAACGGCAGGGACGGCCGAGGCGACAAGCTTTGGAGCGATCATTTCTGCTCAAATGCAGAGACGAATCGGGCGACATCCCGGCGACGTGAGTTCGCAGGCCACACGACCCAGGTAGTCCTCACGATGGGATCGCCGGCCAATGGCAGCCATACCACGGCATTTGGTATGGGGTGCGTCCAACGCTGTGGCGCCAGCGTGAAGGCGCTTCCCGAGCTGAGCGCGGTGAAGGCAACAGATGGAATCGGGTATCGGTCGCCGCGATCCGCGTCGCCGACATCGATTCCGTTCGTGCGCAGGATGGCGGAGAGTTCGTCGTACCAGGCGGGGCTGGTCGAGCGCGGGAATGCAATCCACTCGAGCCCGGCTAGAGCATTCAAACGAACGCCATCAGCACCGGCCAGTTTGTCCGCCAGCTTTTCCGGAACCAGCACGCCCAGCTCCTCACGCGCCACAGGCATGCTGTCGAGGTCTGGTCCCATCGGGAGTTGAACCATGAAACTCACATCAAGCTGACCGCTGCGCAGGGCTGAGAGTTGCCCGGACATGGACAAATGCTGAGGCTGCACGCGTAATTCAGGATGGCGCGTGGCGAACCTGGCAAGGCCCCGTAGTACTTCGGATGCGATCTCGTGCGGGATGCCCACCCGGATCAGGTCTGCGCCAGAGCCGGAATAGCCGGACATGACTTGCAGCAACTCGGCGTACCGAAACAGAATCGCGCGCGCCTCATCGAGAAATGCTTGACCCGCCTCTGTCTGTTGTACCCCTGCGGTGCTTCGCGTGAACAGTTCGACACCGAGGTGACGCTCGATGGCGCTGATAGTCTTCGACGCGGCCGGCTGAGTTATACATAGCCGACGCGCCGCCACCGAGAATGCGCCCTCCTCAGCGACGGCGATGTAGCACTCCAGCCTCGCAGGCGTGAGGAAGCTGCCGGTTCGTAAGTGCGGGCGGCTTGGTAGTTCCACGGTTCTCAGCGATGGCTCGACCAACCGCAAGTTGGTCGGCGCCTCGCTGGTGGCCCTCGAGTCCGTGTTAATCGGGACGGCGTTCGGCATTGTTCTAGCCTGGCAATCAACGCGCCGCGGGCGCCATCGCCCATTAGGCGATCTTTAAGGCCTCGCGGTGGTACGGATAACCGGTCGAACGGGAGGCTGAGGCAGCGTCAATCGGCCAAGACTCGCGCCGTTACGTATTACGCTATAAATGTAATGATTGCAAAGATAGCGGG
>DATJIX010000543.1:0-5973 GCA_035492865.1 Mycobacterium sp. | reverse complement strand
GAATTCCGCTGCCAATCGGTGCAGCATTGTCGGTTCGCGCATGCGTGACTCCTCCGTTGGATGTGACGCCGTTCGGAGAGGGTTGCACGGATAGGGGTGCCGACGGGCCCGTCGTATCCGAATCGTGTCGCGATGGAAATTCTCGCTACGCGAGCGTTACCGGAGCAGCAGATAACCCGCTCCGGCGAGCCCCATTCCGATTACGACCACGCGAAAGCCCGCCTCAGGGAGCCGCCGTGCCAGCCGCGCACCCGCGTATCCGCCGACAAGAGTGGCCGGCGCCATGATTGCTGCGGCGCCGATATTGATCGGTGTCAGGGCCAGAAGTAGCGGCAGCGCAACGAAATTCGCAATGCAGATGAACAGCCGGCTCAGCGCGTTGAGCGTGCGTAGGTCGTCGGCGATGGTCACCGCGAGGGATCCGAGCACCACGAAACCGGCTCCCGCGCCGAAGTATGCGGCGTAGGTGCAGCCGACCAGAGTTCCCACCAACAACACTGGCGGAGGCAATGTTGCGCCCGGATTCCTGGTGACCCACCTGCGTAGCAGCGGTTGCAGCGCCAGCAGCACACAGGCGACCACCACCAGGTAGGGCGCGATGGCGGCGAAGGCGCGAGCGGAGCTGACGGCCAGAAGCGCAGCGCCAAGGATCGCGCCTGCGACAGCGACCGGCGCGAGATGCAGGATCCGGCGACGTTGGCCGGCGAGCTCTTCGCGCAGTCCCGCGACGATCGACACATACCCGGGCGTGTGTCCGACGGTGTTGGTCACGTTGGCGCTCAGCGGCGGTATCCCCAGCCCGATCAACAACGGGAAGGTCAGCAGCGACCCGCCGCCCGCCGCGGCATTGCCTGCACCGGCCACCACCCCTGCGATGACAAGCACCGCGGCCTGGCCGGAGCCCACCTACTGTTCGCCCATTGCGTGTGCGTCGACGGGATTGTTGCGGGTGACGATGAGCGGGTCGGTCTTGGTGAATGGGAAGTTCGGCAGGTCGTCGATGTGCATGTTGAACGTCGCGGCCAGCACTTCGCGCGAGTACGCACTGGCCGACGCGCGATAACCGATGTCGCCGGGTGTCGGCTGGTCGAAGAAGATCGCGAAATGCATATCGGGCGCGTCGACGACCTCGATGTGATGGGGATATGCCCGCGGGATGAAGTACACATCGCCCTCCTTCAGGTACCAGGTGTCAAGCGTGCCATCGGGATCCATCACGGTCATGCGCGCCGAACCTGTGTGCACGTAGCCCATCTCGGCGGTGATCGGATGCCAATGTGGTTCGCGCATACCGTCTTCGCGGATCCGCAGCGAGTACATCGACAGGTCCTTCAGCGCGGGCCAGAACTGCAGGCGGGCCAGCCGGGCCGAGCCGACCGCGATCCCGATCGGCGGGCTCTGCGCCTCGACGGCGAACTTGTGCGGATCGTCGAAGTGCGCGGCGGGTGGGACGACGGCAGCACCGCTGCGGGCCGCCAACTTGCGGTCGGTGGTGTCACGGCGAACCTTGGCGAAGTCGGCGGCAGGAAGGTCGTAGGTATTGCCGAGCACCGCGTCGGTCATCGCGCCGAAAGCCGCTGCCAGACCGAAGTCTTCGGGTCGCTCACTGCGAAACGCGAGGATGAACTCGGCAGGCTCCTCCCCGATGTTCTCGATGTGATGCAGCGAGCCGGAGTCGATGTGGAACATCTCGCCGGCGCCGACGGTGAAACTGGAGAACCTGCTGTAGGTGTCGAGCACCGACACGAACGACGTGCCGGACACGCAGTAGGTGAGCTCGTTGCAGTTGGCGTGCCAGTGCGGGGTTCGCATCGCCCCCGGGTTGATGACAATGCGCTTGATGGAGATGCCCGACAGGATCGGCAGGTTGTCTGCCGTCACTCGCCTGATGGACCCGAGGTCGTTCTCTTCGACGATTTCGCCGTTCGTCAGTGAGGTGGCGTGCGTTGTGGTCATGGCGCCACGCTAGCCGCGGCCGCGGTCCTCGATCGAGGCTTCGTCGGGCATCCGCTCGCGAAGACTCTCGTAGATCGGCGGCGACCCCACGATGTACGCGGCGAACACGGCAGCCGCAGTCGCGGCCATCATCGGCACAAGCGTCTCGGTGGTCGCCGTCATTTCCGTGACGACGACCATTCCGGTCACCGGCGCGCGCACGGTAGCCCCGAAGAAGGCCGCCATTCCGACGAGCGCCATCGGAACCGCCAACTGCGTTGCGTCTTCGGCCCACACGGCATTGAAGCCTCCTGCGAACAGCAGCCCCCACAGCGCACCAACGGCCAGCAGCGGCGCAAAGAGGCCGCCGGGCACCGCCGCCGAGTACGAAAGCGGGCCTGCGACGAACCGCACCGCGAGAATTCCGGTGACGACCCACAGCACGAGGTGGCCACCACCCAGGATCCGCTGGGTCAGGTCCTCACCGCCGCCCACCGCGAGCGGGTACACGAACATCGCCAATCCGACGACCGCACCGATGATCGCCGCTTTGGCCGTTGCCGGGATTCGGCGTATCGCTCCGACGCGGTCGAGGAACCACAAGACCAACCAGTTGTAGGCCGCACCCAGGAATCCGGTCAGCAGCCCGAACACGACGAAGAGTGGCAGCCATGCCAACGCCGGAGCGGCGATGGGTTCGACCTGGAAGTCGGCGTGGTTTCCCAGGATGACGCGCGAGCAGGCCACCCCTGCGACAGCCGAAAACAGCGTCGCCAGTACGGTTTTCACCCGGAATGACTTGGTGACCTCCTCGAGGGTGAACAGGGTGCCCCCGATCGGGGCGTTGAATGCGACCGCAAGGCCTGCGCCGCCCAACGCCGTCTGCATCATCCTGACCTCGGAGTCGGGTAGTCGGGCCCGGCGAGCCGCCTCGGCTCCGATCGCCGCACCCATGTGCACCGTCGGTCCCTCGCGGCCCAACACGAGCCCCGATCCCATGCTCAGCACGCCACCGATGAACTTCGCGGGAACCAGGCGGATCAGCGGTGGCCGGGCCTCACCCAGAAAGACCGCCTCGACATGCTGGATACCGCTACCGGCGGCCAGCGGCTCCCACCGCACGATCAGGGCGGCAAGGGTGGCGCCCGCCGCGGCGGCCGCCATGGGGACCAGCCAGCCCGGCCCCGGCAGCCTGTGGGCCCAATCGACGAGATCGATGCGTAGCTCATCAGCTGCCTGCAGACACCAGCGGAACGCACCGCCGACGAAGCCGATCACCACACCCGCGACGGTCGCAGTGACGCAGATGCGTACTGAATCCCGCATCGAATCGTCGGGCATGAGGCGGATGCTATCCGAGATAGCCGGTGACGCGGGCGATGATCGCCGCCTTGCCTTCGGCGTCGACCGCACGCGCCTCTGCCACACCGGTGCTCCGACCGATCCGCAAAGCGGTTCCCTCGTAACGGGATTCGGGCCCGGTGTGAAACTGCCGCAGAAAGTTGACCCGAAGCGATGCGGTGTGCAGCGGCTCGTCGTGCCGCTCACTGTTGAGAGCGGCCGAGCCGACCAGCTCCAACGCCATCGCCGACACCCCGCCGTGCACGATGCCGAGGCTGTTGTTGAGCACCGGATCCGCGTCCTGCACAAGGACCTTGCCGGCGCCGCCGCTCTCGGCGACGCGAACCGCCATCCGGTCGGCGAGCGACCCGGGCGGTAGTGGGCCCGTCGCCCCCTGCGGCCATTTGGCCAGATGGCCGGGCGCCTGGATGTAGAACGATCGCACGGTTGCCGTCGCAATCACCGAGCCGTTGTGGGTGAACTCGCACAAGCCGAGCGCGTTGCGGCCCTTGGGTCCGCATGGTCGCCCGGTCGCGGTCACGGGCGTCTCGGGTGCCGACTCGATCTGCGACAGCGCGTCCGGCGCGAGTTCGAGCGACAACTCGCTGCTGAGCGTCCACTCGCCGGGTCCCCTGCGGTGGTGGTTCACCAAACCGCCGATGTGATCGACGAGCATCGCCAGCGCCGCGACGGTCGGCTTACCGGTCAGCGGGTTGGCCATTCCGCCCGCGGGTATGGAGGCGACACAGAGTTGCGGGCCTTCCTCGGACGTCACGATGCCGAAGCGGCCCAATGGGGTGTTCAGCGGGTGCGACATCGTCGTCCAGAGTGGCTGGCACAGCTCTGGCTATATACCCCTGGGGGGTATAGAGTGGTCGGCATGACCGAGGTCAACCACTCGCAGCACCAGGCGCATGCCGACCACGCAGACCACACCGAGCACGGTCACGCCGGGCACGGCGATCACGTGGCACAGTTCCGCAGGCTGTTCTGGACCATGCTCGTGCTGGCCGTCCCGACGGTCGCACTGTCGGGCATGTTCGCCATGATCCTCGGCTATTCACTGCCTGACTTCGCAGGATTGCGGTGGGTGTCGCCGCTGCTGGGCACCGTCATGTACTTCTGGGGCGGCCGACCGTTCCTCACCGGGGCGATCAGTGAAATCCGTTCCCGTGCACCGGGAATGATGCTGCTGATCGGCCTGGCCATCACGGTCGCGTTCGTCGCGTCGTGGGGCGCCAGCCTGGGTGTGGTGCCGCACAACCTCGACTTCTGGTGGGAACTCGCCCTGCTGATCGTGATCATGCTGCTCGGCCACTGGATCGAGATGCGGTCGCTGGCGCAGACCACGTCGGCGCTGGACTCGCTGGCCGCGCTGCTACCCGACGAGGCCGAGCGGGTGACCGCCGGGGGGACCGAGACCGTCGCGCCGTCCGATCTGAGGGTCGACGACGTGGTGATCGTGCGCCCAGGTGGCAGCGTGCCCGCCGACGGGCTCATCGTCGACGGGGCCGCCGAGATCGACGAGTCGATGGTGACCGGTGAATCCCGGCCCGTGCGCCGCAGCGTCGGCGATGCCGTGGTCGCGGGCACCGTCGCCACCGATTCCGGGCTGCGGGTCAAGGTGACCGCCGTCGGGGACGACACCGCGCTCGCGGGCATCCAGCGGTTGGTGACCGAGGCGCAGAATTCGTCGTCGCGTGCGCAACGGCTCGCGGACAGGGCGGCAGCGTGGCTGTTCTGGTTCGCCCTGTCAGCGGCCGTCGTGACCGCAGTGGTGTGGGGTTTCATCGGCAGGCCCGAAGAGGCGGTGATCCGGACCATCACCGTGCTGGTGATCGCCTGCCCGCACGCCCTTGGCCTTGCGATCCCGCTGGTGGTCTCCATCGCAACCGAACGGGCCGCCCGCGGTGGCGTGCTGATCAAGGACCGGCTGGCGCTGGAGAGCATGCGCACGGTCGGCGCGGTGCTGTTCGACAAGACCGGAACGCTGACCAAGGGCGAGCCGACGGTGACCGCGGTGGCGGCAACGGATGGCCACACAGAAGACGACGTGCTGGCGGTCGCGGCGGCCGCGGAGTCCGACTCCGAGCACCCGCTGGCCAAGGCCATCGTGACAGCCGCGCGCCGCAAGGGGGTGACGGTGGCCGCGTCGTCGGACTTCACGTCGTCCCCAGCCGTCGGTGTGACGGCGCGCGTCGATGGCCAGACCGTGCGCGTCGGCGGACCCCGACTGCTCGAGGAGGCCGGCCTTGCCGCGCTGCCCGAGACGGGGACGTGGCACGACGACGGCGCGATCGTGCTGCACGTCCTGGTGGACGGCGTCGTGGTGGGTGCGCTGGCGCTGGCCGATGAGGTGCGTGAGGAGTCCCGGCAGGCCGTCGACGCCCTGCACAAGCTCGGTATCCAAGTGGTGATGATCACTGGGGACGCGCAGACGGTCGCGGAGTCCGTCGCCGCCCAGCTGGGCATCGATCGGGTATTCGCAGGTGTGCGGCCCGAGGACAAGTCCGCCAAGGTGGCGCAGTTGCAGGCCGAGGGGCTGAAGGTCGCGATGGTCGGCGACGGCGTCAACGACGCGCCCGCGTTGGCGCAGGCGGATGTCGGGATCGCGATCGGCGCGGGCACCGATGTGGCGATCGCGTCCGCGGGTGTGATCCTGGCCAGCTCCGACCCGCGTTCGGTGCTGTCGGTGAT
>DATJIX010000542.1:0-24124 GCA_035492865.1 Mycobacterium sp. | reverse complement strand
AAGATCGAACCGCCAGCGGGCAGCCCGGGCCGCGACGCGTTGCCGAGCGTGGCCGGTGCCAGCATTTCGTTCGCGTTGCAGAACGCCAACAAGCGCAGTGCGGTGCTGAATCCGGACGACGACGCCGACCGGGGCCGGCTGCTCGACCTGGCAGGCACGGCCGACATCGTGGTGGACGGCGGCACTCGACTGGCGGCGTTCGGAACGTCCTGCGCGGACCTCGCGGAGCGGTTCGATCATCTGGTGGCGTTGTCGGTCACGGATTTCGGGACCGCAGGCCCGTATGCCTCGTGGCAGGCGACCGACGCGGTGCTGTACGCCATGTCAACCGCGCTGTCGCGCACCGGGCCGACATCGGGGACACCGGTACTGCCACCGCTTGGCATTGCCTCGGCGACCGCAGCGGTGCAGGCCGCATGGGCGGCACTGGCCGCATACTATCGCCGGTTACGTTGCGGCACAGGCGAGTACATCGACTTCTCGCGGCTAGAGGGCGTTCTGCAGTCGCTCGACCCTCCGTTCGGCTCAGAGGGGCAGGCGGCCGTCGGGCTGAAGAAGGCCAACGAATTGTGGCGGGGGCGTCCGCGAAACCAGCAGATCTACCCGATCTTCGCCTGCAGGGACGGCTACGTGCGGATCTGCCTGCTGTCACCACGGCAGTGGCGCGGGATGCACCGATGGCTGGGAGAGCCAGTGCAGTTCGCCGACCCGAAGTTCGACACCATCGCGGCGCGCTACGCCGCGTCCCGTGAACTCAACGAGGCCATCGCCGCGTTGGTCGCCGCGCAGACGATGGAGGACCTGGTCGCCGAGGGGCAGCGCAGGGGAGTGCCGATCGCCGCCGTGCTCACCCCCGCGCAGACGTTGGCCTCGGAGCATTTCCGCGCGGTCGGAGCACTGACCGACGTCGAACTCGCCGCAGGCGCCGCCGTGGCGATTCCCGTCGGCCCCTTCGTGGTCGACGGCGAGCACGCCGGATACACCACCTCCGCCCCGTCGCTTGGCGCGGACGAAACAGGTTGGGCCACAGACCGTCCCACCACACCGACGAGCGCAGCCGCGATCGAAAGGCCGTTCGACGGGATGCGAATCCTCGACCTCGGCGTGATCGTGGCGGGCGGAGAGCTGGGCCGACTGTTCGCAGACCTCGGCGCCGAGGTCATCAAGGTCGAGAGTGCCGCCTATCCCGACGGCCTGCGCCAGACCGCGCCGGGCCAGGTGATGAGCAGGACTTGGGCGCTGACTCACCGCAACGAGTACAGCCTCGGGCTGGACCTGCGGCACCCCGCGGGAGCCCAGCTGTTCGAGAAGTTGGTCAAGGATTCCGACGCGGTGTTCGCCAACTTCAAGCCGGGGACGCTTGCTTCACTTGGCTTTTCATATCAGCGCCTGCGCGAGCTCAATCCACGGATCGTGCTTGCCGAAAGCAGCGCGTTCGGCGCCACCGGTCCGTGGAGCGAGCGGATGGGCTACGGCCCGCTGGTGCGGGCCACCACAGGGGTGACGTGGCTGTGGACGTCGCAGGACGCCCCGCGTGGCAGTTTCTATGACGCCACCACGATCTTCCCCGACCATATCTCGGCCAGGCTCACGGCGATCGCAGCGTTGGCCGCACTCATCGGCCGCGAGCACGCCGGAGCCGGTGCGCACGTGCATATTTCGCAGGCCGAAGCGGCGGTGAACCAGCTCGCGACCGCCTATGTCGCCGAGGCCGCCCGCGCCGGCCGCCTGCCGGTGAGCGCCGATCCCGCTGTGCACACCGTGTATCCGTGCGACGGTGACGACGACTGGTGCGTGATATCTCTGCGCGACGATGCTGACCGCGCAGCGCTGTCCGCGGTCACCGGCGGGGTAGAGGTGTCGGAGTGGACGCGGACGCGCGACAAGACAGAGGTCGCGCACGCGCTGCAGGACGCCGGTGTGCCCGCGGCGCCGATGTACCGCGCCATCGACGTGCTGACCGATCCACAGGTCACGTTCCGAAACGTGTACACCGAGATGACCCATCCGCTCTTCGACGCGCCGATGCCTGCGGAGACCGGTCCCGCCCGCTACGCCCACATCCCGCCCGCCGAGCTCCGGCCCGCACCGACGCCCGGTGAGCACACCCGCGAGATCTGCCAGAAGCTGCTCGCCATCGACGCCGACGAGACCGATCGCCTGATCGCCGAGGGCGTGTTGTTCACACCCTGATATCGAGCTACCAGCTAGGCCCGGCAAACTAGACCCCATGCCAATCGACCCGAGGACCCCGGTACTCATCGGCTACGGCCAGGTCAACCAGCACGACGACCACCCGGGCGTGGAGCCTGTGGACCTGATGGTGGCGGCCGCACGGGCCGCCGCGGACCCACGGGTGCTCGAGGCCGTTGACTCGGTGCGCGTCGTCAACGTGCTGTCCTGGCGCTACCGCGACCCGGGGCTGCTGCTGGCCCAACGCCTGCGCGCCAAGGACGCCGCGACGCGCTACACCGGCGTCGGAGGCAACGTCCCGCAGACTCTGGTCAACCAGGCGTGCCTGGACATTCAGGAAGGCCGCACCGACACGGTCCTCATTGCGGGCGCCGAAACATGGCGTACCCGAACGCGATTGCGCGCCAGCGGCGCGAAGCCCGACTGGACCAGTCAGGACGAGTCGGTTCCGTTGGCCGAGCGCACCGACGAGGACATGCAGATGGCCGGGCCCGCCGAGATCCGGATCAAGCTGGACCGGCCCGCGTATGTGTATCCGATGTTCGAGCAGGCCCTGCGCATCGCCAACGGCGAGCCCGCGGACGCGCATCTGCGCCGCATCGGCGAGCTGTGGTCGCAGTTCAGTGGGGTGGCGGCGAAGAACCCGCATGCATGGAGCCGCGAGCCGCTGGCACCGCACCAGATCTGGCAGCCAAGTCCGCGCAACCGGATGATCAGCTGGCCCTATACCAAGCTGATGAACTCGAACAACATGGTTGACCAGGGCGCCGCGCTTGTTCTCACGTCGGCAGAGAACGCGACGCATCTGCAAATCCCTTCGGAGCGTTGGGTTTTCCCCTACGCTGGCACCGACGCACACGACACGTACGCGATCGGTGAGCGGGCGGAGTTCTACCGCTCGCCTGCGATCAGGATCGGTGGGCAACGCGCGCTGCAGTTGGCAGACACCGGTGTCGACGACGTCGCCTTGGTCGACGTCTACTCGTGTTTCCCGTCCGCAGTGCAGGTGGCCGCCAACGAACTGGGGCTGCCGCTCGGCGACCCGGGCAGGCCGCTGACTGTGACCGGTGGCCTGACCTTCGCAGGCGGACCGTGGAACAACTACGTAACCCACTCGATAGCCACCATGGCCGAGCGCCTGGTCGACAACCCCGGCCAGCGGGGCTTCATCACCGCCAACGGCGGCTATCTCACCAAGCACAGTTTCGGCGTGTACGGCACCGAGCCGCCGAGCCACGAGTTCCGTTGGGAAGACGTGCAATCCGAAGTCGACCGGGAACCGACCCGCGATGGCGTTGTCGAATGGTCGGGCGTCGGCACGATCGAGACGTGGACCACGCCGTTCAGCAGGACCGGTGCCGCGGAGAAGGCATTCCTGGCCGTGCGGACACCCGAGGACGCACGAGTGCTCGCGGTGATCCCGGAGCCCACGGAGGCCGAGGCGACCATTCGTGACGACATCGCAGGCGCCAAGGTCCAGGTCAACGCCGACGGCACCGCGTCGCTGCTCTAGACAAGGTCGGCGAGCAGCCCGTCCACGCGCTGCCGCACCACCATGTCCGCACCGGGGCCGACGATGGCGTGCACGCGGTCGGCCTCGACGGCGTCCAGGGCCGCCGCAGCGACAACCGCCGGACTGATCGCACCCGGTGGCATACCGCCGGCGTTGGCGGGCGCGGTCGCGGCACCGGGCGGTACCAGCCGCACCGAGTTGGCGCCCAGCGCGGTGTCGACCAGCCCTGGACACAGCACGGTCGCACCCAAAAGTTTTGATACCGAACGTAGCTCGACATTCAGCGCCTCGGTCAACCCGACCACCGCATGCATGGTGGCGTTGTAGGGCGCGAGATGCGGCAACGCGATCAACCCGCCTACCGAGGCGGTGTTCAGGAAGTGACCGGAGCCTTGCGCGATGAGCAACGGCGCAAACGTGCGTACCCCGTTGACCACACCCATCAGCTTGACGTCGATCAGCCAGCGCCACGTCTCGGATCGCTGTTCCCACGTCGGGGCCTGTTCGCACACCACCCCGGCGTTGTTGCAGACCAGGTCGACGCGGCCGAACCGTTCGACGGTCGCGTCGGCCACGGCGCCCAGGTCGGCGTCGACGCTGACGTCGGCCCGCACCCCGGCCGCATGTCCGGGTTGCCCGGCCAGCGCGTCGACGGCGACCGGGATCGCGTCCTCGCGGATGTCGGCGATCATCACATGCACTCCGCGGTGCAACAGCGCGTCGGCGATCGCGAAACCGATGCCGCTGGTTCCACCGGTCACCACCGCGACCTGTCCCGCCTCGATTTCCATGACTGTCCAATATATTTCGCCGGTAGCGCGCCGGTAACACGGCGCTTATGGTTCTGACACATGCTGTCACTTACGTGATGCCAATGACAGATGTCTCCGTGGCTCCGCGTAAGCGATGGTATTCGTCGCTGTTCGTTCAGCTCCTTGTTGCGATCGTCGGCGGTATCGCGGTCGGTTGGCTCTGGCCCACATTCGGCGCCGACCTCAAGCCGCTGGCGGACGGCTTCATCAAGCTCATCAAGATGCTGATCGCCCCGATCATCTTCTGCACCGTCGTGATCGGGATAGCCCATGTCGGCGACCTCAAGTCAGTGGGCCGCATCGGCGTGAAGGCGCTGATCTACTTCGAGGTCGTCACGACGTTCGCGCTGCTGTTCGGATTGATCATCGGAAACGTCGTCAAGCCGGGCGCGGGTTTCCACATCGACGCGCAGACGCTGGCGACCGGCGCGGAGGCAGTCGCCAAGAAGACCGGCGACGGCGAGCTGCCCCACACCGTCCAGTTCATCCTCAACATCATCCCTACGTCGGCGGTCTCCGCGTTCGCCGAGAATCAACTACTGCAGGTGCTGTTCTTCGCGGTGCTGTTCGGGCTGGCGCTGGCAAAGTTCGGCGAACACGGGCCTCCTGTGATCTTCGAAATGATCGAGCATCTGTCCAGCATCTTCTTCACGATCATCGGCTGGATCATGCGGCTGGCCCCGCTGGCGGCGTTCGGCGCGATGGCCTACATCATCGGCCAATACGGCATCTCGTCGCTGGGCAGCTACGCGAAACTGATCGGCGCCTGCTACCTGGGCGCGGCGTTGTTCATTCTGATCCTCGCCGCGATCGGCTGGTTCCTGGCCGGGGTGAACCTCTGGCAGTTCGTGGTGTACATCAAGGACGAGTTGTTCCTCGCACTTGGCACGGCGTCGACCGAGGTGGTACTGCCGCGCGTCATGGCCAAGCTGATGAATGCCGGATGTTCGCGCACCACAACAGGTTTGGTGGTGCCGACCGGCTATTCGTTCAATCTCGACGGCGCCACGCTGTACCTGTCGATCTGCGTGTTGTTCCTCGCGCAGGCGCTCGGGGTGGATCTAAGCCTCGGTGAGCAGGTGACCGCGATCCTCGTGCTTATGCTGACGTCGAAGGGTATGGCGGGCGTGCCCGGCTCGTCGTTCCTGGCGCTTTCTGCCACGGTGGCGGCGATCGGGCACGGTGCGATCCCGGTGGCGGCGGTGGCATTGCTGCTCGGCGCCGACCGCATCATGGACTCGATGCGGGTCTCGGTGAACCTGCTGGGCAATTGTGTGGCGACGCTGGTGGTGGCGCGGTGGGAAGGCCAACTCGACGCGGACCGGATGCGGAAGGTGTTGCACGGCGCGACCGTTGAACCGCTTGATGAGGATCACCTCGCCGACGATAGGAAGGAAGCCGTCGCGGGCGCGCTACCGTAACCCGGTGAAGTTGCGGACGGTAGGACTGCTGCTCGCGCTGTGGTGTGTGCTGGTGATCGGGCCGGCTCTCGCCGTGACAATCATGTGGGGCACCCAAACCGACGAGCCTCCGGGTTACGTGGTACTGGCCTGGATCGTCGGCTATCTGCTGCAGTTCGGCGTGTTCACTGTGCTTGCGCTGAAGACTGAGCGGGCCAACAACTTCATCGGATGGCTGATCGCGTCGCTGGCGCCGTGGGCGGCGGACTGGTCGGCACCCGTGTCGCTGTGGTGGCTGGTGCCGTGCGCGATGTTGGTGATCGGGTACGCGTGGTGGCTGTATCGGTCCGTGGCCCGCAGCCGGTCGCTGCAACGCGACGGAGTACCGGCGCGGGGTGTGGTCGTCAAGGTCGTCAAGCCGATGATGAACGTGGTCGTCAACAACGTCTACATCCGGCGCACCCTGCTGCTGCGGATCGAACGCACGGACGGGGTTGCGCCGTACGAGGCAAAGTACAAGGGCCTCTTCATGATCGGCAACATTCCCGACGAAGGATCGGTCATCCGGCTGCGCGTCGATCCGGCGGATCCGCGATATTTCGAGCCCGTCACCGACGACGACGGCGATTCGTCCTACCCGCCGCCACAGCCGTCGCACACCATCACCGATCAGCTGCAACGGCTTTCCGAATTGCACCGCCGCGGCGACCTCACCGATTCCGAGTTCGCAGCGGCCAAGCGCCGCGTCCTCGACGGTTAGGGGGCGTTGGCGGGCACGTCCGTGTACTGCGGTACGAATCCGTCGGCGGAGAAGGTGAAGCCCTTGCCGCTCGTGTCGCTCTGGCAGGACACCCCGGATTCCTGCACGTTGCAGCGGAATCCTGCTGCGGCCAGGATCATGTTGAACTGCAAGACTTTAGGTGAATCGGAATCCAGCGAGAACTTGGGTTCGTCCAGCGTGACGAACTGCGGATCGCCCGTTTCGTCGACCACGATCGCGTTCGTCGAATCCGGCTCGCCCTGGATGCCCACCCCCGACCGCCAGCTGCTCGACGCCTGACAGCCCGCCGAGGTCCGGGTCAGAATCGCGCACCGCCACTTGCCGCTCGGCGTGGTGAAGTAGTAGCCGGTGGTGTCGCCAAGGCGCTCGACGTAATCGAAGGCGTTGACGAGGTGAGCGTTGCTGGGCACCACCGAGGGCGACACGGACGGGGCCACGGTGGGCTGGGCAGGGCTTTCGCCGGTGTTGACGACGGTGGGGCCGGAGCAGCCGGCAGCGAGCATGGCGGCGGCGATAAGCGCGCCGAGACGGTGCCGGATCAAGCGTCGCTCAACGGCTCGCGGGACCGGATCTGCCACTTGATGTCGTCGAGCCCCTCCCAGATGTTCACATTCATCCCGGCCAGCACCCGGTCCTCGCCGTCGAGCCAGAATGCGGTGAATTCGCGCTTCCCGACGTCACCGCGGAACACGACTTTCTCGTAGTGCGGCGCGTGGCCGACGTACTCCATGCCGAGGTCGTACTGGTCGGTGAAGAAGTAGGGGAGTTCGTCGTATTCGGCGGGTTTGCCGAGCATCCCGGCCACGGCGACGGCGGGCTGCTTGAGCGCATTGGCCCAATGCTCGGTGCGGATTCGGGTGCCGAACAGCGGATGCGCCGCGGCGGCGATGTCACCGACGGCGAAGATGTCCGGGTCACTGGTGCGTAGCGCCGAGTCGACGAGCACGCCGCCGTCGGCGAGCGCGAGGCCTGCCTTTTCGGCGAGGGCGATTCTGGGCGCAGCGCCGACCGCGACCAGCACGGCGTCGGCGTCGACGACCGCCCCGTCGCCGAGCTTGAGCCCGGTCGCTTTGCCACCTGCCGTGGTGATCTCCTGCACGGACGCTCCCAGCCGAAGGTCGACACCGTGGTCGCGGTGAAGCGTGGCGAAGACCTCGCCCAGCTCGCGGCCGAGCGAACCCATCAGCGGAAGCTCCGCCATTTCGACGACGGTGACATTGACACCGCGCTCGCGGGCACCGGCGGCCACCTCCAGTCCGATCCAGCCACCGCCGACCACAGCCAGCGACGATCCCTCGACCAGTGCGGAATTCAGTGCATCGGCGTCATCGAGGGTGCGCAGATAGTGGACGCCGTCGGCGTCGGCGCCGGGGATGGGCGGTCTGCGGGGTTCCGAGCCCGTGGCCAGCAGCAGCTTGTCGTAGCGCAGCGTGCTGCCATCGGGCAGGGCGAGGGTGTGGGCGGCCGGATCGATCGCGGAGACCTCGGTGCCGAGCTGCAGCTCAACGTGGTGGTCGCGGTACCAGGCGGCGGAGTCGACAGTGAAGTCGCCGACCTCCTTCTTGCCTGCCAGGTATTCCTTGGACAGCGGAGGACGCTCGTAGGGCAAGTGCTCCTCGGCGGCAAACAATACGACGTGGCCGTCGAAATCCTTGTCGCGCAATGCCTCTGCCGCCTTGGCGCCGGCGAGACCGCCGCCGACGATGGCGAATGTGGACGACGTCGTCATGTCAGCCGAGCCTACTCGCCGCGAGCAGCTCCTTGAGAGTGCGTGCATTGCGGATCGCGTGCCCGCCGAGGTCGTTGTTGAAGTAGACGAGTACCCGCCGACCCTCGGCGTGCCATGCGGCGATCCGGTCTGCCCACTGCCGCAACTCCTCGTCCGGGTAGCAGCCGGCGTACAGCGAATCCTGCGGCGGTCCGTGCATCCGGACATACACCAGCTCGCTCGTCGCCCGCGGAACGCACCGCAGGCCCGCGCCGCTCATCACCACATACGCCGCGTCGTGCCGTTCCAGGGTCGCGTAGACGGCGGGGTCATCCCACGACGGATGGCGCAGCTCCATCGCCACAGGAATCCAATCGGGCATCACGGTCAGGAAGTGTTCGAGCCGCGTGTCGTCGCGTTCCATCCCAGGATGCAGCTGAACCAGCAGCGCCTCGCGGCGATCGCCCAGCGCTTTCCAGCACCGCTCGAATCGCTCCACCCACGGCTCCGGCGATCCCAGCCGCCGGTAGTGGGTCAGCCCACGGTGTGCCTTGACAGACATGGTGACGCCCTCCGGCAGCCGCTCACGCCACCCGGAAAACGTCGCGTCCTTGGGCCACCGGTAAAAGCTGGCATTGAGTTCGACGGTGTCGAACTCCTCGACGTAGCGGGCGAGTCGCTTGGCGACCGGCAGCCCGGGCCGATACAGCACATCCGCCCAATGGTCGTAGGACCATCCGGAGGTGCCGATCCTGATCTCACTTCGGGGGCAGGCTCTTGGCGTATTCGACACCTCGGCTCACCCACGCCTGCAACTGACGTTTCGTCTTGACACCGTCATCGGATACCCGCAGCCAGCCGCGAGTCTCACGGCCGGCCATGATCATGGGCTCGACGTGGTCGCGCGCGACCAATTTGTCGGTCTCATCCGGGGGCACCCGGACCATCAGACCGCCGCGGCCGCTGGCCGCCACCGACATGTTGCCGTTGATCAGGAACGCCAGCCCGCCGAACATGCGCTTCTCCTCGACACCGCGTTCGGCGGCGATCAGCGCACGGATCCGGTAGGCCAAGTCTTCGTCATAGGCCATGACAGGACGCTAGCGCGCGTCACCGACATTCGGTGTTCATGACTTCGGCGTCCAGCCCAACTTCGGCCCGAGCTTCTCGGCCATGTCGGTGACGATCTGGACGTAATCGTCGTCGTCGAAGGTGAACGGAAGCGCGAACGCCACCTCGTCGGCGCGCTGAAAGCCGGCATGCGCCGACAAGATCTCGGCGAGTTCGTCGGACGTGCCGACGTAGTCGGGGGAGAACAACATGCCGCGAGGGCCCTGCGGCGCCTTGGTGCGCTCGAAGCGGCCGGCCGCGTACGCGCGATACTTCGCGATCTGCGCCTCAGACGCCGAATCGGTGGGAATCACGACCAGGCCTTGGGACACCCTGGCCCGCTCTGGATCTGGATGGTGCGCCAGGAACGCGTCGATGTTCTCGCCCTGAATCGTGGCGAAGTCGCGCGACTCTGTGCCTTCGATGCTGACGACCGAACTGGTCATGTAGTTGATGCCCTGCTGTCCCGCCCAGATCGCGGACGACATGCCGCCGCCGTACCAGACCCGCGACGCCAGCCCAGGCGAATGCGGCTGCACCCGGCGGGTGAAGTCCTCGATGCCGACCTTGCCCTCGAAATCGCTCACCGGATCGCCGCGCAGACACTCCAGCAGCCGGACCACCCGGTCCTTCGAAAAGTTCTCCAGCTCATGGGTTTCCGGGTACAGCTTG
This sequence comes from Mycobacterium sp., assembly GCA_035492865.1. Lineage (GTDB taxonomy): Bacteria > Actinomycetota > Actinomycetes > Mycobacteriales > Mycobacteriaceae > Mycobacterium. Next base: position 13,935 of record DATJIX010000542.1, on the reverse strand, counting down.
GTCTTGTAGTGCTCGTAGAGCATCGGCGTGCCAACCGACACACCCGGATTGATCCGGCCGCCCGACAGGATGTCGACAGTCGCGAGATCCTCGGCCAGCCGCAGCGGATTCTCCAGTCCGAGCGGAATCACCGCCGTACCCAATTCGATGCGGCTGGTGCGCTGGCTGGCGGCCGCCATGATCGCGACGGGGGAGGAGATGCCCGGCTGGAAGTGCCTGCACCGCAGCCAGACGCTGTCGAAGCCGAGCGCTTCGGCGCGCTCGATCATCGACAGCGTCTGCTCGTGCCCGGGTCCGGGGTCGGCCTCATCGAACCGGCCGATGGTCAGAAACCCGAGCTTGCGCAACGGCTTTCCCACCACGGGTCAGGCCGCGACGGTCGCCGTGTCGGCGACAGGCGCAAGCGCCTGCGCCACGATCTCCGCGACGTCGGTCATCGGCTTGACCTCCAGCGACCCGAGGACGTCCGCCGGGACATCGTCCAGGTCCGCCTCATTGCGCTGCGGGATGAAAACCGTTGACAGCCCGGCTCGTTGCGCGGCCAGCAGCTTCTGCTTGACCCCGCCGATCGGCAGCACCCGTCCGTTCAGCGTCACCTCGCCGGTCATGCCGACATCGGCCCGCACCTGACGCCCGGTGGCCATGGACACCAGCGCCGTCACCATTGTCACGCCGGCCGACGGACCGTCCTTCGGCACCGCGCCCGCGGGCACGTGCACGTGGATCCGGCGGTCCAGCGCCTTCGGGTCGACGCCCAACTGCTCGGCGTGCGACCGCACGTAGGACAGCGCGATCTGCGCCGACTCCTTCATCACGTCGCCCAGTTGACCGGTGAGCTGCAGGCCCGACTCGCCGTCCGTCGACCCGGCCTCGATGTACAGCACATCGCCGCCGAGTCCCGTCACCGCAAGACCTGTCGCCACGCCGGGCACCGCCGTGCGTTCCGCCGACTCGGGCATGAACCGCGGGCGGCCAAGGTAGTCAACGAGATCGGGTTCATCAACGACGAGGCTGGTCAATCCTTCTGATGCCAGTTTCGTGGTGGCCTTGCGCAGCGCCTTCGCGAGCAACCGCTCGAACTGCCGCACGCCCGGCTCGCGGGTGTAGTCGGCCGCGATCTTGCGCAGCGCATCCTCGGTCACCGTGACCTCATCAGCGGTCAGCGCCGCCCGCTCCCGCTGCCTTGGCAGCAGGAAGTCGCGAGCGATCGCGACCTTGTCGTCCTCGGTGTACCCGTCGATCTGGATCAGCTCCATCCGGTCCAGCAGCGCCGACGGGATGTTCTCGATGACGTTGGCGGTCGCCAGGAACACGACGTCGGACAGATCCAGGTCGAGTTCCAGGTAGTGGTCGCGGAACGTGTGGTTCTGCGCCGGGTCGAGCACCTCCAGCAGGGCTGCCGACGGGTCGCCGCGGTAGTCGGAACCGACCTTGTCGATCTCGTCAAGCAGCACAACGGGATTCATCGAACCCGCTTCGCCGATCGCACGCACGATCCGACCGGGCAGCGCGCCGACGTAGGTCCGCCGGTGGCCACGGATCTCAGCCTCGTCGCGCACGCCGCCAAGGGCGACGCGAACGAACTTGCGGCCCAAGGCCCTTGCGACGCTCTCACCCAGCGACGTCTTGCCGACGCCTGGCGGACCGGCCAGCACCATCACCGCGCCGGAGCCGCGACCGCCGACGACCGCCATGCCACGCTGAGCGCGACGCGCCCGCACGGCCAGGTACTCGACGATGCGGTCCTTGACGTCATCCAGTCCGTGATGGTCGGCGTCGAGAATCTCGCGGGCCGACTTGAGATCGGTCGAGTCCTCGGTGCGGGTGTTCCACGGCAGGTCCAGCACGGTGTCCAGCCAGGTGCGGATCCAGCCGCCCTCGGGGCTCTGCTCGCTGGAGCGCTCCAGCTTGCCGACCTCGCGCATCGCGGCTTCACGCACCTTCTCAGGCAGGTCGGCGGCCTCGACACGGGCGCGGTAATCATCCGATCCGTCGGGTTCGCCCTCGCCCAGTTCCTTGCGGATCGCCGCCAACTGCTGACGCAGCAGGAATTCCTTCTGCGTCTTCTCCATGCCCTCGCGGACGTCTTCGGCGATCTTGTCGTTGACCTCCACCTCCGCGAGGTGGTCGCTGGTCCAGTCGATCAGCACGCGCAAGCGCTCGGCCACATCGGGGGTCTCCAACAGCTGACGCTTCTGCACCTGTGTCAGGTACGACGCGTATCCGGCCATGTCGGCCAGCGCCGACGGGTCGGTCAGCTGGTTGACGAAGTCCACGATCTGCCAGGCTTCACGCCGCTGCAGGTAGGCCAGCAGCAGCTTCTTGTACTCGGCCGCCATTGCCGTGGTCTCAGCGGTCGCCTCAGCCTCTTCGACCTCGGTCACCTCGACCCACAGCGCGGGTCCTGGGCCGTTGGCGCCCGCTCCGATCTGCGCACGACCATTGCCGCGCACCACCGCGGCGGTGCCGCTGCCGCCGGCGACCCGGCCCACCTGCACGATCGAGGCCAGCACGCCGTAGGACGGATACCGGTCCTCGAGACGCGGGGCGATCAACAGTTCACCGGGTCCGTCGGATGCGGCGGCGCGTGCCGCTTCGATGGCAGCGCGTGCCGCGTCGTCCAGTTCGATGGGCACGACCATGCCTGGCAGCACGATCGATTCGCTCAAGAACAAGACGGGCACTGATTTGGCTTCAGCCATTGTTCCTCCAAAGTTCAGTCAGACCGACTCAACCCTGCGGGGCCGCCCTTTGTTCCCAGCGCGCATGCGCCCGGCCGCCGATCCAGAAGGAAGCGGCCATCAGCACGCCGATCGTCGCCCAGGAGATGACCGAGGTCACACCATTCGCGACGTCGACCGACAGCCGGGAGATGGCCACGAGGCGCACGCCCACCTCGATCAGCAGTCCGATGCCCCACATCGCCGAGAGCAGAACGTGGACGCGCCGCACGTATTGCTCCTCGCCGGGCTCCGGCTCGTCGTCGACAGGCTGGAACCGCTGCGCCACCACCTGCGTCAGCGGCGTCCCGACGACACAGCTGGCGAGAAAGATCAGGCCGCTGATGCCGTTGACCCCCGTGTTGCCCGCCAGGATCAGCTTCGGGTCGGTGGTCGCCAGTGCGACGGCGAGGCTGAGCCCGAAGGTCAGCATCAGATAGGCCGCGAACGGGTCGAGCCGCTTGGCCTTGACGGCGTCGTATGTCACCTTCAGCCCGGACAGCACAGTGGCCGTCAACAGCGCGACGTACTCCGACGCGCCCGCCGCGCGCAGTCCGTAGTAACCAATCAGCGGTGGCGCGATGTCGAGCAGAATGCCGCGCATCATCCGGCGGCGGGATTGTTGTGGTGCCGAATCCGATTCGGTCATTGCGGCCACGGTATGGGCGTCGCCTGGACGGTCGCTGTGAGAGGCGGCGGAATAGCGGCGAGGTGAGCACGGTCGTACTTTTCGTGACCAACTCACTGCGCGAATCCGTCGTCGCCATCACCGGCGCCAGCAGCGGCATCGGCGAAGCGACAGCACGCCTGCTCGCGACCCGCGGCGCCGCCCTGGTGCTCGGCGCGCGCCGCACCGACCGTTTGACCCAGATCGCGGACGAGATCAGAGAAGCGGGTGGCAGCGTGCACACGATTGCGGTCGACGTCAGTCGCGCCGACGATCTCGAGCGGTTGGTGCAGGCCGCCGTCGAGCGCTTCGGGCGACTCGACGTTCTGGTGAACAACGCAGGGATCAGCCACCTCGGGCCGCTGGCCGACGGTGATGTCGACGGGTGGTCGGCCATGATCGACGTCAACCTGCGCGGCGTGCTGTTCGGCATCGCTGCGGCCATGCCGGTGTTCCAGCGCCAGCGCCGCGGTCATTTCGTGACGACGGTGTCGACCGCCGGCCTGAAGATCGTTCCGACCATGGGCGTCTACGCAGCCACCAAGAACGCGGTCCGCACGGTGATGGAGGCGCTGCGGCAGGAATCCACCGACGGCGTTATTCGAACCACCTCTGTCTCACCGGGATTCGTGCGCACCGAACTGGGTGACACGATCGACGACCCCGCCATCCGCGCCGAGATTCAGGCCAACATGGCCGCATTCGGCCTCCCGCCGGAAGCCGTCGCCCGGGCGATCGCCTTCGCCATCGAACAACCGCACGACGTGGAGATCGGCGACATCACCATCCGCCCGACCGTCCAGAACTAGCCCCCGCCCCCGAACGAGCAGGGAGCCTGCCGTTCGGGGGTGACGGCAGGCTCCCTGGTTGTGGGTGGTACTTATGCGGTGTCCTGGGCCCCCAACACCCGCTGGATATCCGGCTTCATCTGCTGCAGCTGCTGACCCCAGTAACCCCAGCTGTGCGTGCCCTGCGGCGGGAAGTTGAACACCGCGTTGCTGCCGCCCGCCGCGATGTAGTTGTCCCGGAAGGTTTCGTTGGTCCGCAACGTGAACCCTTCGAGGAACTGCGCGGCCATCAGGTTCTCACCCGCGGTGCCCGAGTCGAGATCCGACGGCGTGCCGGTGCCGCAGTAGATCCAGAGCCGGGTGTTGTTGGCCACCAACTGACCGATGTTGACCATCGGGTCGTTGCGCTTCCACGCCGGGTCGGACGACGGGCCCCACATGCTCTCGGCGTTGAAACCGCCCGCGTCGTTCATCGCCAGCCCGATCAGCATCGGCCACCAGCCCTCGGACGGATTCAGGAAGCCGGACAGCGATGCGGCGTAGATGAACTTCTGCGGGTAGTAGATCGCGTACGTCAGTGCGCTGCTGCCGCCCATCGAGAGGCCGACCACCGCGTTGCCGTTCTGCGACACACCCTTGTTGGCCTCCAGGTACGCGGGGAGTTCCTGCGTCATGAAGGTCTCCCACTTGTACGTGTAGTCCTGGCCGTTGCCCCGCGACGGCTGGTACCAGTCGGTGTAGAAGCTGGACTGGCCGCCCACCGGCATCACGGTCGAAAGGCCGGACTGGTAGTACCACTCGAACGCCGGGGTGTTGATGTCCCAGCCGTTGAAGTCGTCCTGCGCGCGCAGGCCATCGAGCAGATACACCGCGTGCGGTCCACCGCCCTGGAACTGAACCTTGATGTTGCGGTTCATCGACGCCGAGAACACGTCGAGATATTCGACGGGCAGACCCGGCCGGGAGAACGCATTGGCAGTCGCCGAACCCCCGACGAAGCCGATCAGCCCGGGCAGGATCGCGGCCGCAGCGGCGGCCACCGCCAGCCGGCGCGACAGAGTCTTTCCGATACCCCGGTACCTCTCAATTAACTTCATAACGGCAACCAACCCACCTTTCATTACGTTCCACCAAAAGCTATTGCCGTCGCTTTCGTGCGTAATGAAACACGGCTGGACGCGCCGACTGGCGGCTCAACACAGGGTTGCGACGTCGCGGTTGGCTAACGATTCCGACTCGGCGCGGACTCGAGAAGGGGCCTCATGGTCTGTGACCTGTGGGAATGGAGTTACAGATGTGATTACGCGCCGGAGCCCGGCGCGCCACGCCCGAACCGGTGCAGCTGGGTCACGTGGTGCGGTGTCAACTCGTCCAGCGACGTCACCCCGAGCAGCTGCATTGTCCGGGTGAGCTGCCCGGACAGGATCTCGATAGCCCGGTCCACGCCCGCCTCGCCGCCCGCCATCAACCCGTAAAGGTAGGCCCGGCCGACGAGGGTGAACCGGGCGCCGAGCGCGATCGCGGCCACGATGTCGGCACCCGACATGATCCCGGTGTCCAGCAAAATCTCCGTATCGCCGCCGAGCTCGCGCGCGACGGCAGGCAACAGGTGGAAGGGCACGGGCGCACGGTCGAGCTGGCGGCCGCCGTGATTGGACAGCAACACACCGTCGACACCGAGGTCGACGACCGCCCTGGCATCGTCCAAGGTCTGAATTCCCTTGACCACCAGCTTGTTCGGCCACTGCGTCTTGATCCACGCCAGATCGTCGAACGTCACGGTCGGATCGAACATGGTGTCCAGGTACTGCGCGACGGTGCCGGGCCAGCGGTCCAGCGACGCGAACGCCAGCGGCTCGGTGGTCAGCAGGTCGAACCACCAGCGTGGACGCGGCACCGCGTCAAGCACCGTGCGCAGCGTCAACGTCGGCGGGATCGACATGCCGTTGCGGGTGTCGCGCAGCCGAGCCCCGGCAACCGGGACGTCGACGGTGACCAGCAGCGTGTCGAAGCCCGCTGCCGCGGCACGCTCGACCAATGCCATCGACCGGTCCCGGTCCTTCCACATGTAGAGCTGAAACCAGTTGCGGCCATGTGGATTTGCTGCCTTCACATCTTCGATCGAGTTGGTGCCCAGCGTCGAGAGCGAGAACGGGATGCCCGCTTTGGCCGCCGCGTGGGCGCCCGCGATCTCACCCTCGGTCTGCATCAGCCGGGTGAAGCCGGTCGGCGCTATCCCGAACGGCAGCGCGACGTGGTCGCCGAGCACGGTGCGGCCGGTGTCGACCTTCTCGACGTCGCGCAGGATCGTCGGATGGAACTCGATGTCGAGGAATGCCTGCCGGGCGCGGGCCAGCGAGAGCTCCTCCTCGGCGGCGCCGTCGGTGTAGTCGAATGCGGCTTTCGGTGTGCGGCGCTTGGCGATTCGGCGCAGGTCGTCGATCGTCAGCGCGGCCTCGAGCCGCCGCTTGGCCGCGTTCAGTTGCGGCTTGCGGAACTGCAGCAGCGGGGCCAGTTCACTTGGCCTTGGCACGCGGCGCTTCATCGCGACCGCTAGTCGTCAGCCGCGGTCAACGCCCGCCGGACACTCGCGCGCCGTTGTTCGATGGTGCGGCCAATGTCCTGAAGGAGCAGCGGCTTTCGCCCCACCAGCTCTTCGATGTGTTCACGGTCGATCTGCAAGACAGTAACCTCTTCGAGCGCGTAGGCGGTTGTGGCGGCGGGCTCCCTGGTGAGCGTGGTGCTGCCAAGGAAGTCACCCTCCTCAAGGGTACGCACCGGGATCATCGCGCCGTCCTCGTCGGTCACCACCAGCTGAACATGGCCGTTGACGATCAACGTCAACCGTTTGGGCACCTGACCCGCCCGCTGGACGTACTCATCCGTCGCGTACCTGGCCAGGCGTACGCGGGGGAGCAACTCGTCCTGCTCGGCCTGCGTCAACCGCAGTGTCGGGGCGATGATCCGTAGCGACGCCTCGAGCCGTTCTCTCGTTTCGAATTCGTCCTCGGCCTCGTCCAGATGCAATCCCGCCCGCCGCGACGCATACCAGACCCAGCGCAGGAAAGTCGCTCGCGCGACGATGTCGTCGGAGGGACTGCGCAGCGGTATCACCGTTCGATAGTCCATGCCTCCGGCGGGCCTACTGACGGGCGTGGAGTCGGGTCGCAGTTGCGGCAGCGCGGCCGCCACCCCGGTGAGCATCGCGCAGATGTCGTCGGGCGCGTCGTCGAACCCGAACTGGGTGTTGACGACAAGGGAATGGGTGCCCGGCGGCCTGCTGTAGTTGGTGAAGGATGACGTCGCGAGCACCGAGTTCGGCATGATCAACATCCCGCTACCCGTGTCGATATGCGTTGCGCGCCAGTTGACTTCCATTACCCGGCCGCGGGCTGTCGGGGTCTCGATCCAGTCGCCGAGTTGGAACGGCTGTTCGAAAAGCACGAAAAGGCCGGAGATGATCTGCCCGACGGAGTTCTGCAGCGTCAGACCGAGCACGATCGACGACACACCCAACGCCGTGAACAGCCCGCCGATGTGGGCGCCCCACACGTAGGCGAGGATCAGGCCGACCCCGATGGCGATAAGCGCGAACCGCGCCACATCGAGGAAGATCGATGGAATTCGCTTGCGCCACGAGCCTTCCGGAGCGCCCTGGAACAGGGTTGCGTTGGTGCCTGACAGCAGCAATACCAGCACGACGAAGCCGAACACCGTCGCCACGATTCGCACCGGGGTGCTTTCGCCGGAGACCTGCATCGCCCCGATGAGCAGGACCAACAGCGCGCCGAGCGGGAGAATGTAGGTGCGCACCAGATACACCGGACGCGCCAGCGCGCTACCCCGGCGGCGCAGCCCGTGCTGCAGCTCGGTGAGCAGCACCAAGAAGACCGGGAACGCGATAGCGACGCCCAAGGCCCAGTAGAACCATGGAGAGTCGAACACGCTGCTCATGGTTGCCGGTCCACCAACAGCCAGACGGGCTGCTCTTCACCGTCGACGGTGACATCGCCTGCGGCAGTGAAGGTGCGGGTGTCGCGCATGGCGTCGTACACCTGCGAGGAGACGTATATGCCGGGCTGTGGCGAGCCGCTCTGCACCTGATACGCCAGGTTGACCGCCGAACCCCACATGTCATACGCCAGGGTGGACCGGCCAACGAGCCCGCTTGTCACGGTTCCGGTGTCGATGCCTGCCCGTAACTTCAGGTCGTTGCCGGTCTCGGCGTTGAAGCGTTCGACGGTGCGCTGCATCTCGATCGCGAAGTCGACGGTACGGCGCACATTGTCCAGCCGCGGCGTGCTCAGCCCGCAGCTGGCGAGGTAGCCGTTGTGCAGCGTACGGACTTGCTCGACGCCGAGATTCTCTGCAGCAGCATCGAATTGACGCGTCAATCGGTTCACCACCGACAGCAGTTCCTCTGAGCTGAGCTCGTCGGACATCTCGTCAAGACCCACGATGTCGGCGAAGATCACGGTGACATTCTGGTGATCCTGGGCGATGGTCTCCTCGCCCTCGCGGTAACGCTGCACTACCTGTTCCGGCATCAGCGAGCGCAGCAGTCGGTCGTTTTCCCGACGTTGTTCGGCGAGCAGTTCGTCCTTGATCGCCAGGTTGCGGCTCATGTCGTTGAACGCGACGGTGAGGTCGCCGAACTCATCGCGCGACTTCACCGGCAGCCTGACTTCATAGTCGCCCGCGCTGATCTGCTGGGCGCCCGCCTCCAGCCGCCGGATCGGCCGGACGAACAGCCGGGCCAGCAGCATCGCCGCCAGACACACCACGAAAATGATGACAGCCGTTGAGATTACGAGTGTCTTGGTGAATGCCACGACCGGTTGGAATGCCTCTTCGGTATCGATCTTAGCGATGATCGACCAGTGCAGCCCGCGTAGGTCGACCGGCGCGTAGGCCTGCAGGGTTCGATGGCCGAGATAGTCATCCTCGATCAGGGTGCCGCTCTGGCCGCGTTGCGCCAACCGGCTCGCCTCGTTGGCGACGGGCTGCACGAGCGTGGTGCCGTGCTGACGGATCGACTCCTGCGCCACATCTGGTGGCGTGCCCGCGTTGACCACGTCACGTTTGAATTGTTCGGGATTCTCCAGAAACAGCCGGGAATCCGAACGCATCAGGTCGTCGGGTCCCAGCAAGAATGTTTCGCCGGTGTTGCCCATCCCAGCGGCTTGCCAGTCCCGATTGACCGTCATCAGATCGTTGATCTTGGAGATCGGGAACTGCAGCGCCAGAACGCCTTCCACCCGGCCCTGCGGGCCGACCGGCGATACCATCCAGGCGGTGGGCTCATCGGCGGGCTGGTAGTCCCCGAAATCGGTGATCCCGACATAGTCCACGGCGTGGGAAGCCAAGGCCTTTTCGTATGCGTCGCGTAATTCGTTGTCTTGGTACGGTCCGTTCAAGATGTTGGTGCCGAGGTCGACACCCTTGTAGGCGCTGTAAACCACGTTGCCGCGGGTATCGAGCAGCAACGCGTCTTCGAACTCGAAGCGCAGCACGACCTCTCGGAAGAAGTCGTTGTACCGCGCGTTGGCCGCGGACCATGCACTGCCGTCGCCGGCGTCGTCGAGGCGAATCGACCGATCCCAGTCGGTGAACCGCGTCGTGTAGTTGGCCTGAAGATACTTTTCCGGATTGGAAGTCGGAAGCAAGCCATTGATGTCGATTTGGTTGCCGGTCTGGGCCTCTTCAGTCTTCTCGAATTGGTTCTTGTAATAGTCCACGACCGCCTGCCATTGCGCCGGGTTGACGGTCGCGTTGTTCAGTTGGTCGAAGGCCGAGGTGAACGCCTCGACAGCCTCGGTGGTCGTCGCGCCTCGGGTGTAAACCACCAGAGAGTCCTGTAGATCCTTGAACTTGGCCTCGAGTTGCCGCGACTGCAGGTCCCGGATCTCGGTGAGCCGGTCGAACACCGACGCCCGCAACGAGGTCCGCCCGGACTGGAAGCCGATGGCGCCGACCACCGCGGCCGACAGAATGCTGGTGATCAAGAGCATCGTCAGCAGCTTCGACTGGATGCTGACCCGGGACAGGATGCGACGCCGCAGACTTCGGGGCTTGGGCGTGGGCGCCGGCTCGGGTTCGACCGAGGATTCCGTGTCGGTGGTTGTCGTCATTGAATCCCGAACATTAGCCTGCAAAACTTGCCAATGAAGTGACTGTCGGCAAATCGTTGTCTTCGAATGGCGGAGATCCGTTCGATCTGCGCCGCTTCGTCGACGCCCAGGATCGCGTGTACGACACGGTGCTCGCCGAATTGCGCAGCGGCGCCAAGCGCAGCCACTGGATCTGGTTCGTGTTTCCGCAGCTGCGCGGCCTCGGCCGCAGCGCCACCGCACAGCGCTACGGCATCTCGTCCCTCGACGAAGCACGTGCCTATCTCGCGCACCCGGTGCTGGGTCCGCGGCTGCGGGAATGCACGGCGCTGGTCGCAGCGATCGACGGGCGCTCGGTCGACGACATCTTCGGTTGGCCCGACAATCTGAAGGTGCGCTCGTCGATGACGTTGTTCACGCACGCGACCGATGACAACGCAGACTTTCGCGGCGTGCTCGACAAGTTCTACGGCGGCGAACAGGACCCTGCCACCGTCGAACTGCTCAACGCGGCTCGATGATCAACCAGCCGTGCGGCTCCACCGCGAACTGGCTCGCCACCGACTGTGGCGGCGCGCCGGAGCCGGCGACCACCTCACCATGACCGAAGCCGAGTTCGGCCAGCGACAACGGCAGTGGCGTGTCGTCGATGTTGAGCGCCACCACCAGCTGGTCGGCACCGTTATGGGTGGCGTAGACGTACTGCGTGTTGGTCAGCCGAAGCGGGGATGTGCGGGCGGTGTGCAACCACGGGTGGCGTCGACGCAATCCGATCAGGTACTGGTGCAGACGGAAGATGTCGTGACCGTGTTCGTCGACACCCATTAGGGGAGCGGTGAATTCGGGCCGCACGGCGTCATCGCCACCGAACCGCTCCTCCTTGACCCCGCGGTAGCCGGACTCGTCGCCCGAATACACGCTGGGCGTGCCGCCCGTCGTCAGCAGAATCACCAACGCGTGTTCGAGGTGTCGGGTGTTGTCCAGCCGGCTGGCGATCCGGGTGACGTCGTGGTTGCCGACGAACGTCATCGGCACGAACGCGTCGAGAAACTCGTTGTGCCGCACCAATGCCCAATCGAGCTCGTGGAAGTTGCCGTCGTTGAGGCCGCTCCAGATCGCCTTCCACAGTTCGTACTGGGTGACGGAGTTCCAGCCGGACGCCTGCACGCGGCCCACATAGTCGCCGTGGATCACCTCGCCGACGAACCAGGCGTCGGGAAACCGTTCGCGGACCCGCGGCAGAACGGCCGCCCAGAACCGGTCAGGTACGGCGTACGCGGCGTCCAACCGCCAGCCGTCGGCGCCGCGCCGCAGCCAGTGGTCCATCACCTCGACGGTGTAGTCCACGACGTCGGGATTGTCGTGGTCCAGCGCGATCAAATCGCCGTGTCCCTCGAAGGTGTCAAAGGTGTTGCCGCGCTTGCGAAACCACGCCGACTGTGCGAAGTCCGACGCGACGTGGTTGAACACGCCGTCGAGCAGTACTCGCAGTCCGCGCCGACGCGCCTCGGCGATCAGGTGGTCGAAGTCGGCGTCGTCACCGAGGCGGGGATCGATGCGGTGGTGATCGGTGGTGTCGTAGCCGTGCGTGCGTGAGGCGAACACGGGGCCAAGGGCGAGGCCGGACGCGCCGAGTTCGATGGCGTGGTCGAGCCAGTCGACGATCCGCCGCAACCGATGCTCGTCGGCGGTCGGCGCCGGATCGGCGGGATACGCGCCGACGAAGCCCAGCGGGTAGACCTGCCACCAGATCGCGTGGTCAACCCAGGCCGGATCTGTCACGGCGTGAACTTCGCCTCGTACAGGGCCTTCATCGTGTCGGCGAGTTCGGGTGCGGGGCCGTCGACGGGCACCCGCGGCGCGACGGCGTTGATCGGCAGTGGCGCGACGGGCGACGGCGGTGCACCCCATTCGGTGCGCCACTGGGTCAGCTGCTCCGACGAGGTGGCGTAGACGATGCGGCCGAGTCCGACCCACGCATGCCCGGCCGCGCACATCGGGCAGTGTTCGCCGGAGGTGTACACGGTGGAGCGTGCCCGCTCGTCGGCAGTCAGGTTCTCAACGGCCCACCGGGCGATCGCGAACTCGGGGTGGCGGGTCTGGTCGCCGTCCTTGACGCGGTTGCGGTCCTCGAAGAGCGTGGCGCCGTCGCCGTCGACCAGGATCGAGCCGAACGGTTCGTCGCCATCGTCGAGCGCCACGCGGGCAAGCTCCGCGCACCGGCGCAGGCGTTCGAGGTCGTCGTCGCTGATCGCCACAGGCCGGAGTTTACGCAGCGGCGGGCTCGCGTTCACGCGACCGGGTCAACGGGTAGCACGCCAGCCCGATCAGCAGCGCGCAGAAGTGGCCGAGGTTGGTGAAGTCGCGTTTGACGGCCAGAAACGCAGCGAACACGACCAGTGCCGCGATGACATATGGCCACCGCCACCGTTGCGGAATCTGGTAGGTGAGTACGCCCACGATGCCGACGACGAAATAGCTCACCCCGATGTCGCGGGCGTCGATCAACCGCGGTGAGGACACCGCCTCCTGGATCCGCCAGTAGAGGTAGCCCTCGCTCAGGTAGGTGGCTCCGACGTGCGACACCAGTCCGACAGCCAGCCATCGCAGCTGACCCAGCCAGCGCTCCGCGGGTGCGAGAAACAGCGTGAACACGATCAGGTAGGGCCACCAGTACTTGCCGTCGATCCACAACAGGCTCTGAAGCAGCACCCGGATGGGATCGGAGGCCAGGTGATGCAGGTTCGTCGACTCCTTCTGCAGCAGCGCGTGCAGGTGCCGGGCTGGAATGGAGTGCTGAATGATCGTCGTGATGAGCAGCACGACGAGCCAGGTGTAGGTCAGCGGTGCACCCTTCACGTAGCGCCAAACGCTCGTCACGCGATGAGTCTGGCACTCCCCGTTGGTCGACCCTTTGGAGGTGATGGTGTGTCACAGCAGAAAGCAGTGGTCGAGAAGTACACCGATGGGTTCCGTCGGGGCGATCTGGCGCAGATCCTGTCCTGTTTGACCGATGACGTGGTGTGGGCGTTGCACGGCGCCAAGACATTGGTGGGTAAGGAGGCGTTCGCCGCGGAGGCCGATAACGCGGGAGGGCCCCTTCCAGAGTTGACGCTGGAGCGGATGGTTGAGGAGGGAGACACGGTCGCGGTGATCGGGCACGGCGGTGTGTCGCTGGGCGGTGACCCGGTGGACTTCGTCTATTCCGAGGTGTTCACGTTCACCGGTGGGCTGGTGAGCCGACTGGATACGTTCCACATCTGGCTCGGCAAGGTACCCACATGACGCTCGGGTTCGACCGGCATTGCGCCGAGATCGTCACCCAGACGGCACTGTTGACTGAACATTTGGACGGCGCGGATCTGGCCGTGCCGGTACCGACGTGCCCGGGCTGGAACGTCTCTCAACTGGCGCGCCATGTCGACGGCGGCCAGCGCTGGGCCTGTGACATCGTCGCGACGCGGGCGTCCGAGCCGCCGAGCGATGTGGCGCTACGGGATTTGTCGGGAGCCACCGACGACGACCCGGACGTGCTGGCCGCGTCCCTGACACACGCCGCGGCGGCGCTGTCGGCGGCCTTGACGGACGCCGGACCGGACGCGCAGATGTGGTGTCCTGTCGGCGAAGGTGGCGCGGCGTTCTATGCGCGC
>DATJIX010000541.1:0-5275 GCA_035492865.1 Mycobacterium sp. | reverse complement strand
CCCGGAGCTGATGGACCTCTGCACCGGTGACGCCTTCCCGGCGATCCCTGCCCTGCTCGCGGCCGAGCAGGGCGTGAGCGATCTGTTCCTGCCGCTGCGGTACGGCCAGGTGACGCTGCCGGAGAAGATGCCGCGACGGTTCTACTGCAGCGCGCGGTGGCACGAGGGCCCGCTCGACAACGAAACCCAGGTGTTCGACCTCGACTACCTGGACCGGGATGGCCGTTACCTGGGCGGGATTCGCGAGTTCACGGTGAAGCGGGCGCCACGCGAGGCGTTGTTGCGTGGTCTCGGCGGCGATGCCACCCGGCTGCTCTACACCCTCGGCTGGCACGAGGTGCCGGTGTCGAGCGACGAGACCGCAGCCGTCAACGGCACGTGGCTGATCGCCGGATTCGACGAGCTGGCCGCCAATCTGCCCGGCTGCATTCCGTTCGACCCGGCCATCGACTCAGAACCCCTGGGCCGGGTGTTGGCGCAGGCGCACGAGCGCGGGATGGGTTTCTCCGGTGTCGTATGGCGCGGCACCGCGCCGGGCGCAGAAGAGTCGACCGCCGACATCACGGCGAGGCTCGAGGCCGAGATCGCCAACCTTCTCAGCGCCGTACACGCCGTGCAGGGCGGCGAAGTCAAACTGCCCGGCGGTCTCTGGATCGTCACCGAGCGGGCCGTGGCCACTGAATCCGGCGAGCCTGTCGATCCGGCGCAGGCGGCGCTGTGGGGGTTCGGGCGCACCACGATCAACGAGGAACCGGCGCTGCGCTGCCGACTGGTCGATATCGACGGATCGCAGGAGGCCGTGCATGCGCTGGCCAACCTGCTGGCTGCGCCGATAGACGAGCCTGAACTCGCTGTGCGACAAGGAAAGTTGCTTGCCTCGCGGTTGCTGCCGTGGGCGCGAAGCGGTCATCTCACGGTGCCGCGCTCGACCGATTACGTGCTGGCGCCCACCGAACGCGGCGCGATCGACAACCTGCGGCTGACCGAGGCCGATGTACCGCCGCCGGACGAGGGTTACGTCCAGGTCCGGGTGGAAGCCGCGGGTCTGAACTTCCGTGATGTGCTCAATGTGCTCGGCCTCTACCCTGGCGATCCCGGACCGATCGGTGGGGACTTCGCAGGCACCGTCACGCAATTGGGCGACGGTGTCACCGGCCTCGAGGTCGGCCAGCGCGTCTACGGCTTCATGCAGGGCGCGTTCTCCAGTCGGTTCAACGTGCCCGCTCAGCTGCTGGCGCCGATTCCCGACGGGGTGAGCGCTGTCGAGGCGGCCACCATTCCCGCTGCGGCGCTCACGGTCCGACTCGCGTTCGACTGGGCGCAGCTGAAGCCCGGTGACCGCGTGCTCATTCACGCCGCCAGCGGCGGCGTCGGGCTGGCGGCGATCCAGATGGCGCAGCATCACGGCGCCATCGTCTTCGCGACCGCAAGCACGTACAAGCGCGCGACCCTGCGCAATATGGGCGTGAATTACGTCTACGATTCGCGCACAACGGATTTCGCCGATCAGATCCTCTCCGACACCGGCGGGGCCGGCGTTGATGTGGTGCTCAACAGCCTGACCAACGAGGGCTTCCTCGAAGCGACGGTGCGCGCCACCGCTCGCAACGGGCGGTTCGCCGAGATCGCCAAGCGCGACATCTGGACGCCCGAGCAGATGGCCGCGGCCCGTCCCGACATCGACTACGAGATCGTCGCGCTGGATGTCACCACGCTGCAAAACCCCGCGCACATCAAGCGCTTGCTGACCGAGGTCTCGGACGGGATGGCACGCGGCGAGTGGGCGCCACTGCCCGCCGAGATCTACCCGCTCACGGAGGCGCGGGCGGCATTCCGCCGCATGCAGCAGGCGCGGCATATCGGCAAGATCGTGGTGCAGATACCGAATCCGCTCACCCCGCGCGCCGATCGGAGCTATCTGATCACCGGCGGTCTCGGTGCGATCGGTCTGCACACGGCGGCGTATCTGGCCCAACTCGGCGCCGGTGACATCGTGCTGACCAGCCGGCGCGCACCAGATGCGGCCGCACAACAGCTGATCGACGACATCACCGAGCGTTACCGGTGCCGCATCCACACCTTCGCAGCCGATGTCAGCGACGAGTTCGAGGTCGCGAAGCTGCTGGAACGGATCCGCGCGGAGTTGCCGCCACTGGCCGGGGTGGTGCATTTGGCAGGCGTGCTCGACGATGCGCTGCTGTCCCAGCAGAGCCTGGAGCGATTCCGGAAGACGCTGGCGCCCAAGGCGTTCGGCGCGTATCACCTGGACTGGTTGACGAAGGACGACGAGCTGGACTTCTTCATCGTGTCCTCCTCGGTGTCCAGTCTGTTCGGCCCGCCCGGCCAGGCCAACTATGCGACGGCCAACGCACTGCTCGACGGCCTGGTCGCGCAGAGAAGGGCGCAGGGCCTGCCTGCGACCGGCGTCAACTTCGGCCCCTGGGCCCAAGGGGGCATGGCGTCTTCGGAGGCCGCGAGCGCCAATATCAGTGCCCAGGGCCTGGTTCCGCTGGACCCGACGGCAGCACTGAGCGCCCTCGCCGAGGTCGTCGCCAACGGAACCGGCCAGGCAACCGTCATCAAGGCCAACTGGCAGCGGGCCGCAAAGGTGCTGGGCACCTCACGTCCACCGATGCTCGACCTCGTGTTGCCGAGCGCCGTCGGTGAGGTGACCGGTGACAGCGAGTTGCTTCGCCAACTGCAGGAGATACCGGCGCCGCAGCGGGCCGTCTTCGTGACCGAGTTCCTCCAGCGCGAGGTGCAGAACTTCCTGCGACTGGCGCAACCGCCTGCGGCAACCAGTCGGTTCCTGGACCTCGGCACGGATTCCCTGATGGCGATCGAACTCCGCAACCGATTGCACAGTCAGTTCGGCGGCGCCTTCACGATCAACGCGACCGCGGTATTCGACTATCCGACCATCGGGGGGCTCGCCGAGTATCTCGTTGACCAGCTACCCGATTCGGGATCCTCGCCGGAGGTGGCGCAGCCCGCCGTCGATTAGTCGGCCCAGCGCGTCGCTTCCACCTCAGGCGGCAACGCCGACTGCATCGGCACGTCGAGCCCGTCGTAGATGCCGGGCTTCTGCTCCTTCAACCAGTTGAGGGCGCCGAGCAGGCGGTTGGCGGCGGTGGTGTTGCCGCCGTCGGCGCGCGTGCCGCCAGGGACATCGGCGCGGCTGACGAGGGTCAGCCGGGGATCGCCGTCGACGATCACCCGGTGGTCGCCGATCCCTTCATCCGGATAGGGCCAGTCCGGGGCGCAGGACGCGTGGATGCGGGTGATGTGGTCGATGACGATGCGCTCGCGCCCGCCCGACTTGCCGATCACCTTGAGCCAGAACGCGCCCTGGGTGCCCTTCTCGAACCGGCCCATGACGGTGTCGACGGACTCTTCCAGCGGCAACCGCTCGACCTCCTCGGTGATCTCGTCGATCTGGAGGCCAAGGCCCCGTGCAATGAGTCTGATGTTGCCACCCCACACCATGGTCGGGATGGACGGCAGCAGCATCATCGGCACCTCATCCATCGACCCGCCGAACCCGCAGGACACCTTGACGGCGTACGGCTGGTTGTAGCTCGAGTAGTCGAAGATCTCCTGGCAGTGGATGGCCTTGATCCTGGTGCACAGCCCCGCGGCGATGATCGCGAGCGCGTCGTTGCCCCAGCCCGGGTCCACGCCACTGACGAGCAGCGACGCCCCGCCTTCCTCGGCGGCCGCGCTGAGGCGTTCCACCCATTCCGGCGGCGCGGACCGCGGGTCGTAGAGCGAGTAGAGCGACGGCGTGACGACGTGCTTGCCCGCGCGCAGGCATCGCACGATCTCGTCGACGGCCTCGTCGGGACGGATGTCGCCCGAGGCCATGTAGGCCACCGCGTCGCAGCCGGCCAGCGCCGCGTCGACGTCGGTTGTCGCGGTCACTCCGGTCTCGGCGTCGAGCCGCGCGAACGTCGCCGCGTCCTTACCTTCTTTATCCGGCGACGACGTGATGACGCCTGCCAGGTGCAACCCCGGAAAAGCCGCCGCGGACCGGATTGCTGTGGCCCCCATATTGCCTGTTCCCCACACTGCGACTCGAAGCACCCGCACAGCCTATCTACAGGTGGTGATCAACCTCACAGCAGGGCGAATGCCCAGTTCAGACAGCTGTCAACTGCGGTTTTGGGCTCCCACCCAACCACTCGGTTGCTTAGCCGGTGGAAATTGCTTTCCGAGGCTTTGTGTTGAAGTTACTGAACGGTATAGTTCGGGCCAGTTACTGGTGGGTAACTTAGACAAAAGTACCCAACCGCAAGTGGCATTCTCGACGAGGAGGAAACGTGAGCCACTACAAGAGCAACGTCCGCGACCAGGTATTCAACCTGTTCGAGGTACTCGGCGTGGACAAGGCGCTCGGCCAGGGCGCATACGCCGATCTGGACGCCGACACCGCTACCGAGATGCTGGGCGAGATGGTCCGGTTGGCCGAAGGCCCGATTGCGGAGTCCTTTGCAGACGCCGACCGCAATCCCCCCGTGTTCGACCCCAAGACCCACAGCGTGGCATTGCCGGAGTCCTTCAAGAAGTCCGTGCGTGCACTGCTCGACGGCGGCTGGGACAAGATCGGCCTCGACGAGGAGCTCGGCGGCATGCCGATGCCCCGCGCGCTGCAGTGGGCCCTGATCGAGCACGTCCTCGGCGCCAACCCCGCCGCATACATGTACGCGATGGGCGCGGGCATGACCCAGATCCTGCACAACCTCGGTACCGAGGAGCAGAAGAAGTGGGCCGTGCTGGCCGCCGAGCGCGGTTGGACCGCGACCATGGTGTTGACCGAGCCCGATGCGGGTTCCGACGTCGGTGCCGGCCGCACCAAGGCCATCAAGCAGGAGGACGGCTCCTGGCACATCGACGGCGTGAAGCGCTTCATCACCTCCGGTGACGCCGACGACCTCGGCGAGAACATCCTTCACCTGGTTCTGGCACGCCCCGAGGGCGCAGGCCCGGGCACCAAGGGTCTTTCGCTGTTCTTCGTGCCGAAGTTCCTCTTCGATCCCGAGACCGGTGAGCCCCGCGAGCGCAACGGCGTCTTCGTCACCAACGTCGAGCACAAGATGGGCCTGAAGGTCTCCACCACCTGCGAGCTGTCCCTCGGACAGCACGACATCCCCGCCAAGGGCTGGCTGGTCGGTGAGGTCCACGAGGGCATCGCGCAGATGTTCGACGTCATCGAGCAGGCTCGAATGATGGTGGGCACCAAGGCCATTGCCACCCTGTCGACCGGCTACCTGAACGC
>DATJIX010000540.1:0-12414 GCA_035492865.1 Mycobacterium sp. | reverse complement strand
CCGCCGGGTTCGACGATGTGGCCGAGGCTTTCGAGCACCGTGCCGGTCTGCTCGACGGCGGCGACGACCTCGGGGTCGGTGGTCGGCCCCGGAAACGGCGACGCCGTCGCGAGCAGAATCCGCGCGGTGCCTGGCTGCTGCGTGATCGCCTGCAGGAAAGGCACATTCGGCAAGGGCGCGTTGTACGGGTCGCCGGGCGCCGAGCCTGCGACGACGTCGAGCAGCGCGGCGCTGTCGCGCACGGTGCGGGTCAGCGCGTGCTCGTTGACCAACCCTTCCAGCCCGTGGCCCGCGCCGGGTGCGAACGACGTGCGGCCGCGGCGGGGCTTGAGACCGACCAGGCCACAACACGACGCGGGCACCCGGATCGACCCCGTGCCGTCGCCGCCCGAGGCTGCGGGCACCACCCCGGCAGCCACCGCGGCGGCCGAACCGCCACTGGATCCCCCCGGCGTGATCGACGGCGACCACGGGTTGACCGTCGGCCCGAACAACGAGGGCTCCGTCGTGCAGTGGTTGCCCCATTCGGGAGTGTTGGTCTTGCCGAACACCACGAGTCCCGCCGCCAGATACCGATCGACGATCCACGCCGACTCGGCGGCTACGTGAGTGCGCAGTGCTCGCGAACCCATCGCCTCCGGTGCGCCGGCAAGCGAGGCGCCAAGATCCTTGAGCAGGAACGGAACTCCCGCGAGCGGCCCCGAAACGGTCAGCGCGGCGGCCTGCTGACGGCCACGGTCGAAGAGATCTGAGATGACGGCGTTCAGCGACCGGTTGGCTTCCAGGCGCACGATCGCCGCTTCGAGCAGTTCGGTGGCCGACAGCTCACCCGAGGCGACCAGGCCCGCCTGGGCTACGGCGTCGAGGTCGGCGAGTGCGAAGGCATCGGTGGTGTCCATCGGGACGGATCATTTCCCGACCTCATCCGGGCGGCAACTCGAAGCCGCCGCGTGGGGCCATGACGATGTGGCGGCCGGCGCCGGCGGGACGAATGACGTTGTTGACGCTAAGTAGCTGCATGGCATGACGAACGGTGTTGCGGGACATCCGCAGTTCGTCTGCGAGGACCCGGACGGGACCGAGGATCGTGCCGGGCTGAAGAACCCCGCACCGAACGGCGTGTGTTATCGATTGCGCCAGTTGGTAATACAAAGGTACCGGGCTGGACGGACGCAAACTCACGACGGAACTGATCCGCTGCTGATCCGATGTGGTGCGTTGATCCATATCGCGGAAATCCCTTCAGGTAGCGGTATTCAGGGTTTGCCCCACTGCGCTCGGTCGGGCCGTGTGGCGCGTGTCGGCACCGCCACTCGACACCAGCCGTTCCGGTTTGCACCGACGGTCGCTATTGCGCGAGACAGACGTGTGTGCACATAATGGCCGCCAATCTGGAACGTTCCGGATGCAGCTTAGCGCAGGTACAGGACATGGAGGCGGGAGCAACCCATGAAGGCCCAAGTGGCGTGGCATGAAGCAGATGGCCGCCCCGCCGACAGCCGACGGCGGTACCAGTGGACGGGACTCATCCTGCTCGCGCCCGCCGTGGTGCTGGCGGTTGTGTTCTTCGTCTTTCCTGTCGTCTACGCAGCGATGATCGGGTTCACCAACCTCTCACTGGTCGGGCCCAACGCCGTGCATTACTCGTTCACCGGACTCGACAACCTCAAGCAGCTGATCGGCGATTCGGTGTTCTGGGGCTCGGCGAAGGTGACCGCGCTGTTCGTGCTGGGGTCGGGGGTGCTGGGCGTCACGGTGATGGGCCTGCTTCTCGCTCTGCTGATCAGATCGGCGAACCGCCCTGTCGGCGTGCTGGTTAGCAGCATCGTGCTGGTCTCCTGGATGCTGCCGCCGGTAACTGCCGCGATCATGTGGTACGCGTTCAGCACGCAGGGCGGTTCGGTCAGCCACCTGATCGGTTCGCCCGACGCCAATCCGCTCACGAGCACCCCATTGCTCATGGTGTGTTTGGCGAATGTCTGGTCCACGACCGGCTTTTCGATGCTGGTGATCTCCGCGGGGCTGGCCGGGATACCGGCGGAAGTCGAGGAGGCAGCCGAGATCGAGGGAGCCAACGCCTGGTATCGGCTGCGAAGAGTGATCCTGCCGCACCTGCGTCCGACCCTGATGACCAACATCGTGCTCGTGATGCTGTTGACGATCGCGAATTTCACGATCGTGTGGATCATGACGCAAGGCGGCCCCGGTGACGCCACGAACATCCTCCCGGTCTATGCCTACCGGCAGGCATTCACCTATCAGCATCTGGCCTACGGCAGCCTGCTCGGGCTGGTGTTGATCGTGGTCGCCAGTGTGATCGCCATTCCCTTCGCCAAGCTGAGCGCGCGGGGTGAGGCATGAGCGCCCCGGCCATCGCGCCCCCGACGGCGGGACCACGTCAGGACACGCAGCCGCTCACCGCGCGCAAGCTCGCCGCAGGGATCGCTCTGGGCCTCCTCGGCGTCGCGTTCCTGCTGCCTTTCTGCTGGATCGTTTTCGCGGCGTTCGATTCACAGGCGACGTTTGCGATTCAGTTGCCGCATTTCACGTTGCAGAACTTCGCGGCAGTCTTCAGCGCGGACAATCGGCTGGCTCTGTACAACAGCGCCTATCTGTCGCTTGTCAGCACCGTGATCGCTACCGTGGCGGCTTACCTTGCCGCGTACGTGATCTCGCGAAAACAGGTGCCCTTTACCTCGGCGATGATGTTCGCGACGCTGTTCCTCAGCGGGTTGCCGATCAACATTCTGGTCGTTCCGCTGTTCCAGATGTACACCAAGCTCGGCTGGCTGTCCTCGATGAACGCGACCGCTGCCTTCCTCGCAGTCACCAGCATGCCGTTCATGATCTGGATGCTGAAGAACTCGATCGACGATATCCCGCGCGATCTCGAGGAAGCCGCCTGGATCGAAGGCTCGTCGCTGCCACGGGTGCTGCTGCGCGTCGTCTTGCCCATGTCACTTCCGGGTATCTGCGCCGCGGCGATCTACGGGTTCGTCACCACCTGGGGCAACTTCCTCGTGCCGATGGTGCTCGACAGCGACCCCGCCCACCAACCGGCACCGACCGTGGTCTACGGGTTCATCGGCGCGGCCGCCGTGCGGTGGGGAAACATCGCGGCCTATTCCTTGGTGTATTCGCTTCCGGTCCTCGTCCTGTACTTCGTGATGGGCCGGATCACTCGCGGCAACTACGCAACGGGCGGCGCGGTCAAATAGATGGGAGCTTTCACAATGCACAGACCGAACACCCTGCGCCAGACGAATGGAGGCCGCTGTGGCTTCTGTTGATTTCCAACACGTCTGGAAGTATTTCGGCGAAAAGCCGTCGGTGTCCGATTTGTCTCTGCACATCGAGGACGGTGAATTCATGGTCCTGGTCGGGCCGTCGGGTTGCGGAAAGACGACCACGATGCGGATGCTCGCCGGCCTGGAGCGCGCGTCGTACGGCGAGATCCGCATCGACGACCAGGTGGTCAATTCGCTGCGCCCCGGAAAGCGCGACATCGCCATGGTGTTCCAGAGTTACGCGCTGTTCCCGCACATGAGTGTCTACGAGAACCTCGCGTTCGGACCTCGGTCGCGGGGGGAGAAGAAGCGCACCTTCGATGCCTCGGTTCGCAAGGTCGCCGAAACGATGGGTCTGGTCGAACATCTCGGACGGCGCCCCGCCGCGCTGTCCGGCGGCCAGCGTCAGCGCGTCGCCCTGGCCCGGGCATTGCTCCGGACGCCACGGCTCTTCCTGATGGACGAGCCGCTGTCCAATCTCGATGCCGCACTGCGCCTGCAGATGCGGGTGGAGATCGCCAAGCTGCAACGCGAGTTGGGCGTGACGACTCTCTATGTCACCCACGACCAGGTCGAGGCGATGACGATGGGCCATCGCATCGCGATCATGAAAGACGGGGTGCTGCAACAGGTCGGCGGACCTGAAGAGGTCTACAACAATCCCGCGACTAGTTTCGTTGCGGCAAGTATCGGGACGCCGCGGATCAATCTCGTCGAAGGCGCCCTCACCAGCTCCGGCGACGGACGCGAGATCGATGTGCTCGGCCAGCGGGTGACGCCCCCTATCAAGCGGTCCGCATTGAATCCTGAGGAATCCGACGGCGGTTCGGTAACGGTGGGTCTGCGGCCGACAGATCTGCAGCCAGCCACCGATGACAGTGACGGCGTGGTGTTCCGACTCATCGTCGATGCGGTCGAACCGATGGGACCCGAAACGTTCGTCACAGGCCGATGCGGCGACCAGATCATCACCGCGCGGTTCCCCGCCGACCACAAGCCGGCGGTGCTTTCCACCGTCTCGGTGCGCATCGACCCCACCAAGATGTATCTCTTCAGTCCCGGTAGCGGCCGCTCAATCCTGGACAGGTCCTGCCTGGCAGGGCCGCTGGCGGCAACCACGTATCGGTGAGAGTGAGGTAACGGCTCATTCCCACCGATAACGCGTATCGCACCGCGCGATGCGCTTGATATCCACAACCAGCAGGAGCAGATCATGCGCATGCGCAAGGCGATATTAGCAATCGCGACCCTGGCTCTTACCGCGACAGCGATGAGCGGGTGTAGCGGAGGGTCCAGCGGCGGCAAAACGGAACTGACCGTCGCGTACGGGTCCACGTATGTCTTCGACAGCGAGGACCTCGCGACCAAGTACTGGAACAGCATCAAGCAGCAGTTCGACGAAAGCCATCCCGACGCGACACTGAAGCTGGTGCCGATTCCGGGTTCCTACAACGACATTGTCTCCAAACTGAGCCTGGACTATCGCTCGCCTGCAACGGCACCTGACGTCGCGCAGTTGCCGACCGGCCAGCTAGGGGACTGGCAGTCGTCGGGTTATCTGACCGCGCTCGACGACAAGCTCGCATCTTCGGACTTCTGGAAGACCTTCCCGCAACCTGTCCAGCAGGAGACGCAGTTCGACGGCAAGACCTATGCCGTGAGCATGGGCGACAACGTGTCGTCGCTGTTCTACAACAAGCAGATGTTCCAGCAGGCCGGTCTGCCGGTGCCGTGGAACCCCCGCAACTGGGCGGACATCCTGGATGCAGCCAAACGCATCAAGCAAGCCGATCCCGCGGTGACGCCGCTGTGGTTGGCCGCCGGAACCAGCCAGGGCACCAACGGGATCCTGCAGGGTGGGGGCAACCTCATCAACGGCTCGAAGACTCCGAAGATCTACGACTCGGCCGCCAAGAAGTGGATCATCGACAGCCCCGGACTGCGCCAGACACTGGACTTTTACCGGCAGGTGTATTCAGCCGGTCTCGGCGCAGCCCAATCGGATTTGTTCTCTCCGTCTGCAGTAACAGTTCCCTTGACCTTGTTCCAGCAGGGCAAGTTGGCGATCGCGGTGGGTTCGAACTACTACTTCGGTAACTGGTCGCAGTTCGTCTCGGCGCCCTACTGGCCTCAGGCCGGCGATGTGATGGGGGTGGCCAAGATTCCGACCGCGGACGGCCAAGGCCCAGGCTTTGCAAGCACATTGGGAGGCTGGGCACTCGGTGTCTACTCCGGCACCAAGCATTCTGACCTTGCATGGGACCTGGTGAAGTTGATGGAGAACGAGCAGAACCTCGTGAATGCGGCGAACTGGGCTGGCTTCGTTCCACCGAACTCGACGTTCGTCAAGAGCCCGGAGTTCGTGAAATTCGCTCCGCAGCAAGAGTTCTTCGGCTCCATCCTCAATTTCGCGACGCCGACTCCCTCGAACGCCGACTACAGCGCATGGGGCCAAGGCTTCGAGGAAGCGACGGGTCTGCTCGTCAACAAGCCGGAGACCTCCGTCGACGAGGCCATCAACCAGCTGAAGAACACAGCCACCAAGGCGCTCGGCGAAGAAAAGGTGCAGTCGTTGCCGTAACGCAACGGCGCGAAACATCTTCGAACCGACATCCATCCGTTCCACTACAGGGAGAAGTCCGCCATGAGCCATGCGCCGCTGCGCGTGGGAGTCATCGGGTGCGGCGTGGTTGGGCAGGTCATGCATCTGCCCAACCTCACCGCCCTGCCCGATCTGTTCACGATCGTCGCGTTGTGCGACGCGTCGCCGACCGTGCTGGAGGCGTGCGCACGTCGGTTCAACGTGCCGAAGGTCACCACCCGGTGGAGCGACCTGCTCGACCATGATCTCGACGCCGTGCTTGTCCTCACACCCGGTAGCCACGCCCCACTCGTGTCGGCATTCGTACGCGCCGGCGTCGCAGTCTTCGCCGAGAAACCGATCGCGTTCTCTGAAGCCGAGGGCATCGAGATCATCGATGACATCGAGAAACACGGCACACCGGTGATGGTCGGCTACATGAAGCGATACGACCCGGCCTACCAACGGTTACGGGAGGTGCTGCCCTCCATCGGCACGCTTCGGCTCGTCCAGACGATGACGATGGAGACGGCATTCCGGCCTTACCTCGAACACCAGCCGGTGTTGAGCGCCGATGATCTTCCACCGGAGACGCTCACGCAGTTCGCGGCTGACGACGCACAGCGGGTCCGGGCCGCGATCAACACTGACAGCGAACCCGCCGGTTCGGTGTACCGCAAGCTGCTCATCGATGGGCTGGTGCACGAATTCAATCTGCTGCGGGCAACTCTCGGCGAGGTGACGGCGGTGCCGTACGCCGATCTCACGATGGACCGTATCTCGATCGCGCTGCGCTTCGGCGACCTGCCGGTCTCAGTCGACTGGGTGGACATGCCCGGCCTCGCGCGTTACGAACAACGCTTCTCATTCGTCGGTGAGCGGGGACGGGCGACCTTGACCTTTCCCTCGCCCTACCTCGCGAACATGCCGACGCGACTGGAAGTCGAGTGCGGTCGACAAGATTCAGCACACTCCTGGGTGACGACGGAGACGGTCGCGTTCCAGGAACCGTTCAAGGTCGAATTGGAACGTTTTCACGCGCTGATCGCGCACAGTGCCCCAGTCCCGACCACCGTCGCCGACGCGGTCGCCGACATACGGCTGTGCCAACAGGTAGTCGCCGCCAACCTGCAACTCGTAGATCAGATCTGAGAAGGAGAATATTCGTGCTTGCCATTGCGAACGCCCCGGTTAGCTACGGGGCTTTCGAGCTCACCGTCGGAATCTATCCCGATGTTCCCGACGGTGAAGGGGTGTTGTCGGCCGTCGCGTCAGCGGGATACCAAGGCATCGACCTTGGCCCGGTCGGGTATCTCGGCCACGGGGCTGCTCTCGCGGAGAATCTGCGGCGGCACAGCCTCGGGCTCGCCGGCGGGTACCTCGAGATTCCCTTCCATGACACGGACCAATTCCAGTCTGCACTGCCAGAACTCGACGAACTGCTTGCCGCGTTCGACGTCGCCGCGCCGGTGAACAAGGAGCTGGGTCTGCCGGGTCCGCGGGCGACCATCGCTGTCATCAGTCAGGGCAACCGGCGGGAGGTTCCCGGGCAGGCCGTGGGTGACCGGTCGCTGGGCTACACCGATGCCCAGTGGGACGCCTTCGGGCGCAACGCCGAACGAGTCGCCCAATACTGCCGTGAACGCGGCTATGCCCCGGTGTTCCACAACGAAAGTGGCGGCAACATCGAGGCTCCGTGGGAGCTGGAGGAAGTTCTGCGGCTGACGTCGTTCGACCTCTGCCTGGACACCGGCCACCTGCTCGTCGGTGGGGGAGAGCCGGTCTCCTTCTACGCGCAGCACGCGGCGCGGATTACCCACCTTCACCTCAAGAGCGCCCACCGCTCTCAGATCGAAGAGATCGTGCGCAATGGCGAAGACGTCGAAGCGCTGTGGCGGCGCCGGGTGTTCTGCCGGCTCGGCGAAGGCGATTTCAATCTCAACGACTTTCTGCGTGAAGCAAAGCAAACCGGCTACGACGGCTGGCTGGTCATCGAGCAGGACATCTTCCCTGACCCCGAGAGCATGGCCGCAACCGCGCAGAATCAGATCCACAACATCGCCGAGCTGCGCGCGGCTCTCGCGCTCGAGGGCATGTCGGTATGACGGTGCAACCCGCGCAATCTGCGCGCCCCCAGCGCTCGCAGGCGGCGGTGACAGAAAAGCCCGGGCGGATCACCATGCGCGAGTTCGACGTTGCGGGCGTTCCAGCCGGCGCGGTGCTGATGCGGGTGTCGCTTTCGGGTGTCTGTGGCACCGACAAGCACACCTACCGAGGCGAATCAAAGCAGTACGCGGGCACGCCCAATGAGCGTGATATCCACTACCCACTCATCTGTGGGCACGAAAACGTCGGAACCGTAACGGAAACCGGGGGAGACGTCTATGCCACGGACGGCACCCTGCTGCGCACGGGCGACCGCATCGTGCCTGGGGCCAACGTGGCATGCGGAACATGCTTCTTCTGCAAGAACGGCTACCCGTACTACCTGTGCAGCCGCCTCGATGACTACGGCAACAGCCTTCACTGTGAACGTGAGCCGTACCTTCTCGGCGGTTGGGCCGAGTACATGTTCATCCTGCCCGGCACGCCGATTTTCCGTGTTCCCGATGCGCTACCGGACGAGGTCGCCGTGATCACCGAGGTGATGGCGGTGACACACGGGCTGGAAGTTGCGCAGAACATCCTCGGCATGTTCGGTGGCAACCGATCCGGCGGTTCGGTCGCTGTTCTCGGCGTCGGTCCTCTGGGATTGAGTCATATCGCCAAGGCCGCCATGCTCGGCGCGTCGACCATGATCGCAACCGATCTGTTCCCTCAAAGGCTGAGACTTGCAGAGGAATTCGGGGTAACCCGCAGCTTCGATGCGAGCCAGACGACGATGCAGGAGCGCATCGCGCTCACCAGGGAGGCCACCGACGGCTTGGGCCCTGAAATCGTGGTTGACTGCAGCGGGGTTCCGTCGACGTTTGTCGAGGCGCTGCGGATGGTCCGGATTGGCGGCGTCGTCATCGAGGCGGGCACATTCGTGGACATGGGTCCGGTATCGGTGAATCCGAATATCGACTTCTGCACTCGCAACGTCACAGTGATCGGTATCGGCGGCGAGACCGCCCAGGCCTACGAGCCCGCAATGAGGGCGATGGCGGCCAGGCTAGGCCGCTACCCGTTCGACCGGATCGTCACCCACAAGGTGCCACTGGAGGACGCCGAGCAGGGTGTGATCACCGCGCAACGGGGGGACTCGATGCAGGTGGTCATCGACCCGTGGGCGGACGAGGTGACTGCGCGGCCGCTGCGTTAGCTACCGGCTGACCGCCGGGGACAACGCATCCGCCTCGGTGAAAGGGACCTGGGTCGAGTGACGTCCGGTCGTCGAGCGGCGAGTCACCAGCGCGACCGGCAAGGTGATCAACGTCGGTGGACCGGCCTGCTCTCCCTTGATCCGTCGAATCAGCAGGGAGAGCGATTCTTCTGCAGCGGCGTCGAACGGCTGTGCCACCGTTGTCAGTGAAACCGAGTGCAACCCAGTCGAGCTGATGTTGTCGATGCTGACGATGGCGAAGTCCTCGGGAGTGGCGAAGCCCAGCGCGTTGGCCGAATCCAGCAGAGCAACGCCGATGTAGTCGTGCACGGCGAAAATTCCTGAGAAGAGCCGGCGATCGCTGAGCACCGCCTTGAGGTCAAGCTGTGCGCCGTCGACGTCGATCGTGGAATCGCCGGGTGTCCACATCATCACCGGTCCTTCGGGAAGCGCCGCCGCCCGAAGCGCGGCCCGGTAGCCGTCGAGACGTTCAGCCTGGGCCACCGACTCCATCGACTCCGTCGCGACGAACGCGATGCGCCGGTGCCCGAGCTCCAGTAGATGACTGGTGGCCAGGTAGGCCGCCTGGGTGTCGTCGATGCACACCGAGTCCGCCCAGTCGGCACGGCACGTCGCAAAGACGACAGGCACCCGGCCGCCGACCGCGTCGCGCAACAGGTCCGCGGACGCCTCCATGCTCAGGAACAGGATTCCGGCGACTTGCTGCTGAAGCAGTCGGGCGACGGCAGCGAGCTCGCGGTCGGGGTCGCCTAGGGTGTTGCAGAATATTGTGCTGTAACCCGCCAGCGTGGCACTGCGCTCGACGTGCACCGCCATCTGGGCGAAGAACTGGTTACTGAGGTCACCGACAACCACTCCGAGAAGCTTGCTCTGTGCGCCTACCAGCTGGCGCGCCACGTTGTTGGGCTGGTAGTCGAGTTCGACGACCGCGCGGTTGACCCGTTCGATGGCTTGCGAGCTGGTGCCCGGAGTTCCGCGCAGGACAGCCGAGACGGTCGACTTGGAGACACCGGCCACCCGCGCCACATCGATGATGGTTGGCCGCCGGGGGCGAGAGCCGCCACCGCTCATACGTCCTCCATCTGGTCGAGATCGCAGCCCCGCACGCCGTGAGTGTTAACAAATCGATCTTAGCCGCAGGTCCGCAGCCGTCCCGTGGTGTACGCGCCCGTTCGGGCCGCTGCACGCGGCCGGGATTCAATGCGTCGCGATGTCTTTTCGGGCCGAGCCGAGTCGTTATAGGAAGACAGCCTGAAAGGACAACTCATGAGCGAACCACTGGATCGGCGGTTCACCGCGAAACTGCAGAAAAGCGAGAACAAGGGCGGCTGGACCTACGTCGTCATGCCCGACTCGGCCGCGTTCTTCGGCACCCGCGGCCTGGTCAAGGTCCGCGGCACCGTGGACGGCCAGCCGTTCGCGACCTCGTTCATGGCCCTGGGCGACGGCACCCACAAGCTGCCGGTTAAGACGGCGTTGCGTCAGCGCATCGGCAAAGAAGCAGGCGACGAGGTAATCGTGCACCTCTCCGAGCGCACCCGCTGAAGACCTGCCGTCACTACGCGGGGCGGCGGGGTGACCTAGCCATTTCGTAGCCTGTGGGGAACGACATCTCGATGACCCGGAGCTGGTCATTGGCTTTGGATTCCAGTTCCAGGACCACGCAGCCGCCGCTGAGAATCTTGGACTCCAGAACGATGTAATGATGGCCGCCACCGTTGACGTCGGTGACATGATCCCCCGAGTGCAGCGCCTCTACGGGCACACGCTCGAGGGTTTTCAAATGGTGTGGTTCCACCCTGGCAACCGTAGGCGAAGAGACCCGCCCGGTGGCCGATTTCGCCCGACCCGGATCAGCTGACGGCCATCGCGTAGCCGACGCCTCCCAGCACCACCGCGAGCACACACAGCACGAAAGTTGCAACGGCAAACGGCCACCCGGGTTTGCGCCGAACCAGCTGGACGATCGTCACCACCAGGCCGATGACTCCGATCGCGACGGCGGCAAGCAACGCGGTTAGCACGGCGGTCGCGGCGCCGTCGGCGCTGCAGCTCTCGGGCGGGCAGTAATCCAGGAAGGCCAGCGAGAACAGCCCCATCGTCGCGGCGACCGCCCCGAACGCCACCGTGAGCACCAGCGTGCCGATCGAGATCCATAGGTCAGCCTGTCCAATCGGCGGTTTCGGAGGTGGTGGCGGCGGATAGCCGGGATGGCTCATGGCAGGCGATGCTATCGGGCTGTTTGCCGGTTTCCCGGCGATCTCGCTGTGCGATGGACGATCATGGCGCCAGCGACACTGGGGGGTGGACATGCAGAGCACGATGCAGGACTTTCCGTTGACCGTGACGGGCATTCTGCGGCACGGCACGGGGTGGAATTCGAACCGCCGAGTCACGACGGCGACGCCAGCGGGATACCGCGACATCAGCTACGGCGAGCTGGGCACGCGGGTGGCGCAGCTCGCACACGGACTGCGGGAACTCGGCGTCACGGACAGCGATCGCGTCGCGACGTTCATGTGGAACAACCAGGAGCACCTGGAGACCTACTTCGCCGCACCGTGCATGGGAGCGGTGTTGCACACGCTGAACATCCGGCTGACCGGCGAACAGATCGCGTTCATCGCCAACCAGGCTGAGGATCGCGTTGTGCTGGTGGACATGTCGCTGGTGCCTGCGTTCGCCGCCATGTTGCCGGAGCTGACCACGGTGCAGACCGTGATCGCGGTCGGTGAGGGCGACATCTCGCCGCTGACCGAATCGGGCAAGAGCGTGATCCGCTACGAAGATCTGCTCGACGGACAACCGCTCGAATTCGACTGGCCCGATCTGGACGAAAGAAGTGCCGCCGCAATGTGTTACACCAGCGGCACGACAGGGAACCCGAAAGGTGTGGTGTACAGCCATCGCTCGAGTTACCTGCACTCGATGTCGGTGTGCTCGGCCAACACGCTGGGCCTGCGCGACGGCGACCACGTGTTGCCGATCGTGCCGATGTTCCACGCGAACGCGTGGGGCCAGCCATATGCAGCAGTGATGGCCGGCGCCGACCTGCTGCTGCCGGACCGGTTCCTGCAGGCGGAGCCGCTGGTGGACATGATCGAACGGCGTCGTCCCACTGTTGCCGCGGCGGTGCCGACGATCTGGAACGACGTGTTGCAGTACCTGCACGCCAACCCCGGTCGCGACATCTCGTCGTTGCGAATCGTGGCGTGTGGTGG
>DATJIX010000539.1:0-4663 GCA_035492865.1 Mycobacterium sp. | reverse complement strand
ACGGTGTCGGCGGGACGTGGCGCATAAACACCTACCCCGGGCTGGCGTGCGATGTGAAGTCGCACCTGTACTCGTACTCCTTTGATCTGAACGCGAACTGGTCACGGATGTGGTCGGCGCAACCTGAAATCCTGGAGTACTTCGAGCAGTGTGCCCAACGCTATGAGCTCGGCCCGAATCTGAAGTTGAACACCGAAGTCACGTCGGCCCATTGGGACGGCAGCGCTTGGCAGGTGACCACCAGCGTGGGAGAGCGGTTCACCTTCGATGTCGTGGTCTCGGCCATCGGACTGTTCACTCAGCCGCTGCTTCCGGATCTCGTTGAGCAGGAACCGTTCACCGGAACCTTGATGCACACGGCTCGCTGGGACCACTCCGTGGATCTGCGCGGCGCACGCGTGGCTGTCCTCGGCACCGGATCCACGGCGGCGCAGCTGGTGCCGGAGGTCGCGAAGGTGGCTGACCGGGTGTACTCCGTGCAACGGTCGCCCACCTGGATCCTGCCGAAACCCGACCGGCCCTATACGGATCGGGAGAAGTGGATCTTTCGCCACGTGCCGTTCGCCAAGAAGATCTACCGAACCCGGTTGTGGCTGCGAAGTGAGTCCAACATCTCGGTGATCGAAAACGGTAGTGACAAAACCGAGGAATTCAAGGGCGTCGCGTTGCGCGCCCTGGACGCGACGGTGCCCGATGAAGAACTGCGCCGCAAGCTGACTCCCGACCACCCCTTCGGCTGCAAGCGGCTGGTCTTCGCGACGGATTATCTGCAGGCGTTGACACAGCCCCACGTCGAAGTGGTGTCGAGCCCGGCTCGGACCCTGCGGGAACGCACGTTGGTCACCTACGACGGCACTCAGCTCGACGTGGATGTGGTGTTGTGCGCCACCGGCTATGCGGCCGCGGACTATCTTGGACAGATCGACGTCACCGGCGAGGGCGGCGCGACGCTGCGGGAGGCATGGCGCGAGGGCGCATACGCCTATCTGGGCATGGCTGTGCCCGGCTTCCCCAACTTCTTCATGCTCTACGGCCCCAACACCAATGTCGGCTCCAACAGCGTGATCTTCATGCTGGAGGCACAGGCCCGCTACATCGTGCGTGCGCTGAGATATATGCGGCGAAGGCGCAGGTCGTATATCGCGGTCCGGACCACAGCGATGGCCGACTTCATGGCCAAGATCGACGGCTGGATGGAGGGCACCGTGTGGCTTACCCGGTGCAGCAACTACTTCCGCGCCGCCAACGGCAGGGTGGTCACCCAATGGCCCAGGAGTGCGCGGGCGTTCTGGGGCATGACGCGGCGATTCCGGCCGTCCGCCTACACCTTCGAACCGCCAACTGATGATCGCCCTGTCGAGCAGGTGAGCGCAGCATGGTCGAGGACCGTCTAGACCCGGCGCTGCGGCAGTTCGCAGCGGCCCGCACCGACATATCGACAACGGTGCTCGGCGTGGTCCGTGACTCCCTGAACCAGCGCCGCGCCGAATCGTCCCGCGAGGTGAACGCGGTCGGGGTCGAGATCGAGAACCGCGAGGCGCATTCCGTTCCGGTGCGCATCTACCGTGGGGGAGCAGCACCCGCACCCGCGGTGATCTATTGTCACTCAGGAGCTTTCGTGCTCGGGAATCTCGACACCGATCATCAGCAGTGTGTCGAGTTCGCGCGACGAGGACGTTGCACGGTGATCTCCGTCGACTACCGGTTGGCACCCGAACACCCCTATCCGGCCGCGCTTGACGATGCGGCGGCTGTGCTCGCGTGGGTGGCTGACAACGGGGCGAACCTGGGCGTCGACACCAAACGACTGGCGGTCGCGGGCAGCAGTGCCGGCGCGGCGATAGCGGCGCTGTTGGCTCAACGGGCAGCCAGCGGGTCCGCGCCGCGGATCGTGTTCCAGTTGCTGCATCAACCGGTGCTCGACGATCGCCCGACGCCGTCGAAGGATGAGTTCGATGCCACACCGGGATTCGACGGTCCGGCGGTGACGCAGATGTGGCAGCACTACGTCTGTGGTGAGTCGCTGCCTGCCGACGCGGTGCCCGCGCGCACCGACGAATTGACCGGTGGCGCAAGTGCCTTCATCTCGTGCTCGGAGCTGGACCCGCTTCGCGACGAGGCGGTCGACTACGCGCTGCGGCTGATGTGGGCGGGCGTCTCGACCGAGCTACACGTCTTTCCCGGCACGTGCCATGGGTTCGACTCGCTGCTGCCGGAGTGGGAGATCAGCCAGCAGTTGTTCGAGCTGCAGGGCGCCGCGTTGCGGCGCGCGCTGCATCACGCGGCCAGTTCCCGCGCGATGGCGGAGTGGTAGGCGTCGATATTGGCGGGGTTCACTATTCGGAAGAAGCCGTCCGGCAGCGGAGCATGCTTGTAGGCCTCGATCGTCATGGTCCGCGTGAAGAGCGTGATGCTGTCGCCGGGCTGGGTGAAGTGGTACTGAACCGTGATTCGGCCTTCCATGCCACCGTTGCCGTCGCGGTCATGACCGAGGCGGCCGACTGAGTTGAAGACCCACATAGTTGGGCGCATCGCGATGGCGAGATGCCAGGAGAATATCCGGTCACCATCGGGGCCCGATTCGGTCCAGCCGTCGCCGACCTCCAGCGGCAGGTGCTCGGGTAGGCCACCGACGTGCGTGCTGCCCGGGTAGGTCTTGGTCCAGTTCGTAGGGTTGGTGACGAAGTCGTACACCACCTCGGGCGGGTAATTGAAGGCGGTTTCCGAACTCGTGGTGACGATACCCATACGCCTACTTTACAGATTCGCTGAAAAGTGTCACGGTGGGTCTGTGGATTTCTCACGGGTGGTGCTGTCTGACGACGACCGGGCATTCCGGGATGAGTTGCGGGCATTCCTCAAGACCCTGGTGACTCAGGAAGTCATCGACCGCGACCGCGAAACCGGCGAGAACTTCGACGAGGGTGTGCACCTGGCGCTTGGCGAGGCCGGTTATCTGGCCGCCGATTTCAAGGACGAAGCCGACGGTGGCTTCAGTCGGTTACGCCGGCGCATCTGGAACCTCGAGATCGGTCGTGCGCACACCCCGTGGTTCCACTGGGGCACCACGGCAATGGTCGCGCGGGCCGTCGTGCAGTTCGGCTCGCAGGCGCTCAAGGACGAGGTCCTGGAACGCGCACTGGCCGGACAGTATCGGCTATGCCTCGGCTATACCGAGCCCGAAGGTGGATCCGACGTCGCGACATGCAAGACGCGCGCCGTGCGCGACGGCGACGGCTGGATCATCAATGGCGCCAAGATGTTCACGTCGAACGCGCACAATGCCCAGTATGTCTTCCTGGTCACCAACACCGACCCGGATGCGCCAAAACACAAGAGCTTGACGATGTTTCTGGTGCCGCTCGACAAGCAGGGCGTCGAGATCCAACCGCTGCGCACCGTGGACGGCGACCGCACCAACATCACCTACTACAGCGACGTGCGCATCGACGACAGATACCGCATCGGCGAGGTCAACGGCGGCTGGACCGTGCTGCGCGAAGCGCTCAACGACGAGCACGGCACAGTCGAACGGGAGGTCGACGGCCTCGACAAGATCGCCGCCATGACCGAACATGTCCTGCTGCTGGCGGAGGCCGTCGACAAAGTCGCGGCCGTCGCGGCCGACGACGATTCGGTGAGATACCGCCTGGGGCGCAGCATCGCCCGGATGGAGGCGGCGATGAGCACACCGGAGATGTTCGGTCGTGTGGCTATCGCCCAGACGATGCGCGACGTCACGCCCGACCTGATGGACATCCTCGGTTCGGCGTCGGGCCTGTCGAATGAGCCTGCCGAGTACATCTTCCGGCTGGCGGGGCCGACCGGCATCTACGGTGGCACCCTCGAGGTGTTCCGCAACATGATCGCCCAGCAGGCGCTCGGACTAGGCAGGCCGAATTATTCAGCGCCCGCATAGGGGCCGATTTAGCCCTCAATTTTGCGGTGAGGGCTGCGATCGGCAAGAAATCACAGCCCTCAGTGCAAAAACGAGGTCTGCACGCCGAATTACAGCTGAGCGATCACCTCGGACGCCAGTAGCTCGAGCGTCTCATCCGATCCACGGTCGTGGGTGAACAACACGATCTGGCCGAACCCGAGGTCCTGTAGTTCGTGGAGGCGGTCGACGATCGCAGGCGGCGTGCCGATCAGTCCACCCTCTTTGAGGCCGAATGCCGGTACACCGAACCGCTTTTCGGCAAGCCCGCGCACCGCGGGCAGTGCCCCGTCGTCGGGGGCCAGCGCCATCACCGCCTCGACGGACAGCGTGATGTCCGATGGGTCGCGGCCGATCTCCGCGCAGATCGACCGCAGCACCGCCACCTTGTGCTCCAGCTCACCGAGCGCGTAGGTGGGGATGTTCCAGACATCGGCATACCGCGCCACCAGCGGCAGCGTGTACTTCTCGCCGACGCCGCCCACGACGATCGGCGGCCGGGGTTGCTGGACCGGCCCGGGCTTGATGGGCATGTCGCGAACGGTGAAGTGCTTTCCGGTGAAGTCGATTACCTCGTTCGCGAACGCCTGGTGCAATATCTCCAACGTCTCGCCCAGCCGTCCGGAACGGTCACCGAACGTGCCCCACTCCATGCCGACCCGGTTGTGTTCGTCTTCGATCGAACCACTGCCGATGCCGAGTTGAAGGCGACCGGCCGAGATCTGG
>DATJIX010000538.1:0-7199 GCA_035492865.1 Mycobacterium sp. | reverse complement strand
GCCGTCTAGCAGCTAGCCGGTATATGCGATCTACGGTTACCCACGACGACAAGACCCCTCGATCGGACGAGTGTTGTGGCCACACGACATGTGACCGAAACCGAGAGGAAACGACAATGAAACTGCGTCATGTCGCACCACTGGCCATCGCCGCGTCTGCCGCCGCTATTGCACTGGCACCGCTCGCCTCAGCCGATACCAATGCCAACGTCCAGCAGCACGCAGGCAACGCACAGATCACCGCCACCCCCGGTGCCGCTGCGCAGGAGGCCGCGCAGAACCAGCAGCCGTTCGGCGGGAACCCGAACGCCCTGATCTTCCACCACTGACATTCAGCGATTTCGGCGCGCTACCGGTCGCTCAGCGACGGTAAGCGCGCCGAAATCGTTTTCTAGACGTGCGGGCCGACGACTTTCGCGATCGTCAGGAGCACCGCCGAGTCTTCCAGCGCCTCCAGACCATGGCGGGACTGCGGGACGACGAGGTGATCGCCGACCGAGCCGTCCCAATGCACCTGCCCGTTGGTGAGCCGCACCCTGCCGACGAGCACCTGCAGGGTGGCTTCACCCGGGCTCTCGTGCTCAGCCATCTGACTGCCCGCGGTCAACGCGATCAGCGTCTGGCGCAGCGAGTGCTCGTGACCGCCGTAGACGGTGTGCGCGCTGCGCCCACTGCTCACCCCGCGGGCGACTTCCAACTGCTCCCGCGCGAGCGCGGCAAGTGAAACCTTGTTCATCGCCGATGTCCCCTTCCAGACGAATGGATATGCCATCGAGCGTTTGAGCCATGGATCGTCTCGAATCCGGGCCGTTGAATTCGAGACATGACCAACACGACCACCAACACCATTCTCGTCATCGGCAGCACCGGCAAGACCGGAAAGCGCGTCGTCGATCAACTCGAAAGCCGCGGCATCGAAGTCCGGCACGGCTCCCGGTCGGCCGACATCCCCTTCGACTGGGACGACGCGCGGACCTGGCCGGCCGCGCTGGCCGGCGTCGACAAGGTCTATCTCACCTATTACCCCGACCTGGCCGTGCCCGGCTCGGTCGACGCCATCAGCACCATCACCGAAATGGCCGCGGCGGCTGGCGTGCGCCGGCTGGTGCTGCTGTCCGGACGCAACGAAGCCGAGGCCGAGAAGGCTGAGCGCGTCGTGATGGCATCCGGCCTCGAGTGGACGATCGTGCAGTGCGCTTTCTTCGCGCAGAACTTCGACGAGGGCGCGTGGCTCGAGGAGGTGCTCGCGGGCACCGTGTCACTGCCCGTCGATCAGGTGCAGGAGCCGTTCGTGGATGCCGACGACATCGCCGACGTGGTGGTGGCCGCGCTGACCGACGACCGTCATGTCGGCCAGCTCTACGAGCTGACCGGTCCGCGCCTGCTCAGCTTCCGCGACGCGGTGGCGGAGATCGGCGCCGCCGCGGGCCGCGACGTCGCGTTCGTGACGATGCCAATCGAGGACTACACCGCGATGCTGACGGAATACGGTCTGCCGCAAGACTTCATCTGGCTGTTCAACCATCTGTTCACCGAAGTGCTCGGAAGCAAGGCGCAACTCGGCGACGGCGTGCAGCGGGCGATCGGACGCGCGCCCAAGGATTTCGCCGACTACGCGCGCGACGCCGCCGCGACCGGCGTGTGGACCCCGTCGATTTGAATCACCGTGAGCGGATCTCCGTCGCATGGCGGAGGTCCGCTCACTCCGACGGGAACCTGTCGCGCAGCGCATCCAGGAGTTGCCGCGCCTCTAGGACCCGTCCACGCATCCGCACCAAACCCTCTGGGGGCCGGTGCGGCTCATCGATGCCACGCTCACATCGCCGCAACCAACGCTTCTCCATCGAGGCGACCAGCGCCTCCAACTCGGCGATTTCGCCTAGTAGAACGGCGTCGAACAGCCGGGCTTGCGCGATGTCGGCGGGATGCGCCGGCCGGGCCCAGGTGTCAGCACGCTGACGGACGATGTGCGGCCTGGGCACCCACTCAGGACGAGGGGGTTCGAGGTCGACCGCGGGTGAAATCGAGAGCACGTAAGGATCCTCTACGAGTAATGAAACGTCAGCGACTCCACAGGTTCACCGGGTCGTTAAGTTTCGTTGGCTCAGCGTTACTGTTCATTCACTTTCTCTCGAGGTGTCGTGTGAGCTGAATCAGATGACGTCGACCTTGCCGGTGTCGAGGCTGTAGAACCCGCCGATCATCTTCACCGTGCCGCGCTGTTCGAGTTGCCCAAGTACGGGCGACTGACGAAGTTGACCGAGTGTCAGCGCGACATTCGCCCGGACCGCGTTTGTCACTCGGTCTCCGGGTTGTCCGGAGACTTTCCGGACGGCAGGTGCCAAGGCATCGACCAGGTAGCCCAGGTCGTCCTGTTCGGTGGACTTGGTGTCTAAAGCATTGACAGCAGCGGTCAGTGCTCCGCACCTCTGATGACCGAGGACCATAAGAAGTGGCGTATTGAGTTCGGCAACACCGAATTCCAGGCTGCCGATGACCGAGCGATCCAGTACTTCACCGGCGCTACGGATAACAACCAAATCGCCGAAACCTCGATCGAAGATGAGTTCGACAGGCACACGCGAGTCGACACAGCTCAGGATTGTCGCGAACGGCTTCTGCGCAGTTCTGACCGCGATCCGGCGTTGCACGCTGTCGTCAGTGTGTTGGGCGTTGTTGTCGACGAACCGTTGGTTGCCGTCGTTGAGTAATTGCAGGGCCTGATCCGCGTTGGCTGCGAGTGGCTGAAGCGGTTCGGTTGATGCGGCCGTTGGGGCTGAGGCGCCATGAGTGGCGCTGGAACTGCATGCAGAAATTGCCAGCGCCCCAACCCCGCCTAGGGCCCCCGTCAAGGTGCCGGAGAGAAACCGGCGTCGTGACCGGTGACTAGGTGTCGTCATGCAGCGCGCTCCTCAAGGGTGTGGCCTAGGTAACAACCCACAGGTAGCACGGATTGCATACGGTATGTAATCGACACCAGCGAACCCGAAGGAACCTCCAAGGCGATCGCCTGAGAGTGAGCACCTAACAGCTGAGAGCAATTCGGTCGTGGCATTCGCGGGGCGCGCCGACGCACCCTTGGGTCATGCATGCGCACTGGGCACACGTCGGTCGCGGTGCCGCAGGGTTGGGCGCCGCCATGGGTATCGGCCGCTTCGCCTACACCCCGATCCTGCCGCTGATGACCGCGCAGACCGCGCTCACCCCGCAGGCCGCGGGCGCGCTGGCCACCGCGAACTACGTCGGCTACCTGGCAGGCGCGCTGGCGGGCACCGCATCACCGCGGCTGGCCCGCTCGACAGTCGCATGGCGGGCCGCGCTCGTCGTGCTGGTGCTCACCCTGGCGGCAATGCCATTGCTGCCCAACATAATTGGCTGGTTGGTGCTGCGCACTGTCGCGGGCTTCGCCAGTGCGGTGGTGTTCGTCATCGCCGTCAACTCGATGATGGATCACCTGCCGTCACACCTGCCGGGCTGGGGCTTCGGCGGCGTCGGCCTCGGTATCGCGCTGTCGGGTGCGCTGGTGTTGACCATTCCCGCGGAAGCGGGTTGGCAGGGCGCGTGGTGGACGTCGGCGGCGCTGGCCGCTGCGCTGAGTGCGGGCGCATGGGGGATGCGCGGAAGAGCTCACACGGCCGACGCGCCTTCGCCGGTTGCGCCGCCGTCGCTGCGACGCGCGAACCGCTGGTTCGCGGTGCTGTTCGTCAGCTACTCGCTCGAGGGCATCGGCTACATCATCGCGGGTACGTTCCTGGTCGCGGCGATCAAGCAGACCTCGTCCGGCTGGCTCGGCAACGGCGCGTGGCTCTTCGTCGGCGTGGCCGCGGTGCCGTCGGCCGCGCTGTGGGCATGGCTGTGTGCGCGGCGGTCGCATCCGACTCTGCTCAGTGGAGCGCTGCTGCTGCAGGCGTTCGGGATCGCGCTACCCGCGGTGGCGCCCGGTCCGGTCGCAGCCATCATCGGGGCAATCCTGTTCGGGGCGACGTTCATCGGGGTCAGCACGATGGCCCTGGCAGCAGGTCGCCTGCTCGGCTTCCCCGGCGCCGTGGCTCTGCTGACCAGCGGCTACTCCGTCGGCCAGATCGTCGGCCCGGTGGCGGTGACGCCCCTTCTGCACAATGGCTTTTCACATGCGCTGGTGGTGGCGTCGCTGGTCGTGCTGGCATCGGCGATGGTCGCCGGGCTGCTCAGGTTCGGGTTCCCGTCGACCGATGCGGATCCGCGGCAGGCAACCACGCCCCTTCGTCGTCCAGTGCTGGCGCGTCGCGGGTGAACCGATCGACGACCGCGCGCACGCCCGGACTCTGCTCATCGCGGCGCCAGACCAGCGACCACGTCCACAGCGGTGTCGGATTGACGACCGGTCGCCGCAGCAGCCCACTGGGCTCCTGGACGTTGTGTCCCTTCGGGTTGTTCAGCACCGGTTTGCGCAGTCGGCGGATGTGCTCGAAAAATGTTGGCCCGGTGACTCCCCCGTCGTCGACGCGCACGATGCGCGCCCCGGTATCTGCGGCGAACTGCTCGGCGTAGCGGTTCCACGACGACCACGTCGCCTCGTCGGAGTCCACCAGAACCAAGGTGTCCTTCGCGTCGACCGGCGACGTGTCCGACCCGACACACAACGCGTACAGCCGATCCGCGCCGATGAGATGGGCATCGAGGGACAGCGACGCGAGATCCGTTGTCTGCACCCAGCAGATCGCGAGGTCGAGATTTCCGTCGGCGACGCGCGCGGCCTGCGTGTGCGACGGCATCACCCAGGTGTCCAGCCGCAGCTGAGCCACCCCGGCGACCCGTTCGGCCAAGTCGGCGGGACACCAGTTCACGTAGCCGATCCGCACAGGCTCGGACGCCACCAGACCGGCTGCCCGCCTGCGCAACTCGTCTGCCTGCTCCACCAACGCGCGGGCATGCGGCAGCAACGCGGCGCCGTTGGCGGTCAGGGTGACGGAGCGGCGGTCGCGATCGAACAGGCTGACCTTCAAGTCACGTTCGAGCGCCTTGATCTGCTGGGAGAGCGACGGACCGGCGATGTGCAGCCGTTCGGCCGCGCGACCGAAGTTCAGCTCCTCGGCGACGGTCACGAAGTAGCGCAGCTGACGCAGCTCCACCGGGCAAGCCTAGTAGGCAACGCCTATCACCAGTGAGCGAACCGGTCTTAGCTGAACAACATCGATCGCCACCGGCCCTGCGTTGCAGCCTGCATCGGCACGAGGAAGGAATCAGACAATGAGCACTACGCAGCGGGTCGCCATCATCACAGGGGCCTCACAGGGCATCGGCGCGAGCCTGGTGACCGCCTACCGCAAGCTCGGGTACGCAGTGGTCGCCAACTCCCGCACCATCGGCGAGAGTGACGACCCGATGGTCGTGACGGTGTCCGGCGACATCGGGCAGCCCGGCGTCGGGCAGCGGGTCGTCGACGCGGCGATGGAGCGGTTCGGCAGGGTCGACACCGTCGTCAACAACGCCGGCATCTTCATTTCCAAGCCGTTCATTGACTACACCGACGAGGACTACGACGCCGTCACCGGAGTGAACCTCCGTGGCTTCTTCGAGGTTTCACGCGCCGCGGTCGCCGCGATGCTGTCGCGCGAGGGCGGCGGCCACATCGTGAACATCAGCACCAGCCTGGTCGACCACGCCAATTCCGGAGTACCGTCGGCGCTGGCGTCGTTGACGAAAGGCGGGCTGAACGCCGTGACCAAGTCGCTGGCCATCGAGTACGCCAATCGCGGTATCCGCGCGAACACCGTTGCGCTGGGCGTGATCCGCACGCCCATGCACGATCCGGCCACGTTCGACACGCTGGCGACGCTGCACCCGGTTGGCCGGCTCGGCGAGATCGATGACGTCGTCGACGCGGTCATGTACCTGGAGAACGCGCCGTTCGTCACCGGCGAGATACTTCATGTTGATGGGGGTCAAAGTGCAGGACACTGAGATTCTGTGCGGCGTACTGGACCAGTGGAAGGCCGGCATCGACGCACACGAGCCGCAGAAGGTTGCCGCGGTGTTCGCCAAGGACGCGATATTCCAAGGGTTGCGTCCCTACAGCGTGGGCCGCAACGGCGTCGCCGCTTACTACGACAGCCAGCCGCCCGGTATGACGGTCACCTATCGGGTGCTCGAGACACGCAGGCCCACAGAGGAATTGGTGCTCGGCTACGTCCGCGCCGACTTCGCCTTCCCGAATCAGCCCGATCTGACCCTGAACCTGGGGGTGCTGGTCACGCACACCGACGACGGTTGGCGCATCCTGCACTATCAGGTGTCGCCCGTCGTCTAGCTGACCGGCAAGTCCTTGCGACGACACCGCCGCGGGCCGCCGATTTCTGCACCAGGGCTGTGAATTCGGCGGGTTAACGACCCTCACGCAGAAATCGAGCCAAGCCCGCGGGCTTAGTTCAGCGCCGGGATGACCTCCCGTTCGAACAACTCGATGCCCGACCGGTCGTAGGCGGCCTCCGGGAAGTTGAGGATCGCGTACTCGCAGCCGAGGTCACGCATTCGTTTGAGCTTCTCGACGATCTGCTCGGGGGTGCCGGAGGCCGAGTCCGGCGACGTGACGTTGCCCAGCATGCCGTCGACGGCGGCCTCGTTGGCCACGGTGACCTGCCTGGCCCGCAAGCGTGCGACGCGGTCGGCGACATCGGCCTCGGACTCGCCGACCACGGCGTTGAAGTTGGCCGACCGCACGATCGCGTCGTACTCGGTTCCGACGTTGCGGCAATGGTCCGCGAGCACCTGCGACTTGTGCGCGAAACCCTCGGGCTCGGAGGTGAAGTTGGTGTACTGCGCATACTTGGCGGCGATGCGCAGCGTCACTTTCTCGCCGCCGCCGGCGATCCACAGCGGAAGACCGCCCTCCTGCAACGGTTTTGGCTCGACGATCGCACCGTTGACCTGATAGTGCTTGCCGTCGAGGCTGACCTCGCCCTTGCGCCATGCGTCGCGCATGATCTGCACACCCTCATCGAGCATGCCCAACCGAACACCCGCGGAGGGGAACCCGTAGCCGTACGCCTTCCACTCGTGCTCATACCAGCCGCCGCCGATGCCCATCTGGACGCGGCCGCCCGAGATGATGTCCGCGGTGGCGGCCACCTTGGCCAGATACACCGGGTTGCGGTAACCCATCGCGGTGCACATCTGGCCGAGCTTGATCCGTGACGTCGACGCCGCGTAGGCCGACATCA
>DATJIX010000537.1:0-9127 GCA_035492865.1 Mycobacterium sp. | reverse complement strand
CCCCGGCACTGGGTGCTGATCGTCGACATCGACTGGCTGCACTGGCAGTGCTACGAGCCATCGTCGGGCGAGGTGCGTTCGGTGGCGGTCGATGCGGTGCGGCGAGCACGGCTGACCGGGTTGGGTTACCCGCGGCCGTTCGCGTTCGTGGTGCCGAAGGCCTCTACGCGATCGGCGACCGCCTGATCGCCGGGCTCGGCAGAGTTCTTGAGGCCGGCGACCACACCCGCGCGGTTTCGTTCGGGTTGGTTCTGCGACATCTTCGCCTTGCCTTCGACTTTCGAGATCACAATCTCGATGCCGACGATCGCGCGTAGCTGCGCGCGGGTGTAGCTTTCGGGCGCATCGGTGACCTGCCACGGCTCCGCGCGATCTTGCTCGTGCCGATTGGTCAGCATCGTGACGAGGTTGAGCACCCAGTCCGCATCGTCGTGCGCGACGAGCCTGCCGTAGACGTTGAGTATCTCGTAGTTCCACGTCGGCACGACCTTGCCTGTTTCCGACTTGGTCTCGTAGAAGCTCGGCGAGATGTACGCCTGCGGGCCGGAGAAGATGGCCACCGACTCCTGGCCGTCGGCCTTCCAGTGCGGGTTGGCCCGCGACACGTGACCGATCAGCGAGTGTCCGGTGTAGATGAGCGGCAGCGGCGTGACCAGGAATCCCGTCGCGTCGTGGGTGACCAGCTGCGCGAAGCCGGCCTGCCCGAGCGCGGCCTCGGTCTCCTCGTCGGAGAGCGCGAACTGTCGAGGTATGTACATGGCAGGTTCAGCGTAGAACGGTTGTCGACTGCAAAAAGCTGTTCGAACGTATGATCGAACAGTGGGCGAGCTCCAGTCGATCGGCTA
This sequence comes from Mycobacterium sp., assembly GCA_035492865.1. GTDB lineage: Bacteria > Actinomycetota > Actinomycetes > Mycobacteriales > Mycobacteriaceae > Mycobacterium. The sequence goes on along the minus strand of DATJIX010000537.1, from coordinate 8,282 downwards.
CAACGGGCAACCCGTGCAGCAGGCGTTCCGCCGGGTGGACCCGCCGGTCACGGTGCTTGTCGATCTGGCGTCGCTGTTCCCCCGCGAGCCGCATCGCGCCGGCGGCTACAACCCCGCGGGGTTGCAGATGCACTCGGTCGTCGAAGGCCGACTCAGCTGCTGGGGCGTCTGTGAGCAGGGTTACTGGTGGGGCCTGGTCACCTATGAGATCGCCTACGGATCACGGCGCAAATCCGTCACCCACTGGATCCCGGCCTGGATGCTGAAACGGAAGGACTAGGTGTCTAAGCGAGGTGTAAAAAGCTAGGCGCTGCATGCCTCCGAAATTCGCCGCTGTGCTTCTCCCTGTGATATTCGCAAGCGTCGGGACAGCACGTCGGCCCATGACGCCGCCCCGAACATCGCGGGGTCTCCCTGGCTGATCAGCTGCCCTATCAGCCGCCGATCCAGCGCCGTCATCTTCTTGTCGATGTCGCCCAGCCGCTTGAGGAGCTCCGTCTTCTCGGGGCGCGTAAGGGCTTCCAGCGGAAGCGACGCGAGGTCGCGATAGCTTGCTTCGGCGGCGTCGAGCGCCGCGATGATCAGTTGTTTACTCGAACTCATGTTCGAAGTGTATCGCCGCGATCCGACACGTGACGAAAGTTATGTACAGGAGCCGAGCATGAAGTCCGCGCAGCGCTCGCCGACCATGATCGCCGGGGCGTTGGTGTTGGCGCGGGGGATGCGCGGCAACGCGGAGGCGTCGGCCACCCGCAGGCCCGTCACACCGCGCACCCGCAGCTGTGGGTCGAGCACGCTGTCGGGCTCGGTACCCATCGCCGCCGTACACGCCGGGTGCCCGGTGGTCGCAACGGTCGCCCTGACCCACGACTCCAGCTCCCGGTCGGTGTCCACCGCGGGCCCGGGGTGAACCTCGGCCGCGACAGCCGATGCCAACGGTTCGGTGGCGACGATCTCCCGTGTCCGCCTGATCGCCCGCACGAACGCGGCCACGTCGGCTACCGCTGTCAGCGTGTTCAGCTGGATGGCCGGCGGCACTGCCGCGTCGTTCGACCGGACCATCACGCTGCCGCGGCTCTGCGGTGTCCAATAGGACTGCAGGATCGACAATGCGGGCCGCGGATGTTCCAGCGCGTCGATCCGCGCGTAGATCGGCGCGTGAATCAGCTGGAAGTCCGGCGCCGGTAGATCCGGGGTCGACCGGATGTGGGCGACGGCCTCCATCAGGTTGCTCGTCAGCTTGCCGGAGCGACGAATCAGCCAGCGCAGCAACCACTTCGGGTTGCGGGCATCGGCCAGGCCGATGAAACCCGGTGCGAGCTCCCAGTTCATGAACGTGGCGGGGTGGTCGGTGAGGTTGCTACCCACCTGCGGGCTGTCGAGCACCGGGTCGATCCCGACCGACCGCAGATGCTCGGCAGGCCCGACACCGGACAGCTGCAGCAGCTGAGGTGTGCCGTATGCACCTGCGCTGAGCACGATTTCACGACGGGCGAGTACCTCGAAGGCCCGCCCGCGTCGCTCATACTCCACACCGACGGCCGCGCCGTCGCGGATGACGACGCGCCGCACCAGCGCGCGGCTGACCACCGCGAAGTTCGGAAGCCGGCGGGCATCGTCCAGATAGGCGCGCGCGGCGCTCCACCGCTGTCCCTTCCACACCGTCACCGGTGAGATCGCTGCGCCGTCCAGGTCCGGCCCGCTCACGCTGTCGCTGGCGGCCACTCCCGCCGCCCGTGCGGCCGCGACGAACCTGAGCGAAACCTCATCGGGCTCAGCGGTTCTGGTCACCCGCATCGGGCCGGACTCGATCCTGCGAAAGACCGGTTCGACGTCGTCCCAACCCCATCCGGGTAGCTGCCAGCCGTCGTAGTCAAGCCGGGTGCCGCGCACCCACACCATCGCGTTCATGGCACTGGTGCCACCGAGCACCTTCCCGCGCGGCTGCGGGATCCGCCTGCCGTCGCAGCCCGGCTCGGGCTCGGATTCGAACGCCCAGTCCGTCTTGCCGCCCATCTGCGCGCCGTACGCCAGCGGCGCGCGCACCGGGATCCGCCGATCTGAGCCGCCCGCCTCGATCAGCAGCACCGAATGCGACTCCGCGGCCAGTCGCGCGGCGACAGCGCAGCCCGCGGAGCCGGCGCCGACCACGATGTAGTCGTAGTCGCTCACACGACGTTCACCGCGTTCCTTTGGCCACTCGAATAACTTAGGCCTCGTGCCCGGGCTCGAGATCGCGGACGTCGGAGAACGTGACGAGTTGCTGGAATGTGTCCGGCGCGCTGCCCGCCAGCGGCTCCAACAGAAAACCGACGTGGTCGCCGAGGTCGTAGCGGGCCAGCACCGCGCCGGCGAACCAGCCTGCCGCGTCGTCGAGGATCGGCAGTTCGTGCGGGCCCGGATGCCAGTCGCATCGCGCGAATTTGTCTGTCCGATCGCCGGTTTCACCGCCGAACAACCGGGCGAGTTCGCAGTGCTGCCGCTCGAGCAGGTGCACGGCGAGATGGCTGGCGCCCTCGGCTACCCGGTAGGTGTGGTTGCGCTTCGACAGTCCGACCAGGAACCGGTGCGGTCGGATGCTCACCTGGCTGGTGAACCCGACGAGGCAGCCGGCCGACTCACCGCCGGAGCGGGTGGTGACCACGTACATCGGGTAGTCCAGCAGGGACACCAGTTTCTCGAAGGCTTCTGTCATCGCTCCGTCGCTAGGGTTGTGCCATGGCCCGAAAGCACGCGACCGCCGATGCCGTCAGCCTGCAGGATCTGCTGGAGTTCATCCGGCCGCGACATCGGATGGTGCTGACCACATTTCGCGCCGACGGTTCCCTGCAGAGCTCCCCGGTGTCGGGCGGCGTCGACGACGCCGGTCGCATCGTCATCGCCAGCTATCCGCAGCGTGCCAAGTCGACGAACATCCGTCGCACGCCACGGGCCAGCGTGATGGTGCTGTCCGACGAATTCAACGACGCTTACGTGCAGGTCGACGGCGACGCGGAGGTGATCGACCTGCCGGATGCCGTCGAACCGCTGGTCGACTACTTCCGCTCGATCGCCGGCGAACACCCCGACTGGGCGGAGTACCGGCAGGCGATGGTCGACCAGGGCAAGTGCCTGATCCGAGTCACCCCGCGGCAGTGGGGTCCCGTCGCAACGGGTGGCTTCCCGCCTCCTCAATAGCGCTACCAGGCGCCGTCGAGGTCCAGCGTCAAGGCGCCTGAGGGATCGGCGCGGAACTTTCCCGTGCCTGCGACCTTCGACAGCCCCTGGGTTCCCGACGCGACCCGCAACTCGGCCGCCGCCACGCCGTCGCGGTACTCGCCGTCGTGCAGCAGTACCACGCCGCCCTTCTTGCCGCCGATCGTGCCGGTGATGTGCTCGATGCCGACAAACAGCGCACTCTTGTCCGGGGAGTAGGCCATCAGCCACTTCGTCGTTGACGTGCCCTGGATGTCGCCCTCGTAGCGCTTGGTCACCAGCGCTTCGGTCAATTTCGTGGTGTCATCGCCGTCTTCGAACGGCGTCTCGTCCCAGCTGGCGATCTCGAATCGAGCCTCGATGTGTCTGCTCATGGCAAACCGGATACCCCAGAGGACAGGCCGGGAATCCAACGGCCGAACAGCGCGGTCAGCCGTGTCTGTGGTAGTCAGAGCTAGGCGGCCGCGTTGCGTCCGCTAGCACGTCAAACTATAGTCTGGACACATGTCCAGAGGGTTCGGAGTTTCTGCGTGACACTATTTGTCCAGCTCACCGGCCCTCGATCTTCCCGCCGCTGCGCGCGTTCGTGAGCTGACCATGCGCATCGCATTGTTGTCCTATCGGAGCAAGACCCACTGCGGCGGCCAGGGAGTTTACGTCCGTCACCTGTCCCGCGGGCTCGTCGAACTCGGCCATGACGTCGAGGTGTTCTCCGGGCAGCCCTACCCCGAGGTGCTCGACCCACGGGTGCGGCTGACCAAGGTGCCCAGCCTCGACCTGTATCGGGAGCCGGACCCGTTCCGCATTCCGTGGCCGAGCGAGATCAAGACGCGGATCGATCTGCTCGAACTGTTGACGACGTGGACCGCCGGCTTCCCCGAGCCCAAGACGTTCAGCCTGCGCGCCGCCCGGCTGCTCGCCGACCGCCGCGACGACTTCGACGTCGTTCACGACAACCAGTGCCTCGGCACTGGGCTGCTGGCGATCGCCGAGCTCGGCTTGCCGGTGGTGGCGACCGTGCACCATCCGATCACGCGGGACAGGGTCCTCGACGTGGCGGCCGCACGGTGGTGGCGCAAGCCGCTGGTCCGCCGCTGGTACGGATTCGCGGAAATGCAACAGAAGGTGGCCCGCCAGATCCCCGAGCTGTTGACCGTGTCGTCGACGTCGGCGGCGGACATCAGGGAGGACTTCGCGGTCTCGCCCGACCAGCTGCACGTGGTGCCGCTGGGAGTCGACACCGAGCTCTTCAAACCCGCGCAGCATCGAGTGCGCAACCGGATCATCGCCATCGCAAGCGCGGACGTGCCGCTGAAGGGAGTGAGCCACCTGCTGCATGCGGTCGCACGCCTGCGGGTGGAACGCGACCTCGAACTGCAGCTTGTCGCGAAACTCGAACCGAACGGCCCGACCGAAAAGCTGATCGCCGAACTCGGCATCTCCGACATCGTGCACAGCTCAAGCGGGATCTCCGACTCAGAGCTCGCCGATCTACTCGCTTCTGCCGAGATCGCCTGCATCCCTTCGCTGTACGAGGGTTTCTCACTGCCCGCGGTGGAGGCGATGGCCAGCGGCACACCGATCGTCGCCAGCCGTGCGGGTGCACTGCCCGAAGTCGTGGGTGCCGACGGCGAGTGTGCCCGACTGGTCACCCCCGCCGACGTCGGCGAGCTGACCCAGGTGCTGGGTGAACTGCTGGACTCGCCGCGGGAACTGGAGCGCCTCGGCGCAAACGGCAGGCAGCGTGCACTGGATGTGTTCAGCTGGGAATCCGTTGCGGCGCAGACTGTTGCGGTCTATGAGCGGGCCTGCGAGCGGGTCGCGGCATGCTGACCGTCGACTTCGACCGGCTCGGTGTCGGCGCGGGCACGAAGGTGATCGATGTCGGCTGCGGTGCTGGCAGGCACTCCTTCGAGGCCTATCGGCGTGGCGCCGACGTGATCGCGTTCGACCAGAACGCCACCGACCTCAACGACGTCGACGAGATCCTGCAGGCGATGAAGGATCAGGGCGAGGCGCCCACCTCAGCGCGGGCCGAGGCGGTCAAGGGTGACGCGCTCGAGTTGCCTTATGCCGACGGCACTTTCGACTGTGTGATCGCATCGGAGATTCTCGAGCACGTACCCGAGGACGACAGGGCGATCAGCGAGCTGGTGCGGGTGCTGAAGCCGGGTGGCTCGCTGGCTGTCACGGTGCCCCGCTGGCTACCGGAGAAGGTGTGCTGGATTCTTTCCGACGAGTACCACGCCAACGATGGCGGCCACATCCGCATCTACCGGGCCGACGAGCTGCGCGACAAAGTGCTGGCGCACGGCTTGCGGCTGACCCACAGCCATCATGCCCACGCCTTGCACGCGCCGTTCTGGTGGCTGAAATGTGCTGTGGGAACGTCGAAGAACGATCATCCCGCAGTGGCGGCGTATCACAAGCTGTTGGTATGGGACATGATGGCGCAGCCGTGGCTCACGCGCACCGCGGAGTCGGTGTTGAACCCGGTGATCGGAAAGAGCGTGGCACTGTACTTCAGGAAGCCGGTGGAGCCTGTTGCTGTCTCCTGAGCTTCCCGGAGTGCCCGGCGTTTTGACGCCTGCGCAGTGTCGGCAGACCGCGCAGTCGATTGCCGCGACCCAGGAATCCTCCGGTGCCATCCCATGGTTCGACGGTGGCCACACCGATCCGTGGGACCACGTCGAGAATGCGATGGCGCTCACCGCCGCAGGTGTGCTGGAACCCGCGCGGGCCGCGTTCGATTGGTGCCGGAATGCGCAGCGCGCTGACGGGTCCTGGCCCATCCAGTTGCGCAACGGTGTCATCGAGGACAACAACAGCGACAGCAACTTCTGCGCATACATCGCGACGGGCGTCTGGCATCACGTGCTGATCACCCGCGACCGAAGGTTCGCCGAGAGTATGTGGCCCGTGGTCTCGAAGGCCATCGACTTCGTGGTCGATCTGCAAGCCGCAGGCGGCGAAATTTCCTGGGCCAGAAGCCCATCCGGCCCGGAGCCGGATGCGCTGTTGACCGGATGCGCGAGCATCTACCACAGCATCCGGTGCGCGCTGGCGCTGGCAGATTACGTCGACGATCCCCAGCCCGAGTGGGAAGTGGCCGTCGGGCAACTTGGTCACGCGATCGCCCACCATCCCGAGGCATTCGTCATCAAAGACCGGTGGTCGATGGAGTGGTACTACCCGGTGCTCGGGGGCGCCCTGCGTGGTCCGGCCGCCCGTGAGCGCATCGACGACCGGTGGGACGACTTCGTGGTTCCCGGCCTCGGCATCCGCTGTGTGGATGACCGGCCGTGGGTCACCGGAGCCGAAACCTGTGAGCTGGTAATGGCATTGGACGCCATCGGTGACACCGTCCGCGCGCGAGAACAATTCGCGAACATGCACCATCTGCGCGAGGAGGACGGCTCCTACTGGACCGGGCTGGTGTATGCCGACGGCAAGCGCTGGCCGGTAGAGCGCACCACGTGGACGGGTGCGGCGATGATCCTGGCCGCCGACGCGCTGTCACGCACCACCCCGGCCAGCGGCATCTTCCGGGGTGCGGACCTGCCGCGCGGCCTCGAGGGCGAGTACGACTGCGCCTGCGCCACCAGCGATCGCTAGATCTGCCAGTCCTGTCCGCCGTCATTCTGGCTGTACAACCCAACGGAATTGGTGATCACGATCGGATCGCCGACCCCGAAGTTGTCGTAGAACCAGCTGGCGTTCGACGGGCTGATGTTGATGCAGCCGTGGCTCACATCGCGCACGCCTTGATCGGCCACCGACCACGACGCGCTGTGCACGAAGTTGCCGCTGTTGTCGAACTGAACGGCATCCTGGACATGAAGCCGGTAACCCTCAGGTGACGAGTGCGGCACACCGTAGGTCTCGGAATCCATCACGACGTCGCGCATCTTGCCCTGCACGTAATACGTGCCGTTCGGCGTTTCGCGCCCGGGCTTGCCCATCGACATGGGGAAGACCTGTTCGACGTCGCCGTTGCGCGTGACGGTCAGCTGATGGGTCGCGTCGTCAGCGGTGGCGACCAGCGCGTCACCCGTGGAGAACGTCGACTTCGTGCCTGCCGCGTCGATGTTGACCACAGTGTGAGCCGGCCAGAAGTCGAAGGGCCGCCACCGCACCTGGGAATCGTTCATCCAGTAGAACTTTCCGGGCACAGGCGGATCGGACGAGATGTGGATTGCGCCCTCCGCCGCTGCCCGATCGCCGACGGGTGCGTCGAACTTGATGATGATCGGCATCGCGACGCCGACGGTCGAACCGTCGGAGGGGCGGATCGAAGGCGACTCGAACGGCGCATCGCCGGTGACCGGCGTCGCGTCCTGTCCCTCGGGCGATGCATTGGGGAGCGCCAGTTGAAAGATCGGAAACGCAGGCGGCGGTGGGTCATCCGGTGGTGGGGGTTGGTCCGCGGGGGCTGGGTCGTCCGGCACCGCGATGTCGGCATCAGGGTCCGCCAGGGCAGCGGGCATCGCGCCGGCCATGGTTGCCAGGATTGTCACAGAAACCAGGGCGGCTGTCTTGCGAGCACGGATCAGAGACACCCAAGAATGGTTACCGGCCTGTGCCACAACGGCATCAAGCATGCATAACGGTTAGGCGGCGAAGTCCGCCGTTGCTCAGGCAAACTTGGTGAGCATGACGGACAACCTGCTCATCGTGCACTGGCACGACACCGGCCGCTGGCTGGGCGCCTACGGGCATCCTGGCGTGTCAAGCCCGTGCGTGGACCGCCTGGCCGCCGAGGGTATCCGCTTCACGCGCGCACATGCCGCGTCGCCGGGATGCTCGCCAGCGCGGGGCGCGGTCTTCACCGGACGGTATCCGCACAGCAACGGCCTGATCGGGTTGGCGCACCACGGCTTCGAATACCGCGAGGGTGTCCGCACGCTGCCGCAGATCCTGTCGGGTGCGGGGTGGTACTCGGCGCTGTTCGGAATGCAGCACGAGACGTCCTACCCGTCACGGCTGGGCTTCGACGAATTCGACGTGTCGGATTCCCGTTGTGAATACGTCGTCGCCAGGGCGCAGGAATGGCTCGTGGAAAGCGCCCCTCTCGAGGAGGGCAATCC
>DATJIX010000536.1:0-16059 GCA_035492865.1 Mycobacterium sp. | reverse complement strand
CCCAGCAGGACCAGGTCGTCGAGGATGTCAGAGGTGGCGAGCACGCCGTCCACGCCGGGATCGGCGAGCGCGGCCCGCAGTCGGTCCAGCAGGTCGGTGCGGCTGTTCATCGCGGTCGGCCGGGAGCCGACGGCGAGCGCGCCGCGGGCAGGGTGATCGGCGGCGACGATCATCAATCGGCCGTTGCCGCGCACCGTCGGTCGAGTGGTGCGGTTCTGCCACGCCCCGTCGATGGCGGCCGGGTCGGCTGCGCGCAGATCGGTGATCTCGGCGTAGTCCTTGCACAGTGCGTCAGACATTGACGGCCTCCACCGCGGCTTGCTCGGCGAGTTCGGCCACCTCGGTGGCGGTCGGCATCGCGGTCGAGCACTCCAGTCGTGACGCGACGATCGCGCCGGCGGCGTTCGCGTAGCGCAGCGTCTTCTCCAACGGCCACCCGTGCAGCAGTCCGTGGCACAGGCTGCCACCGAACGCGTCACCGGCGCCGAGGCCGTTGACGACGTCGACCTCGTTGGGAGCGACCATCACGTGCGAATGACGGGTCTTGCCCAACACGCCCCGCGGGCCTTGCTTGACGATCGCGAGTTCGACACCGAGGTCGAGCAGCGCGTCCGCGGCCTTGAGCGGGTTGTGCTCACCGACGGCGATCTCGCACTCCTCGCGGTTGCCCACCGCGACCGTGACATGCTGCAGCGCCCGCTGCACCTGTTCGGTGGCCGCGGCAGGTGACTCCCAGAACATCGGTCGGTAGTCGAGGTCCAGGACGGTGAACGACTTACGCTCGCGCGCCTCCCAAGCGGCGAAATGCGCACTGCGGCTTGGCTCCTCGGACAATCCGGTGACCGTTGACCAGTACAGCCGGGCATCACGGACCGCGTCGGCATCGATCTCGTCGGCGCTCACCTGAAGGTCCGGCGCACTGGGCTTGCGGTAGAAGTACAGCGGAAAGTTGTCCGGGGGAAAGATCTCGCAGAATGTGACCGGGGTCGGGTATTCGTCGTGGGTCGCCACGTAGCGGTTGTCGACACCGAGGCGGGCCAACTCGTCGCGGACGAATGTGCCGAACGGGTCGTCGCCTGCGCCGGAAATCAGCGCCGTGCGGTTGCCAAGTCGTGCCGCCGCCACCGCGACGTTGGCCGCGCTGCCACCGAGAAACTTGCCGAACGACTCGACATCCTGCAGCCCGACACCGATCTGTAAGGGATAGATGTCGACGCCGCTGCGCCCGATGGCGAGGACGTCGAATGGCGGTGCCGTACTCAAAAGTCAGCCTTCCGGAGGTGGGTGATCGCTCGATAACGAGAGTGCCCTTCGTCACGCGGCGCTGTCAATACTTTGTCCTGACATTCTATCTTTCGATCATGCAATGTTAGGATGCAGCTACTGTTCATCTGGTCCCAACCAGATCGGAGACGACGTGCCCCTGACGGTGGAGCTCGACAGGTCGAGCCCTGTCCCTCTCTACTATCAGCTCGCTCAAGCCATCGAGGCGGCGATCCGGGACGGCGAATTGGCGCCCGGTGATCGCTTCGAAAACGAACTGGCGCTGGCAAAGCGGCTGACCCTGTCCCGACCGACCACACGGCGTGCCATCCAGGAACTCGTCGACAAAGGCCTGCTGGTGCGCAAGCGCGGAGTCGGCACGCAGGTGGTGCAGAATCCCGTGCACCGCCGCGTCGAGTTGACCAGCCTGTTCGACGACCTTGCCCGCGCCGGCCAGGAGCCGACGACGCAGCTGCTCGACTATCGCGTCGGGCCGCCGGACGAAGAGGTGGCCCGCGAACTCAACCTGGCCGAGGACCGCGAGGTGGTGTCGATCCACCGGCTGCGGTGCGCCAACGGTGAGCCGCTCGCGGTGATGACGAATCATTTGCCCGCCGAGATCGCGCCGGACCCCGAGGAGCTGGAGAGCAACGGCCTGTACCAGTCGCTGCGGGCCCGTGGTGTGCACATCCGGCTGGCGCGCCAGCGCATCGGTGCTCGCGGTGCGACGCGGTCGGAGGCCCGGCTGCTCGACGAGAAGCCCAACGCACCTCTGCTGACGATGGCGCGCACCGCGTTCGACGACTCGGGCAGCGCGGTCGAGTTCGGTATGCACTGCTACCGCGCGTCGCGCTATTACTTCGACACCACCCTGGTCGACCGCTAACTTTGCCCGCGAGCAGACGCAAAACTGCCCGATTTTCGGATGAAATGGGCACTTTTGCGTCTGCTCGCGCAACTAACTGAACGCGCTGCGGAAGGCTTCCAGGGCGGCCACGCTGTCGCCGGAGGCCCAGGCCTCCATGCCGACAGTTCCGCTAAACCCCATGTCGCGCAACGCCTTCGCGATCGCCGGATAGTTGATCTCGCCAGTGCCCGGCTCGCAGCGGCCCGGTACGTCGGCGACCTGGATCTCGCCGATCGCGTCGCCGCAGCGCCGCAGCAGCTCGATCAGATTCCCTTCGCCGATCTGCGCGTGGTACAGGTCGAGCATCATCTTCACGTTGGGATGACCGACGCCCTCCACCAGCGCCAGCGTGTCCTTGGCGCGGGCCAGCGGGACGCCGGGATGGTCGACGATGGTGTTGAGGTTTTCCACGCAGAACGTCACGCCTGCCGCAGCGCCCAGGTCCCCGATGCGGTCGAGTGTGCGTAACGCGGTGGTCCACATCTCGCCGTCGGCCCGGTGACGCGGACGGGCGGCTTTGCCGTCGACGAGCTCCGCGGTGTGCAGGTTCAGCCGTGGAACACCAAGTGTCTCAGCGGCTTTGATCGACAGCTCCGCGGTCCGCACCACTTCGTCGGCGGTAGCGGGGTCGATGAGGTCGCCGTGCAGGTAGCCCGTCATGGAGGAGAAGCGGGCGCCGGTGTCGGCCAATGCCTGCAGGTCCTTGTCGTGCCAGATCCAGATCTCGACAGCAAATCCCATATCGTTGATGCGGCGAACCCGGTCGACGATCGGCTGGTCGGGGAAGACCATCTCGGAACAGACCGCGAGCGTGAAGTCGCTCATGGGGTTCTCACCTCTCTCGCGCTGACCAGCATGGACGCACCCTAGCATTTGATGTGCAGTCCTAATGTCAGGACAAACTATTGACTTTCAGCTGTGAGCCGTATTACATCGAGCCAGCAGGCGTGTCACGCGACGCTCCAAGACAAGGAGAAACAATGAAGTTCAGCCGGCTCGCGGCGATCACCGGAACGAGCGTCCTCGTGTTGGGTATCGCGTCATGTTCGAGCACCGGGGGCAAGCCTCAGGAGAACGGCGGCGGCGCGGGCGGCGGAACCGTCGATACACCCCGCATGACGATCGCGATGGTGACCCACGAGGTGCCAGGTGACTCCTTCTGGGATCTGATCCGCAAGGGTGCCGAGGCTGCGGCCAAGAAGGACAACATCGAGCTGCGCTACTCCAACGATCCGGAGGCGCCGAACCAGGCCAACCTCGTGCAGACCGCCGTTGACAGCGGTGTGAAGGGCATCGCCATCACGCTGGCCAAGCCGGACGCGATGCGGGCCGCGGTGCAGGCGGCCGAGGCCAAGGGCATCCCGGTGGTGGCGTTCAACTCCGGTAGCGACCAATGGCAGGCGATGGGGATCAAGGAATTCTTCGGTCAAGATGAGTACATCGCCGGCCAGGCCGCCGGTGACCGTCTGAAGAAGGACGGCGCAACGAAGGCGATCTGCGTGATTCAGGAGCAGGGCCACGTTGGGCTGGAGTCGCGTTGCGCAGGCGTGAAGAACACGTTCCCCGCCACTGAGAATCTCAACGTCAACGGCAAGGACATGCCGTCGGTCGAGTCGACGATCACCGCAAAGCTGCAACAGGATCCGAGCATCGACTATGTGGTCACGCTCGGGGCGCCCTTCGCGCTGACGGCGGTGCAGTCGGCCAAGAACGCGGGCAGCAAGGCCAAGGTCGGAACCTTCGACACGAACGCCGCGCTGGTCGATGCGATCAAGAGCGGTGACGTGCAGTGGGCTGTCGACCAGCAGCCGTACCTGCAGGGCTACCTGTCGGTTGATTCGCTGTGGCTGTATCTGAGCAACGGCAACGTCATCGGCGGCGGAAAGCCGACGCTGACGGGTCCCGCGTTCATCGACAAGTCGAACATCGAAGCTATCGCCGAGTACGCGAAGGGCGGCACACGCTGATGAGTACCCAGGCAGAGGTTGACCTCTCCCAACGCAAAGTCGTCCACGACGAACGGGTCAAGGAGCGAAACCGGATACAGCGCTTGCTGATTCGGCCGGAAATGGGCGCTCTGATCGGCGCCGTGGTGATCTTCATCGTGTTCGCGATCGTCGCACCGCCGTTCCGCACTCCAGAGGCGATGGCGACCGTGCTGTACCAGAGCTCGTTCTACGGGATCATGGCCTGTGCGATAGCGCTGCTGATGATCGGCGGCGAATTCGACTTGTCATCAGGCGTCGCAGTGACATTCAGTTCGCTTGCCGCTTCGATGATGGCCTACAACCTGCACCTCAACCTGTGGGTGGGCGCCGGGCTGGCGTTGATCCTGGCGCTCGGGGTGGGCTTCTTGAACGGCTACCTGGTGATGAAGACCAAGATCCCCAGCTTCCTGATCACGTTGAGCACGTTCCTGATGATCAACGGCATCAACCTCGCAGTGACCAAACTGATCTCTGGGCAGGTGGCCACCCCGAGCGTGTCCGACATGCAGGGCTGGGACACGGCGAAGGCGGTGTTCTCGTCGTCGTTCACCATCGGCGGCATCAGCATCCGCATCACCGTGCTGTGGTGGCTGCTGTTCACCGCTGTCGCGACCTACGTGCTGTTCAAGACCAAGATCGGCAACTGGATCTTCGCCGTCGGCGGCGACGAGGAGAGTGCTCGGGCGGTCGGTGTGCCGGTGACGAAGGTGAAGATCGGCCTGTTCATGTTCGTCGGCTTCTCCGCCTGGTTCGTCGGCATGCACCTGTTGTTCGCGTTCAACACTGTGCAGTCCGGCCAGGGCAAGGGCAACGAATTCCTCTACATCATCGCCGCGGTGATCGGTGGCTGCCTGCTGACCGGCGGTTACGGCACTGCGATCGGCGCAGCGATCGGCGCGTTCATCTTCGGCATGGTGAACCAGGGCATCGTCTACGCCGGCTGGAACCCCGACTGGTTCTTCTTCTTCCTGGGCCTGATGCTGCTATTCGCGGTCATCGCCAACAACGCATTCCGTAACTACGCGGCGAAGAGGTAAATGATGACCGCAACCGTTGATCGTTCCGTGGAAGAGGCCCCGTCCGGTGGCAAAGTGCCGCTGGTCGAGCTGCGCAATATCGGCAAGTCATACGGCAATATCACTGCGCTGAAGGATATTTCGCTGCGCGTACACGCAGGCGAAGTGACCGGCATCCTCGGTGATAACGGCGCAGGCAAGTCGACGCTGATCAAGATCATCGCCGGCTACCATCCGCAGACCGACGGTGAGCTACTGGTCGACGGCGAGCCGATCAAGTTCACGTCTCCGAAGGATGCGCTCGGCAAGGGTATCGCGACCGTCTATCAGAACCTTGCCGTCGTGCCGCTGATGCCGGTATGGCGAAACTTCTTCCTGGGTCAGGAGATTCGCAAGAAGACATTCCCGTTCCCGTTGGACTCCAACGCAATGCGGGCGACCACACTGACAGAACTGTCGAAGATGGGCATCGATCTGCCCGATGTCGACGTGCCCATCGGCTCGTTGTCGGGTGGGCAGCGCCAGTGCGTGGCGATCGCGCGTGCGGTGTTCTTCGGTGCGCGAGTGCTGATTCTGGACGAGCCGACCGCCGCGCTCGGCGTGAAACAGTCCGGCGTGGTGCTGAAGTACATCACCGCTGCAAAGGAAGCCGGCTTCGGTGTGGTGTTCATCACGCACAACCCGCACCACGCGCACATGGTCGGCGACCACTTCGTGCTGCTCAACCGGGGTCGGCAGAAGCTGGATTGCACATATGACGACATCACGCTCGAACACCTGACGCAGGAGATGGCTGGTGGCGACGAACTGGAGGCTTTGTCGCACGAACTGCGTGGTAAGAGCACATAATCGGACCAGCGGGCCCCGCCGACCGAATAGGCCGGCGGGGCCTTGCCCGTGACAAACGTTATGCGATCGTTCATCTGGGCGGCAGCACGGCGGCACGGCCTGAATCCCGTGAAGTCGGCACAATGGGTGTGTGCACTCAGAACCTGAATCGAAAGCTCGCACGCCCGTGTGGCGTGACCCGCTGTCGGTGGGGTGGCGGGCACACCGCAATCTGTTGATGCTGCGGCTCCGGTGGCACGAACGCCGCGCAGCGCCCGACACCGGCCTGCCGCGTTCGCGGGATAACGCCCGCGCGGCGCGACGGCGACCGCTACAGCGGAATCACCGTTAGCCCGGCATCGCCCCCGACGTAGACCGCGTTGCGGGAGGGGTTGACGATGACCACGCGAGGCTGATCCGTCGGTTCGCCAAGCGTCACGGTGCTGACGACGCTCTTGGTCTCGACATCGATGATCGACGCGATCCCGTACTCGTTGACCACAACCAGGCGATCGCCCGCCGGGCTGATCGCAATGAATTGCGGACTGGCGCCCTGGTGTTGGCCTGTTCCGGCTTCGGGCAGCGCGATGTCATGGCTGACTTCGTTGAGTTGAGTGTCGACCACCGAAACCCAGCCGATCTCCGTCGCCTCGTCCGAGGCCAGTCGCACACCCTGGTTGGCCACATACAGACAGCGACCGTCGGGGCTCAACACCGCGGCGGCAGGGATGCTGCGCAGCAACTGTCGATCCACCGAGGCGTCAATCTTGATGCGCGCCACCACATTGAGCGTCGAGGTGTCCACGACCTCGAGGCGGCCGTCGAGGTCGTCGATGTCGAGATACAACTGACCGCTGCCACCCGCCAGGATGGGCTGACGAATGAACGCGGGCGCATCGTTGAGGCCGAACGACCCGAGTTCACTGCCGGTGTCGGCCTCGAGAATCACCACCCCTGCGGTGACGTTGGTGTGCCCGAGCCGATCGTCGGCGCAGACATAGATCCGCTCGCCTGCCGCGAACATCGCGATCGAATCCCCGCCCGACACCGTGCCGGCCAACATGCGGGTATCGGGATCCACGATGAGCACCGCGGGGTCCGTCATCAGCGCATACAGCCGTGACCCATTGGGGCTGATGGCAATTGATGCCGGGGTGCCATAGCCGACGGGTAAGGATCCCTCAAGGCGAAGCGAGTCGACGACCCGGTTGCGGGTCGGGCTGCCCTCTGCGATATCGACGACGCGGATGGCCGCGGCATTGCGGTCGGCGACGTACAGCCGAGATGAATCAGGGCTGGCCGCAAGGCTTGTCGGGACGACATTTGCCAGATCGTCGATGGTCTTGACCACCGTGTTGGCCGCGGTGTCGACGATCTTGACCGCCCATGCGCCGTTTGTCCGCGACGTCGCCACGTAGGCGTAACGTCCGTCCGGCGACAATGCGATGTCGCGCACCGGGCCGATTCCCGGCACCGACTGCACCGTGGCGGGCGGCGCCTCTTCGTTGTCAGATCTGAGCACCGTCGCGGCCGAAGCCGCCGAGGATCGTTCCTGGCGCCGGAACATCGACCGAACCACGCCCATCACCGAGAGGCCGGACGCCGATCCAGCGCCGGTACTCGCGGAGGGGCGACGGCCCAGCGCGATCAGGATGGCCGAGATCACACCGACCCAGCCTCCCGACGCCGACACCTGGTCAGGGGTGGGCATCGCCTCGGGGTTCAGCGCGGGCGGCGAGGGCATGGCAGACGTCACTGCCGGACTGGCCGACATGGCGACCGCTACCCCCAAAGCGAGCGCCAATGCACCCGCGCGCTCGATGTATCGTGCTGCGCCCAACCGTTCATCTCCTGTCCTTCCCCCCGGAAGTTCACGGAGTTTGCTCCGCTCCCGCAGAGTAGGGGCGCTGGACACCGGAAAACACGCGTAGTCCACTACCTGTTTTGAAGCTCTGCAGGTCAGCTCTGCCGGCTGATGTTGGCCACAGTTTGCTCGTATGCGCAGAGAAAACCGGTCGGGCGTCTTAAGATCCGCGAATGGCCATTCAATGGCGCACGGTTCCGCGCGGCCAGTCGCTGGGCCTTTTGGAGTCGACGCTGAAAAGCAAGAACCGGCTGGGTGCGGTGCTTGCCGGCTCGGCCGGAGTCGGCAAAACGGTGCTTGCTCGCCACGCCGTTGAGCGATTTGCTCAGAGGCACGGTGGCGTATCCGTCCAGTGGCTGGCCGGCACCGCATCGGCCAGGCAAATCCCGTTCGGGGCGTTCAGTCACCTGGTCGACGTCGCCGGCGTCGGCGACTCTCCGACGCTGTTGCGGTCGGCCCGTGCGTCGCTGTTGCAGCATGGCGGCCAGGGCCTGCTGCTCGCCATCGACGACGCTCACCACCTGGACAATCTGTCCGCCACCCTGGTGCACCAGCTGGCGTTGACGGGGTCGGCGCGGTTCGTCATCACGGTCAGGGCAGGCGAGCAGGCCCCCGACGCCATCACATCGTTGTGGAAGGACCGGCTGCTCGATCGGATGGATATCGAGCCCTTCGACGCGGCGCAGACAAAAGGTTTGCTGGAGGCCGTTCTCGGTGGGCCCATGGAGACGTCGAGCGCCGACGAGGTATTTAACGCGAGCCAGGGAAATCCGCTGTATTTGCGTCACCTGACGGAAAGCGCGATTGGCTCTGGCGCATTGCGCGAAGTCGACGGCGTATGGCAATTGCGCGGCCATATCGGACTGTCGGCGGAACTGTCCGCATTGATTGGCCGCCATCTGGAGGCGCTACCGCCCTCGGTGACCTCGGTGCTGGAGTACCTCGCGGTGGAGGAGCCGCTGTCCCTGCGGGATCTGACCGATCTGGCGGGTCGCGAGGCGCTCGAGGAAGCCGAGGACCAACGCGTCATCGAGGTCGTGAAGCGCGGCGACGACCTCGTCGTGCACTCGGCTCACCCGCTCTACGCCGAGCAGGTGCGCGCCTCGCTCGGCCAAATCGCAACCCGCCGACTGCGCACCCAGCTGGTCGCGCAGTTGTCTTCGAAACCAATCGAGCACGTCAGCGCCAGGTTGCGGCTTGCGGCGCTGGCCATCGACAGCGACAACCCGCCGCCCGTCGACGACGTCGTCACCTCGTCCTGGGAGGCGATGCGACTCGGGGACCTGCTGCTCGGGGAGCGGCTGGCCCAAAGCGCCCTTGACCGCTCGGGCAGCCTGGCCGCGAGGCTGCCGCTGGCCCACGCGCTGTCCTGGCTCGGCCGCGGACCCGACGCCGACGCGGCGTTGACCCCGGTCGACCCGGACACCCTCTCGGAGTGGGACCTCACCTCGTGGACACTGCCGAAGGCGGCCAACCAGTTCTGGATGCTCAATCAGCCGGAGGCAGCCGTCGATTTCCTGTACGGAATGCGCGACCGCATCTCCGAGCCAGGGGCGGTCGCGGTCATTGACTCGTTGGTCGCCACGTTCGCGATGAACTCCGGCGACCCGCGACGCGCGATGGAGATCGCCGCCGTGGTGTTGGATTCGCCTGCCGCACAAGACCTCGCGGTCGCATGGGCGGCTGCTACCGCGACGTTGTCGAGTGCGCGGGTGGGCAGGTTCGACGAAGTCGGTCCGCTGGCCGAGCGGGGCCTGGCGGCGACGCATCCTGGACTGCTGCGCTTCACGATCGGGCTCGGTGAGATCACCACGCAGTTGATGACTAAGAGCGTGGTGCACGCGCAGCGGCTCGCGCGGCACTTCATGGAGTTCTCCGAACTGCAGCAGCCTGGCCGCGCGATCGGCGAAGTCCTGCTCGCCCGCACGATGATCGCCGCGGGTGAGTTCGACCTGGCGTCGACTCTGCTGCGTCAGTCCGCGGCCGCCCTGTCCGAGACCGGCTACTCCTGGGGCCCGCTCGCGCTGATGTATCTGGCGCAGGCGCTCGGCCAGCAGGGCGACGCGGCCGGATCGGCAGAAGTCCTGGCGCGTGCCGAGTCTCGGCACAGCCTGAGGTCCGAGCTGTACGCGCCGGAACTCGCGCTCGCCCGTGCGTGGACCCTCGCTGCAGGCCGCAACATGACCGGCGCGATCAGCGCGGCCCGCGATGCGGCCCGGATTGCCGAACGATCAGGGCAGCTGGCGATCGCGATGCAGGCATTGCACGAAGCGGTCCGGCTGGGCGACACCACGGCAGCAGACGCCATCGCGCGGGTGGCTGCGGGCCTGGACTGCGTCGCGGGCAGGGTGGCGCTGGCACACGGCCGGGCCCTGGCCGCCGCCGACGCCAACGGATTGACCACGGTCGCAGGCGAACTCGCCGACCTCGGCATGAAGTGCGCTGCCGCCGACGCTGCCGCGCAGGCGGCCAAGGTGTTCGCCGCCCGACATGAGCGCAAGGGCGAGGTCGAGGCCATCGCCCGCGCCGCCGAACTCGCAGGCGGAGCGTCCACGCCCGCCCTGGATCAGGTCCTCAACCCGTTGCCGCTGACGGGACGGGAACTCGAGATCGCCATCATGGTTTCCGAGGGGATGACCAACAAGGCGATCGCAGAGCGCCTGTCCGTCTCGGTGCGCACGGTCGAGGGCCACATCTACCGCGCTTGCATGAAACTCGACGTCGCCGACCGAACACTGCTGGCCGAAGTCGTCGCCTCGGCAAAAACGAGTAGCGGACTACGCAAGACATCCCCGCGGTCGGCGAGCACGCTTTAGCTCGGTGATCCCGCGACGCGCAGGAGGTCAGATGGTAATTGCGGCGCCCCCGTCGACCAATGGGCAGGCCCAGACGAGCAGCGTGCAAGACCCGATCGAGCCGATTCCCCAGGACCGCTTCGAAACCATCGAGTTTCCGGCCATGGACGGCTTCATGCTGAACTTCAAGCGCTTGCGGCCGGAATCGGGCGAAGGGGAGCCGCTGCTGCTGGTGCCGGGGACGGGCGTGCGCGCCAACCTGTTCAACCCGCCGACCCACAACCTACTGAAGGATCTGAACAAGAGCGGTTTCGATCTGTGGATGCTCAATTGGCGGTCCAGCATCGACCTGCCCTGGGTCAGCTACACCCTCGACGATGCGGCGGTGCTCGACATGCCGAGCGCGGTCTGGGAGCTGCGCAAGCGCACCGGTGTCGAGAAAGTCAAGGCGCTCATCCATTGCCAAGGTTCGTGCGCGTTCATGATGGCGATCACGGCGGGCCTTCTTCCGGACGTGTCTACGGTGATCTCGAATTCGGTGGCGCTGCACCCGGTGATGCCGTGGCAGGCGCGGCTGAAACTTCCTCTCGCCGTTGCCTTCTTGAATCACGAGAGAATCAGGGGCATCAATCCGCAATGGGGCATCTACGCGCCACGGGTGCTGCCCAAGCTGCTCACCTGGTTCGTCAACGCCACGCATCACGAGTGCGACAACGCGGTGTGCAAGCAGACCAGCTTCATGTACGGGTACGGACACCCCACCCTGTGGCGCCACGAGAATCTCAACGACGCCACCCACGAATGGATCAAGGCCGAGTTCGGGCAGGTGCCGATGTCGTATTACGGGCAGATCGCGGATTCGTCGGCGGCGGGAGAACTGGTGTCGACGGGAAAGTATCAGGAACTGCCGCCGCTGTTCACCGCCGAGGCGCCGCAGACCGACGCCCGCTTCGTCTTCATGACCGGCGACCGCAACCAGACGTTCCTGCCCATCGGCATGGGCCGCACCTTCGAATACTTCGAGCGTCATGCGCCGGGCAAGCACACCTTCCAGAAGTTCGCCGACTACGGGCATCTGGATGTCTTCATCGGCGAGCATGCGAACCGTGATGTATCTCCGTTCATCATCGACGAATTGAGAAAGTAATGGTGATGGAAGCGGATCGGCCGATCGTCCCGCCTGCTGAGGAGACAGTTCGCGAGAAGCTACGCGTGACCCGTCCTGGTCTGCGCTTCAGCGAAGTGATGACGGGCATGATCACCATGGGTATCAAGGATCCCGTTGAGGGGTATCAGAACGACGCCGCCATTGCCATGCAGCTTCACGCCACCGTCACGCTGCCGAACCTGCCCGGTTTCATCAAAGACCCGAACCACACGGGAGAGTGGCGGGCGTCGGGTTCGATACCGGTGTTGGGTGGCGACCTGATCGGTAGGGGCAACGGCGAATTCGGCCTCTTTCGCCGCGCTATCCGCAACGGAAAAGGTGTCCGCGAGATGGTCTACGACACCGAGTTCTCGGTGGACGGCAAGCGCTACAAGATGCGTGGACGCAAAATTGTCGAACCGTCGCCGCCGTGGCGGGTATGGCCGGCCACGACCACGCTCTACATTCAGCTGTTCGCGTCGGGCGCCGGAACCGGCGAACCCGTTGCGGCGGGGGCGCTTCGGATAACGTTAAGGGGGTTCGTCCGGCAGCTGCTGACGATGCGGGTGATCGGCGACTTCGGCTGGTTCGACCGAGCCAGCCAAAAGCTGGCCTTCTACCGGTTCTTCGTCACGTCACTGGTGAACACCTACATCAAGGGCAGGCGGTGGTGAGCGCCGAGGAGCGCGCGGACGTCGTCATCATCGGCAGTGGATTCGGTGGTGCCGTTGCCGCGTGCCGGCTTTCGGGTCATGGCCGGAGTGTGGTGGTGCTGGAGCGTGGCCGCGACTGGTCGAACCACGGCAAGACTCCCCAACGCTGGCGCGACTACCTCTACTCGAGCAGAATGCCGCATCGGCTCAACGGCTGGCTGGACTTGCGCGTCCTCGATCAGATGATGGTGGCCACCGGCGCCGGCGTCGGCGGCGGATCGCTGATCTATGCCAACGTGTGCGTCGAGGCGCCGCCCATTGTTTTTCGTACGGGCTGGCCGTCGGCGATCACCGCGGACGTTATGGCTCCCCACTACCAAGCTGTGGATGAAGTCCTAGCACCCCAACGGATTCCGGCCGGCCAGCTCAATCCACGGGTGAATCTGCTGCAGCAAGCTGCAGCTGGATTAGGGTGGTTGGACAACTACGAAACCCTGCCGCTGGCCGTCGCGTTCGATGAAAACGCGCCGGACCGGGGTGGGGCGCCGTGGCGCGACCCCAGTGTGTACGCCGACGGTACGTGCGTGCACTGCGGAGACTGCGTGATCGGTTGTGTGAACGGGGCGAAGAAGACCCTCGACAAGAACTATCTCGCCCAGGCGACGGCTCAGGGCGCCGAGATCTGGCCGTTGTCGATGGTCACCCACATCTCCGAGGGGCCCGACGGTGCATGGCGGGTCCACTATCTCGATGTCGCGGAAGGCCGGCAGCGCAAGCGCCAGATCGTCGGCAAGAGAGTGATTCTCGCCGCCGGGTCCATCGGAACCCCCGAGATCCTGTTGCGTTCGCGCGACAGCTTCCGCACGCTGAAGAAACTGCCGCGCGCTCTCGGCCGCGGGTGGAGCCCCAACGGTGATTTCCTCACGCTGGCCAAATACCCCGCACCAGACCATCCGCTGCTGCACCCCACCAAGGGGCCCACCATCGGTGCCAGAATCGACCTCCTCGACGGCGTCGACCTGCCCGACGACAACGTGACCGGATATGACGGCCGGATCTTCGTCGAGGACGGTGGCCTGCCCAATTTTGGCGAGCATCTTATGAGGCCGTGGAAAGGGAAGGGCGGCCTGAAGGGAGCGATCTACCGAAAGGCAAGTGACCTCACCGATTTCAGCGACATGATTCCGTGGTTCGGCCAGTCGATCGACGCCGCGGACGGTGAGTTCTCGCTGCGGAATCCGCTCAAGTTCTGGCGGGCAAGGACGCAGTTGAACTGGAATCCACAACGCTCGGTCAGCGCACTGGACACTTTCAACGACGTGCATATCGCAATGACGCTGGCCACCGGGGGTGAACCGATGCCCTCGTGGACCTGGAAGCGGCTGCGCATGTTGGTCACCCCGCATCCACTCGGCGGCTGCAACATGGCCTCTGCGCCAGGCGCCGGAGTGACCAACGATCTGTGCGAGATCTGGGGTTTCAAGAATCTGTACGTGATGGACGGGTCCGTGATTCCCAGGGCGATCGGACGAAACCCGTCCAAGACCATCGCCGCGGTAGCAGAACGCAGTTGCGCGGCGCTGGTAGCCGACCTTTAGCGCGGGGCCATGCTCGCCGCGCTTCCAACTGCGCCGCATCGTGGGCCCGGCGTGCGCGCGCCATGGCTGACGTGGCCGGGGGATCGCGATGACCAGGGTGCTTTCGTGGTCTCAGCGGCCGAACGCTTGACGCTCAACGACCGCACCGTGCACCACGGCGTACTGAGCCGAACTCCTCGTCACACAGTGTCGCGAGACGATCGCACTGCCGACTGGTCGTGGCTAACGATGCACTGCACCAACATGTGCGCGGCGTCCGTGAGTTGTTCGTGTCGGACGACGCATCGAGGCCCCGAAACATCCTCAGGGGTGTGGGATGTTGCGGAGGTTTGACCTCGCCAGTTGCACGACCTCTTGCTCATGGCGAGTGCGAATCCGCGCCGTCGGCCAGCCGGAATCCGTTGCGCGAGCAGAACCTAGATCGTTGCTATGAGAGCTCATGGCAGAGTCACGATCATCTTGCCCGTGTTCTCGCCGCGAAACAGGCCGGTGATCGCTGCGGGCAGGGCGTCGATGCCGTGCCGTTCGGTTTCCAAGGCGACGAGTCGGCCGGTATCGACCCAGCGGATCAGCTCATCGAGGGCGTCAGGTAGCGCGGTGAGGAATTGGTTGGGGGTAAAACCTTGCAAGGTAAGGCCATTGGCGTAGATCGGTGTGATGTCGACGGTCCACGCGGTGTCGTCGTCGTAGGTGGAGATCAGGCCGCACACCACCACACGAGCGGGTCGGTGCATTACCGTCATGACCGTGTTGCTGGTAGTGCCGCCGACGCAGTCGAAGTAGAGGTCGGGCCCGTTGGGGGCGAGGGCGCGGAGGTGCTGTGAAAGGTCGGTGTCGTGATAGTCAAGCGCGGTGTCGAAGCCGAGTGTCTCGGTCAACAGCTGTCGCTTCTCGGGTGTGCCGGCCAGCCCGATGACGTGGGCGCCACGAATTTTCGCGATCTGGCCGGCCAACGATCCGACATTGCCCGCTGCGGCCGAAACCACCACGGTTTCGCCTTTGTGTACCCGTGCCGCGTTGATCATTCCGGTGTAGGCGGTGAGCCCCCCGAGCAGACCGAACACGCCCAGCGCATGGGAGGGCTTGCGGATCCGCGGGTCGAGCGTGGTCAGATCAAGCCAGTTGTCGCATGGTGGCCATAGCGAGACCTCGGCCCATTCGGTCAGCCCGACGACGCGTTGCCCGACTTGGTAATCCGGGTGGCAAGAGGTGAGGACCTCTGACACCGCGATGCCGGTGACCGCCTGCCCCAACGGTATTTGGGGCAGGAAGTAGCTGCCGGGCTTGCCGGTCAGCTGACCGCGCATTGTCGCGTCGATTGAGAACGTGAGCGGCCGCAGCAGAAGTTGGCCGTCTGTGGGTTCGGCCACGTTCTTGGTTTCGATGGAGAAGAGTTCGGGGGTAACGGCACCCATGCGCAGATGCCGCGCGAGTGCGACATATCGGGTGTCGACGGTGGTCGATGACGGGGACACGGTTGCCAGGCTAGGCAGTGCATATCCATTCCGGCAGCGACATCTTCGCAACACTGGTATGCGTAGAAGTCATGGCCTTCTCGGATGCCTCACTGACGGCCCTGCGGGTGTTCCGGGAGGTGGCTGAACGTGGCACGCTTAGCGCTGCCGCGGCGTCGTTGGGATACACCCAGTCTGCGGTCTCCCGTCAGGTCGCGGCTTTGGAGCGGGCGGCGGGCGAGCCGCTAGTGGAGCGCCGCCACAACGGTGTGCGGCTGACCCCGGCTGGTCAGGTGGTGCTGCGCAGCGCAGCCGCGGTGCTCGACCGGATCGATGCGACGGCGCGGGAGTTGGCAGGCATGCCCGAAGAGCGTGCGGTCGTGCGTCTGGGGTGGTTCACCAGCGCGGGGGCGGTGTTGATTCCGCGGGCGGTGGCTGCGTTGCGGCGCACCCATCCGGGGATTGTGGTGGTCTCGCGCGAGGGCAGTACGCCGGCGCTGGTGCGGGCGCTGCGGGCCGGCACGATCGACCTTGCCGTAGTGGCGT
>DATJIX010000535.1:0-15915 GCA_035492865.1 Mycobacterium sp. | reverse complement strand
CCTCGAAATACGGCTTGAGGTCGCCCATGTTGTACTCGTTGCCCTTGGCGCCCTTGAACAATGGGTCGCTCTTCAGCCCACCCGAGTGCAGGAACGACACGTGACTGGAGTCGATGCCACCCTCGAATGCCTGCAGCCAGTTGAATTCCTGCCAGCGCTTGGAGGTGTACGTCTGCTCCGGCGGAACCATCGCGAACTCGAACTCCGGCACCGGCGGCTGCTTCTCCGGATCACCCATGTACGTCCACAGCAGGTCGCCGATCTTGATCAGCGGGTAGGACGTCAACTTCACATGCGCGCAGAAGTTGCTGTTCTCGGGCTCCGAGGGGACCTCGATCGCCTGTCCGGTGATGTCGTACTTCCAGCCGTGATACGGGCAGCGCAGCCCCGATCCCTCGTTGCGGCCGAACCACAGCGACGCACCGCGGTGGGCGCAGAACTCGTCGATCAGGCCGTAGCGGCCCTCGCTGTCACGGAAGGCGACCATCCGCTCGCTGAGCAGTTTGACCCGAACCGGTGGGCAGTCGTTCTCGGGGAGCTCCTCGGCGAGCATCGCCGGAATCCAGTACTGCCGGAACAAGTCGCCCATCGGCGTCCCCGGACCAGTACGGGTCAATAGCTCGTTGATCTCTGCCCTAAGCACCGTCCACCCTCTCAGCTGTCCTCACGGTGAACCCTCACCGCAATTGCCCCAATTGTAATACCATTAGCACTTAGGGCCAACCCCTGCAGCCATGCGAAAGGCGGTCACATGATCGGAATCATCGGCGTCGGAGACATGGGACTGCCGATGTGCGGCCACATGGTCGCCCGCGGATTCGACGTCGTCGCCTACGACGTCGACCAGGACAGGCTCGCGGCGGCGGTGGCGAGTGGCGCCAAACCGGTGGCTGCGCTGTCCGAAATGGTCAACAGTGCCGACATTTTCGTGGCGTGCCTGCGTACCGACGACCAGATGACGGTGGTTGCTGAGCAGCTGGCGGCGCGCGGAAAGCCGGGGCAGCTCATCGTCGTAGCGGGCACGCACAGCCTCGACTTCATGCGGCGGCTGGCCGACATGGTCGAGCCAACGGGATTGCGAATCATCGATGCGCCAGTCGTGTTCGGTGCATTGGGCGCGCGCGAGGGGACCCTGCTGTCGCTGTGTGGCGGCGACGCCGCCGACGTCGATCGAGCACGACCGGTGATGATGAGCTACAGCCGCGGCGTCGAGCACGTCGGTCCGCTTGGCGCCGGACAGCTGGCCAAGACCTGCAACAACCTGCTGCACTGGGTGCATTGCGTGGCGAACTTCGAAACGCTGGCGATCGCCAAGCGGTACGGGGTCGACGCGCAGCGCATGCGTGAGGTCCTGCTGAAGTGCCCCGGCGACAACGGAACGCTGCGCCGTTGGGACAGCACGCGATTCACCTGGCAGGAGAAGGACATGGATTTCGTAGTCGAGCTGGCCCAGGACGGCGGGCTGGTGCTGCCGTTGTCCGCTCAGGTCGACCAACTCATCAAAACGTTGACCGCATCCGACGTCGCGGCGCTGTTGTACGGACCGGAATGCACCTATCTCGGCCGCAGGGTCGCGCCGTTGGACAAGGCTGACGGCGGGTTATAGCGCCAACCCCGCGAGCGCCAACCGACCCGCGTAGTGCCGCCAGCGCGACAGGTCGTTGAACGACGACCCAAGATCCGGTAGCTCGCGCATATCGTCGTCGGGCAGCACCTGGGGGCGACCGCCGAGCAACGCCACCTCGGTCGAAATCCGCGACAACTCAGCGAGATCGAGGGCGCGTAGCGTCGCCTGTTCCACCGACTCCCCCGTCGTCACGATTCCGTGTCCACGCAGAATGCAGGCCCCGTGGTCGCCGATGGCAGCCGCGACGGCCCGTCCCAGTTGCGGTGTGCGGACCAGGACAGACCGCGGATACACGGGAACATCCTGACTCGCCAGCCGCGATGCGGGAATGTTGTAGGCGCCGAACACCTGTCGCAGCCGGACACCGGCCAAGTCTGCGACCATCACCTCGCGAGGATGGGCGTGCACGACGGCCTGCACCTCGGGGCGCACGCGGAAGATCTCGGTGTGGATGTGGAATTCATTGGGCACCGCGTAGCCGCCGTCCAGGTCACCGCGGCCGTCGAGGTCGACGACGTGGATGTCGTCGGCGACGGTGAACAACAGCCCGCGGTCTTCGGTGCCGCGGCACCGCAACAGGATTCGCTGCTCATCGAGCCGGGCGCTGACGTGGCCGAGGACATCTGCCGCCAAGCCCTGCTGGGCCAGCATCCGGCAGGCCATTGCCACGGTCGTCTGGAGATCGCTCATGCCATTGCGACGGCTGGATTCTCGGCAGCGGAGAACACCAACGACTTGATGGTCACCGGAACCGTGTTCGACGGATACCGGACTCGGCCCAGGTCGACGAAATCGAAATCGCGCAGGTCGATTCCGTCGAGGATGAGCAGGTCGTTGCCGACCGCGAGCTCGTCGCGCAGGATGGTGCCGAGCGTGAGCGCGATGTCGCCGTCAACCATCAAGTACACGGGTCGCCCTTCGGCCACCCGACGACGCAGACCCTGCACCACGCCCTCCGCGAAGGGGCGCAGCCGCCGGTAGCTCGGTGCTCCGCTCCAGCGCAGGGCCAGCGCGACATCGGCGACGCCCTCGTGCAGTCCGAACACCGACAGATGGTGGTCGATCGCCGATGCCACCGCCTCGCGATCGACTACGTCGCTGAGCGCGTAATCGGGCCGGGCCACTTGCAGATTGCGACGCGGCAAGGTGGCCTCGGGCGTCGGTATGTAGCTGGTGATGCCGCTGAGCTGAACCGTGTACTCGGATGCGCCGAGCACCGTCGCGCGGATCCGTTCGGCCGCGATCAACACCGGTGCGGGTAGTTCGTCGGTGCGGTCGGCGAGCGCGAGTCCAAGCCGCCGGCCCAGGTCGCCGAAGTCACGCGTCTCGGTGCGGTACACGTATTCGGCGACACCACCGGAGAAGATCACCCCGTCCACGCCCTGCACCGCGATCGGTTCGGTGAGGAACAGCGGGTCGGCCTCGGCCTCGCCGCGAACCGCCGCGATGACCAGATCCGCCATCACCGCGGCGATTTCGTCGAGGTCGGTCGGCTGCACCCGACTGCCGATATCGAGGTCGAGGCCGGCGGCCGCAGCGTGCCTGCGGCCACCGGGTTCGATGCGCGTCACCGTGTCACCGTCCACGGCGATCAGTCGGCCCCCGACGTGCAGTGCCGCGGTGGCCAGCACCCGGCCTCGCTCGACAAGTGCGAGTTTTGTTGTCCCACCGCCGATATCGATATTGAGAATGCGTTCGCGCCCCTCGTGCGAGGCCTGCACCGCACCGGAACCGTACGCCGCGAGCATGGCCTCCATGTGGTGTCCCGCGGTCGCGCACACCAGGTCACCCGCCCGCTCGGCGACGATGGAGGCGATCCGTTCGGCGTTGCGGCGCCGCAGCGCCTCACCCGTAAGGATCACCACACCGGTGTCCACATCTTCGGGTTGCCGCCCGGCTCCGGCGTACGCTTCGTCGAGCATCCGGCCCAGCGCCACCGCGTCGATCTGCAGATCGTCGGTGTACGGGGTCAGCTGCAGCTCTGATTCGAACAACGTGTCCCGCGCGACGACGACGTATCGACTGGTCAGATCCTCACCGCGCCTGCGCAACACCAGGCGCGAGAACGCCACCTGCGTCCCCGCGCTGCCGATGTCGATGCCGACACTGTGCAGCGTGACGTTGTCCTGCTGCCAGATCGGGTTATCGGCGAGCGGCAGGTCGTCTTCGTCGTGTTCGTGATCGGGATCGTGCGTCATGCGTGCGATGCCACCGGCACCTGCTCGCCCGGCTTAGGCGGCAGGTCTGCCAGTTCAGCGGCATAGGCCTCGTCCATCTTCGGCACCAAGCCGTTCACGGCGAGCGCGTTCGCGAATGTCTCACGCACGACGTGCGATTCGTCGGCGTAGTCGATCTGGTCGCCACCGATGCGCTGGCTGATCCACGCCTTGGGCACACCCTGCGCGTTGCGCACGGACACCACCTCGTGTTTGAAGGCGAGGTAGCGCGCGGGCGTGGCGCCAGTGTTGAAGTGCTGGTGGAACCACATGTTCGGCGGCACAATCAGGGTGCCAGGCTTCCAGTCGTACCGACGTGGCTCCTCACCCTCGGGCCACATCAGCGAGAAACCCTCGCCGCTCAGGATGATCACGTGGGCGCCCGGCCCGTGGCGGTGCCCCTTCTTGTAGGTGGCGGTGCCGAACTGCGAGATATGGCTGTTCATCGAGCCCTTGGCCATCGAGAAGCGGATGTGCCCGCCGCCTGCACCGCGCTCCTTGGCCGAAATCAACGGCAGATCAACGGTGTTGGCGACAAAGTTCGTCTTGAGCAGCAGGCCGTCCTGCTCGTCCTTGGGAGCGAAGTAGTCCGGCTCGCCTGCGAACCGACCGACGAAATCGTGTGACGTGTTGAAGACGAACTCGGCCTCGTCGTAGAGGTTGATCACCGGAGGCAGGTTCGTCGACGACACGAATCGCGACGCCGTCGTACCGGAGCCGTTGAAGTGCTGGTGCCAGGTGTTGAGTGGAATGGCGAACATCGCGCCGGGCCCCCACTCGAAGGTGACCTTTTGGCCCGCGTCGTTCCACACCGACGTGGCGCCATACCCGGACAGCACGAGGATCATCTCCTCGAACAGCTGCCGCTGCGGCGCGAGCTCCCCGCCCGCCGGGATTTCACACACGTAGCAGTCGTTGGAGGTCCTCGACGCCTCGTGATTGATGAAGACTCCGCGCCCGCCGCGGCGTGCCCAATCCTTCAGCTCGACGGTGTTGAGATCAGGCACGTAATGGGCGCTGATGATGTCGAGACCCTCGCCGCGGACCCACCGCACATAGGGCGAGTCCTTTTCGGTGGCGAACTTCTTCGCCAGGTCTTCGGAAACGATTGCATCCTTGGCCACGGGAATCCTCCATCACATTTTGAGCTAATGGTATTACCAATCGAGATACTGTCAAGCTCACGTCGGGACCGCTGCGTCCTCCTCCTGCCCAACCCCTAGGTAGGCACGCACGGGATTCGGGCGGACGATGAAGCAGCCCGCGTAGACCGCCGCCAGCAGGCCGCCGACGGTCAGCGCGGCCACGGGACCGAGTGCCCCTGCCGCCGCGCCGACCACCGTGTCACCGAGCGCGGGGCCGCCGCGCGAGGACATCTGGTAGATCGCCGACACCCGGCCCCGAAGCTCGTCGGGGGTCTCGAGCTGGACGGCGGCATGACGAATCGTGGTGGCCATGGCATCGAACGCTCCGATCAAGAGCCCCGCGACCACAGCGATCGCGAAGATGTGCGCCTGTGCCAGCGCAACGTTGGAAACGCCGTAGAGCACGGTCGACACCAGAAGCACCCGGCCGAGGCGCCGCGTGCGGTCGACCACCCGGAACACTGTGTAGGTCGCCAGCAGCGCACCTGCCGACGGCGCGGCGGACAGCAATCCGTAGCCCTGTGGCCCCACATGCAAGACCGTCGCGCACAGCGCAGGCAGCACGACGCGGTAGGCGCCGAACAACGTTGCCGACAGGTCCAGCGACATCAACATCCAGATGATCGTGCGGCCCTTGACGAATCGCGCCCCCTCGGCCAGCTGCCGCCACACCGACGTGTGTGTTCCTGCGCCCTCGAGTTTGGCAACCCGCAGCACCTGCAGGATGACGACCAGCACCGCATAGGTACCTGCATCGACCGCGTACATCAGGCCGGGGCCCGCGATGCCGATGAAGATGCCTGCCAATGCCGGGCCCAACAACACCGCGATCTCGCGCGACGGGTTGAGCAACGCAAACGCCTGCGGCAACTGTGTCCGAGGCACCAGCGCCGGGATGAGCGCCTGCCTGGCCGGCTGGTCGAAAGTCGCTGCCGCCGTTGTCAACACGACCGACACCAACACTTGCCACGCCGTGATCCGTCCGGTCAGCGTCTGCACGGCAAGCAGGACCGCCACCACCATCGCCACCGCCTGCGACCACTGCAGCAGCCTGCGCCGGTCCCACCGATCGGCGAACACGCCGCCAAGAGGGCTCAACACCAGCAGCGCCACCGCCTGGCCCGCACCGACCAGCCCGGTCTGGGCGACCGACCCGGTCAATTGGTAGACGTGGTAGAGGTTCGCCGCAACAGTCCCGCGCGTGCCGATCTGCGAGAAGACGACGCCCGCCCAGTAGAGATTGAAATCGCGGTTTCTCAGTACTGCCGCAACGCGCATGCCCGCGGTCAGTCGACGGGGACGAGCGAGAGCTTGCCAGGCTGCATGTCCAGATACACGGTGGTACCCGGCGCATGCGAGATGTGCGGCAGACAGCGCGCCCGGATCTCATGCTTGCCGACGGCCACCACGTGGTCGACCGCATCACCGAGGAACGCGCGCGTGGTGACGTTGCCCTCCCACACGTTCTCTGCCCCCGCGGGATGATCCGTGCTGAGCATGACGGCCTCTGGCCGAATCGACACCACCACCTCCGTGCCGGGCGCGACGTGTGCGCCGGAGTCCAGTGCCAGTCGGCCGTCGCGCGTCTCGACGACGTGCCGATCACCGTCCCGTGAAGCGACAGTGCCGTCAAGGAAATTCGACGTTCCGATGAACTCGGCGACGAACTTGCTGGAGGGGTTCTCGTAAATGGCCCTCGGCTTGCCCAATTGGACCACTTCGCCCGCGCGCATGACCGCGATGCTCGATGACAACGAAAGCGCTTCGATCTGATCGTGCGTGACGTAGATCGAGGTGATGCCGAGTTCGCGTTGCAGCCGCTTGAGCTCGAACCGAAGCGACTCGCGCAGCTTGGCGTCCAGGTTGGACAGCGGCTCGTCCAGCAGCAGCAGCGACGGCTCGATCACGATCGCGCGCGCCAACGCCAGCCGCTGCTGTTGGCCGCCCGACAGCTTGGTGGCGTGCCGGTCCGCGTACTGCAGCAGTTCCATGGTCTCCAGGACGCGTTCCACGCGTTCGGTGATCTCCCGCTTGCCAGGCCGCTGCCTGCGGGGTCGGACCCGAAGCGGGAAGGCGACGTTCTCGAACACGCTCATGTGCGGCCAGATCGCATAGGACTGGAAGACCATTCCGAGCCCACGCTTGTTCGCGGGCACGTTCACCCGCTTCTGCGCGCCGCCCGCCGCGAACAGCACGTTGCCGCCCACCGAGACGACGCCCGCGTCCGGTTGCTCCAGGCCCGCGATGGACCGCAGCGTGGTCGACTTGCCACACCCGGACGGGCCAAGCAGGGTGAACAGCTCACCCGGCTCGACCTTGAAGCTCACGTCGTTGACAGCGAAAACCCTTGGTGGTTCACCGTTTCCCGACGTCTGCTTGCGAGAGCGGCGTTTCTGTCGCTCACCGTCGAACGTCTTGATCAGATTCTGAACTTCAAGCACGGCGGTAGTTCCTTTCCAACCAGATCAATCCTGCTTGAGGCCGACCTTGGCCCCGAGCTTGTAAGCGACGGTGACCAACACGACGAGCGTGAGCACCATGACGACGCCGAGCGCGGACAGGACGGTGAACTGTCCGTTCTCGAACTGCTCGAAGATCAGGATGGACAGCACTTCATTTCCGGGGCTGTACAACAGGATCGAGCTCGACAGCTCCCGGAAGGAGACCACCAGGATGTAGATCCAGCCGGCGATCAGCCCGGGCATCAGCAGCGGCAGCAGCACCCGGCGGAACGTCTGCCACCAGCTCGCACCGTTCACCAGCGCCGACTCCTCCAACTCATTGGAGATCTGCTGCATCGAGGTGACCGAATACCGCATCCCGTACGGCAGATATCGCGTGCAGTAGGAGATGAGCAAGATGAACAGCGTTCCGTAGATCGGGATCGGGCTGCGCAGGTAGACGAAGCTCAGTGCCAGGCCCATCACCAGCCCCGGCACGACCAGCGGCAGGAAAGCCAACCCGTCCAATATCTTTCGGCCGCGAATCCTGGATCGCACCACGATCCAGGCGGCGACCGCCATGAAGGCCATCACCAGCGTCGCCGACGACAGGCCGAGAATCAGCGAATTCTTCAGCGCGGTGATGGCATCGGCGGTATGTGCGAGCGCACGGTAGTTGTCCAGCGTCATCGACTTGATGGTGTCCTTCGACGGTGGCGCATAGAACTTCAGCAGCGAGGTGTACAGCAGCACCACCAGCGGCGCGATGACCGTCAGCAGGAAGTACCCGACGATCAGCACTCCGGCCACCGGCCGCCACTTGCCGAGTTCCATTGGGCGCGGCCGGAATCCTTTGCCCGTCACCGTCTGGTAGTTCTTGCTGGCGCGGCCCGCGAAGTTGGAGATGACCACGCCGACGATCGCGATGACCAGCAGGCCGATGGCGAGGGCACCCGCTGCCGACAGGTCGGGCGGATAGTCGCGCAACACGAAGTAGATCCGGCTGGTGAATACGTAGGTGCCGTTCTGCAGTCCCAGCAGTGCGGGTACCTCGAAGCTCTCCAGGCTGCGCACCACCATGATCAGGATGGCGGCCACGATCGCGGGTCGGGCCAGAGGCACGGTGACCTTCCGGAACACGGTCCAGCGGCTGGCCCCCGACATCAGCGCCGACTCCTCGAGCGACGGGTCCATCGAGCGGAACGAAGCGACCATGAGCAGAAAGACGATCGGCGAAAGCTGCAGCCCTTCGACCCAGATCATTCCCCATACGCTGAACACGTCGATCACCGCGCGCCCGAAGACCGGCTCCAAGTAGTGGTTGATCAACCCAATGTCGGGGCTGCCCAACAGAATCCAGGCGATCGTATAGAGGATGCCGGGGATCACCAACGGGATGATGGACGCGGCGAAGAACAGCGCCTTGAACGGCACGTCGGTGCGCACGTTCAGGTACGCCAGGGCGGTGCCGATGACCAGCGACACCGCCGCCGCACCCACCGCGAACCACAGCGAGTTGCCGACCAGACTCCAGATCTGGTTGTTGCCGTACGCCCGTTCGAAGCCGGAGAAGGTGAACCCCGTCTCATCGAAGAACGTGCCCCAGAAGAGGTAGTACAGCGGCACGATCGCCAAATAGGCGATGACGAGGGTGACCACGCCGAGGGTGAGGAACTTCGGAGTCGGTATGAAGCGCCGCCATCGCGGTACGTCCCACGGCGCGGGATCAACCGACGGCGACGGCGGCGCCGGCCGGGTCGGGGTGGCAGTCGTCATGGATTCACCTCAAATGGTTCGGGCTGCTGGGCGGTGCGAGCGGCGCTAGCCGCCGACCTTGTCGCTTCGGGAAAGCAGTGCTTCGTACCGATCGCTCCACTCCTTCTGCTTTTCCAGAAGCTGGTTCACGTCGACCGGAATGACCTCGATGCCTTCGAGCGGATCCTTCTGGTTCGGCGGCTCGATCGACGGCGTCAGGCCCTGGTCGACGAACACCTGCTGCCCCTCGGTGAACAGCCAGTCCTGGAACAGCAACGCTGCGGCGGGATGCGGGGCGGTTTTCAGCGGCGCAGCACCCTGTGGCCTGGCGATCACGGGCTGCACGAGCGGCTGGTAGGCCACCGGCGCGCCCTTGTTCACCGCCTTCTGGACGATGTAGCTGTAGTTCGACGCAGCCACGGAATACTGCCCGGCCGAGAGCATTTCGCCCATCACGGTGTGACCCTTGACGACCTTGGCGCCGTTCGCCATGTCGCCGAACAGCTTGTCGATATCGGCGTCGCTCTTACCGTGCTTCTGCCAGTACTCGTACAGCGTCAGATACCAGTCGTAGTCGTTCAGCTCCATCGCGAGGCCACCGTCCCATTTCGGGCTGGCGAGATCTTCCCATGACTTCGGCTGATCGCCCGCCGCCACCTTGGTGGTGTTCCAACTGGGGGCGAACAGGTTGTAGCGATCAGCGGTCCAGTTCTCGAACTTGCCCTCGGCGCCGACCAGATCGCGGCGTTCGCCGGTGTACGGCTGCACCAATTGCTCGTGGCCGAGGGATGCCATCTCGAGCGCGTCCGTCTCGACGACGTCGGCGCCGGCATGGTTGGCCCTGGCTTCCTGCAGGATTCTCTGCAGGACCGTCTCGGAGTCGGCCCGGTACAGGTTGACCTTGATGCCGGTCTGGTCGGTGAACGCTTTGGTGACCGCGCCTGCGACGTCACTTGTCATCGAGGTGTACAGCGACACTTCGCCTTCGGCCTTGGCGTCCTTCAACAGGGTGTCGCGGCGCTGCTGGCCCTTCAGCCCCTCGTACTGCTGGAATTTCGAGGCACCGCCGTTCTGCCCCGAGCCCGACGGCGGCGCCGTCGGCGGCGCGCCGCACGAGACGAGGGCCAGCGTGAGGCCGACGGCCGCGACCAGATGACCGTGTCGAAATGTCATGTGCCTCTAGTCCTTACTCTTCGGGTTGCGCCGACGCGGGCTGCGTTCTGGCCTTATTGTCATACCATTGGTGTGATGTCTATCATGTTCGGCGGCTGATGTGAAGCCCTTCAGGGAAGTATTGTCTGTCTGACGAACAAATATTTCTAGTGGATTCTGGATAGCAGAAAAAGCGCTGTACCACCCGCGGGTGCCCAGCGCGTGGGAATTCGGTCCGGCGGCCGGTGAGGGCAAGCCGCCGGACCGAGAGCTCGTGTCAGGCCGAGGCGTCGGCCAGTTCGCCCGCGGGCTTGTCGGCACCGGAGGCGGGTTCGAAGTAGTGCGTGTTGTCATATCCGAGGTGCTTGAACACCCGGTTCTGCGCATTGAATAGCCGCAGCGGCGAGCCGTCGGCCGCGAAGAGCTGGCAGACGTGGTTCTGCGGCACGTACAACGTGTCGCCCTGCTTGATCTCGTATCGCTTTGGCTCCACGGCGATTCGCGCGTAGTACTTCTCGGCGATCTCCGCCTCGACCTCCCACTGCAGTGCGTAGCCGCCGCCGGACAGCACGTAGTAGACCTCGTCGGCCATCTTCCAGTATTTGCCCGAGTGGCCGCCGGCCTCGATCTCGAGCTCGAAGGCGTCAATGCTGAAGATCCTGCCGTCGGTGCGCTCCGGTGAGGCGATCGTCCGCACCCGCCCCAACGGGGTCTGCTCCCACACGGTGTCGGACGGGCTGATCACCTTCTTGCGATCGAGCACCCCCGGGGTCCAGATCCGCGACCAGTCCTCGCGCGGCCCGAATGCAGCCTCGTTCTCGACCGGTCCGCTGCGGCCCTGCTGGATCAGGCCCATGAACATCCAGGTGCACTTCGCCTTGACGACGAGCGCGAGCGCCTTCTCGTCGTACGGATTGAAGTGCCGGTGCACCGAGTCGGTGTGCACATACACCAGATCGTCCTTGGCCCAGTCATAGCGCTGGTCGTCGTGGATCTCGTAGCCGCGGCCCTCGAGAATGTAGAACGCCGCTTCGTTCTGGTGGCCATGGCCGTGGTTGGACGACTGCGGAGGCAGCTCCACGAAATGAACCTGGATTGTCTGGGTCAGAAAATCCTCGTCGCCGGGGCCGATCCGCCACCACGTGCGCGACTGTTCGCTGTCCCCGGAGTGCGCAACCTTGGCGTCGTCGACGACAAATGCGTCGTCGCGAACCCGCTCAACCTCGAGCTGCTGACGCCGGAACTCACCGAGTCCGTACGTCTGCGAGGTGAGCCCGCGGACGAATACGCGGCCCTTCTTCCCCATACCTTCTCCTTCAGAACTGTAGAATGGTTTTACCATTAGTCATGGTAAGCCGCGTCACACCTCATGTCCAGCCACGGCAGGCACTGCAGGCGTCAGCCCGGCGATCACCTCGTCGAGCGGGCGTACGTTGCACATCCGCGGAAAGACCTTCGCCATGAAGAACGCCCGTTGTTCTTCAAAGCCGTGGCAGCACTCAGGAACGATCGTGAGCTGGAAGTCCTTGTCACGGGCGTCATATGCGGTCGACGCGATCCCAACGTGCACCGAACCGCCGATCAGCAGAATCGTGTCGATGTAGCGACTGCGCAGCGACAGTTCGAGATGGGTGCCGTGGAAGGCCGACCACCGATGTTTGGGCACGTCGTAATCACCGGGCTGCGGCGCGATCTCGGCGAGCACCGACAACTCGTGCGATCCCGACGCATGCGGCGGGACGCTGCGGTACGGATTGCCGGGCCCCCATGGCCGAAAATGGCCGTCCGTGTCGGCGATCGTGTGCGCGAAGTCGGCTCCGTCGGCGCGATGGTCGGCACGCGTGTAGAAGATCGGGACGCCGACCTTGCGGCAGGCCTCGATCAATTGTTTCGCAGGGCCGATCGCACCGGCCGCCTCGATTTGCTCTCGATAAGCCTCGAGCATGTCGAAGACGACGAGTCCGGTAGCCCGAAAGTCGTAGTGAATCATCGGAAATCAACTCCCGTCACTCATCATCATGGCGAGTATCCGCCACGCAGTCGACCGCGGCCATCAGGTCGTCCGCGGTCAATTCGTTGGGATCGCGGGTGACTTCCTGGCGCAGCGCCAACGCGGACAGTACGAGCTTGCGCACCTGCCTGCCGTCCAGCCCCGCACAGGCGTCAGCCAGCTTGGCGTGCAGTCCCTCGTCGAGCGCCAGGGACCGCGCCCCCGGCCACAGCGCGGCCAACTCGTGCAGGCTGTGCCGGATGATCTGGGCGATCGTCGTGGTGTCTGGCAGCGACAGCTGCAACACCAGATCCGCGCGCGACAGAAATGCCTCGTCGACCGCGTCGGTGAAGTTGGTCGTCGCGACGAACAGCACCCTTGGCAAGTCGGCGGCCACGGCATCGATCCCTGCCAGCAGCGCGTCGGTGGCGCGGTGCACGTCGACCGGGTTGGCCCCGAATGAGGCGGACGACCGCCGCACGGCGAAGCTCTCCACCTCGTCGACGAGCACGATCGTGTGCGGCCGCCGCGCGGCGAGTTCCGGGATGGTGTCCATCATCAATTGGCTGATGTTGCGCTGACTTTCGCCGAGCAGTTCGCTGGGAAAGGCGTGCGGATCGATTTCGACGTACGTGGTGGCGCCCCGCGACGCGACCCCGCGAGCGGCCATTTGCGCCAGACCGCGGGCAAGGGTCGTCTTTCCGGTTCCAGGCGGGCCCGACAGGATGATCAGCCCATGCGGCAGCCCCGCCATGGTGGCCAGCGCGGGTCCATGCAACAGCGTCAGCAGTGCGTGATTGAGCAGGCGCTCCTTCACCCCCGCAGGTGTGAGGATGTGATCCCACGGCCCGTCGTGATGATCGGCGGGCAACACGTGGACGGAGAGCACCCCTGGCGGCAGGGCGATCGGGGTCACGGCCATGTCGGCCTGGTGACCTCCGGCCAGTCGATGGTGCTGATGTCGCCGGCCTGGGCATCCCTGATGTGCTGGGGCGGTTCCTCGAAGAGCACCATCGGATCCATCAGCACCCGCATGGTGTCGAGGAGGCTGTCGAACATGTGGATCCGTACGACCTTTGCGGTTTTCTCGGGGTCGTCGTTGAAGTGCTGGTGCCACAGGAAGTGGTCGACGACGATGAGGTCGCCCTTCTTCCACGGGTGATCGGTGCCGCCCTCGGGTTCGGTCCCGAGGTAGCTGTGGCCGGTGCCTTCGAGGACGTACAGCCATGCCTCACCGGCGTGGCGGTGCATCGATTGGCCGCGGCCCGGACCGATTTCGAACATCGCCATGGAGACGCCGGAGGCCTGATAGCCGTTGGCCCGGTCCAGCAGGAACGTGGTGCGCGTGCCGCGCGGGGTGGGCAGCAGTTCGAGCTCATCCCAGTTGGTGTGCAGCCGGCCGGAGCGCCGGGCCCGCTGGTCGCGTGCCAGCCTGCGGATCCGGCGGGCGTACGGGTCATCGCCGGTCACCTCACCGGAATAGGCGGGGCGCCCTGGCAATTCGCTGAGCGGCGTGTTGCCGGCATCCTCGATGATCGACATGCCCATGGTCTCCAGCAGGGGCTCGCTGGAGAACGTGAGATAGCGCGCGGTGAGGCCGCCATCGTTGCCCGATCGGTGCCACGCCCACGCAGGCAGGTGCAACGAGTCGCCGGGACCCCAGTCGATGCGCTCGCCGTCGATCTCGGTCCAGCCGTGCCCGGCCACCACCAGCACCATGGCGTCCCACGAATGCCGATGGATGGTCGAGGTGACGCCGGGGTCGATCTCGTGCGCCAGCGCGTCCATCGAGCGAGTCGGGCGATCGCCGTCGGCGCCGACGTAAACACCGACGCGGGTGCCCCGCTCGGTCTCGACCATCTTCACGTCCTCGAGGGCGACAACCGTCTTCTGGTAGCCCCGCCACTCCTCGATGAAGTCGGCGCGCCGCTTCTTCTGCACGTGATAGTGCGAGACCTTGGTGGTCGTATGCGTGGCCATTCCTGCCTCTCTGTTGCTTTCTAGCCCTTGCCTTTTCGGCGTTCGGTCGCTACGCCTGGCCGCCCGCGTCAGTGATGGTCTTGTAGGTGTCGCTCCACTTCTGCGGGTTGTTGAGCAGTTCCTCCTCCGGAACCGAGACCGTCTGGACACCGGCCAGCGGGTCCTCGGCGGTGGGGATCGCTCCGATCCGGTTGGCCCCGGCGATCGCCTTCTGACCGTCGGTCAGCAGGAAGTCGAAGAACAGCATTGCCGCGGCCGGGTGCTTGGCCGACTTCATCAGGCCTGCGCCGTTGGGCCGCAGCACGACCGGCTCGACGGGCTTGCCGTTCGTGCGCCACGACACCGGCGCACCCTTCTCCGCGGCGTTGGCGACGGTGTGCGAATAGATCGAGGCCGCGACGTCGAACTGGCCCGCGGACAACAATTCACCCATCACCGTGTGGCCCTTGGTGATCTTGGAGTTCGCGGCCAGCTGGCGGAAGAAGCCCATGATCTCGTCGTCGGACTGGCCCTGCGACTTGTAGTAGTTGTACATCGCGGCGAACCAGTCGACGTCACCGATCTCCAGCCCGACCTTGCCCTTCCACTGCGGCGCGGCCAAGTCCCGCAACGACTTCGGCTCGGTGCCCGCCGGCACCTTGCTGGTGTTCCAGCCGACCACGAATGCGTTGAAGCGGTCTGCGGTCCAGCCGTCCTTACGGCCCTCCTGGCGGACTTTGTCGCGCAGTTCGCCTTGATACGGGTAGAAGAGCCCGCGGCTCTGCATGGCGTTGAGTTCGCCTGCGTTGGTCTCGATCAGGTCGGCACCCTGGTAGTTGGCGCTGGCCTCCTGCAGCACGCGCTGCAGCACGGTTTCCGAGTTTGCGCGGTAGGTTTCGACTTTCAGCTTGTACTTGTCCTCGAACGCCTTCACGACGTCGTCCATATCGGTGTTCGAGGTGTACAGCGACAGCGTGCCGTCCTTCTTGGCGAGGTCGAGCAGCGTGTTGGTGCGCTCGTCGCCTTTCAGGCCGTTGATCTTGTCGTATACCTGTTGCGCCGCGGATGCTCCCGCCGGCGCCGCGGCGGTGTTGCTCGCCGTCGGGCTTCCTCCGCACGCCGCGGTCAGCAGCAGCATCAGGGCCATCACCACATAGCTAGCCGAACGGATTCTCACGGCTCACTCCTCAACCTCTGGGCTGTGAATGGACTGACATTCAGACCATCAGTGTGATTTGTACCATGCCCGCGCGTTCCTGTGAAGCCCCTGTTTCTCGCAGCCACTTCTCGCGCGAACGTTCCTTACCGCTCGAAATTTCGCCAGAAATTCGAGCGGTAAGGAACGTTCGGCGGGTGCGAGAGTCAGATGACGAACGCTTCCGTCGTCTCGGGTGCGAACAGGTCGGCGGGCGTATAGCGGTTGCGCGACAGTCCCTGTGCGTGGTGGTAGCCCAGAAACGCGTCGAGCACATGCTCGTTTTCATCCAGTCCGTACGACCAGTAGTCGCGGCCGAGCAGTTCCCGCGACTCCTCGAGGTGCTGGATCAGCCACGGCTCCATGAACCGCAGAGCCGACGAATCGTAGATGCGTTCATACGCGAGGTCGCGTGCGCGCAGGCACGCCTTGTAC
>DATJIX010000534.1:0-5661 GCA_035492865.1 Mycobacterium sp. | reverse complement strand
CCATTGCCCACCGACTTCGCGATCGAGACGATGTCGGGCACCGCGTCCTGCTGCATGAAACCCCAGAACCATTCGCCGAGACGGCCATACCCGACCTGAACCTCGTCGGAGATCGCCAGCCCACCAGCCGCTCGCACGGCCGCATAGACCTCCTGCAGGTAGCCGTCCGGCAGCGCCATACCCCCGGCGTTGCCGTACACGCTCTCGCAGATGAATCCCGCGGGCGGTCGCCCTTCGGCCACCAGCCGCTGAATCTCCTCGACGGCCTCGCCCGCGTACCGAAACGCCTCTGCACCCCGGTACTTGCCGCGGAAGCTGTTGGGCGATTCGACGGTGTGCACCCAATCCGGTCGGGTGGCAAGCGCATTGGGGTTGTCGGCGGACGACGTGGATACCGCGTCCGTACCGTAGGTCCAGCCGTGATAGGCCTCGCGGACCGCGACCACGTCGCGCCTGCCCGTCGCCGCGGTCGCCAGGCGGATCGCCAGATCGCTTGCCTCCGAACCGGAGTTGACCAGAAAGACCGTGTCGAGCGGATCGGGCAGCAGCCCGGCGAGCCGCTCGCTGAACTCGACCACCGCCTCGTAGTTGAAGCGCGAATTCGTGTTCAGCTTGCGCAGCTGGCGGGCGGCGGTGTCGGCGATCCGTGGATGCGCGTGGCCAAGCACCGTCACGTTGTTGACCATGTCCAGATAGGTCCGGCCGGTGGTCGACATCAGATAGTGCCGTCGGCCCCGCTCGATCTGCGGTGGCCGGCGGTAGTAAAACTCCTGCACCGGAGCAAAACTCGCCTCGCGTCGCGATAACAGATCACCGGTCTCGTGGGCCTGCACAGCGGGCAGCCCCAGCAGTGGCCGTGGATCACGTGTCAGCGCCAGCCAGCCGGGTGCCAGTTCGGGCCTGACGAACGTCGGCGCGACGAGCGCGCCGACGGGCCGCACGCCTACCTCGACCCATGTGCCTGCCGGCACCTCGCCCAGCGGATCGCCCGCCCGTACCGAACCTGACGCCACGTCCACTCCGGCCAGCGTCAGCTCGTAATCGGCGCCGCGCAATGTCGACCCGTCGACCTCGCCGTCCCACGGAGCGACGAGCGGGGTGGCCGCCGCCGCCCACAGGCTGACACCGGTGGCCACCACGTCGGGGCTGTCCTGGCTGAGCTTGCGGGTTCGGCTCAATCTCGCCTGACCCCACT
The DNA here is from genome assembly GCA_035492865.1 of Mycobacterium sp. GTDB lineage: Bacteria > Actinomycetota > Actinomycetes > Mycobacteriales > Mycobacteriaceae > Mycobacterium. The sequence goes on along the minus strand of DATJIX010000534.1, from coordinate 4,466 downwards.
GGGTGACGACGAGCGCGGCGCCGCTCCGCACTGCCGCCCTGGCCAATTCGTCCTCGAAGCCGGCCTTCAGCGAGCCGTCGTCGGTGAACCCCAGGTCGTAGACGTCGGACGTGGTCGCCAGGTCCAGCGTCACGACCGACCCGGGGTCGGTGCCGATAAGCGATCCCGCTACCTGGACTGGTGGTGCGGCCAATCCGAGATCGGACTTGATCACCTCGGTCATCACGTCGATCGGAACCGAGGTCGCCTGTTCGAACATCCGCCACTCCGCGTCGGACTGCTCGGAAAGGTAGGGGTTGTCGGGGTCGAGGCTGGCCTGCTGAGCGCCGCTGACGATCAGCACGGCCGCGCGCAGCACCAGCAGCGGCCACACCGCGTCCACCTCTGCCGCGGTCAGTGGCCGGATAGCGTGGAACGCCCGCACCGCGGGTAGTATCGAGACCGGTTCGCTACCAACGTGACCCAGCACCGACGAGGCCGTGATCGCCAGATCGGACACCGCCCACGTGTCGGACAGGTCGCCGAAATCGATGACCCCGTCCGGGTGGGAGGTCCCACGGACGACATTGGCGTCGGTCAGATCCAGATGCACGGCCTGGCGTGGCAGCGAATCTGCCAGCGGGGTGATCCGAGACCAGGCCTCGGTGGCCGCTATCTCCAGTCGCGCTCGGTGCAGCGGGTCGGCGACAAACGAAATCAGTTCGGCCACAACAGCATTGCCGTAGCGGAGGTCCCACTGCAACACCCGGTCCAACCCGGGGTGACGGAAGTCTGCGAGCGCCCGATTCACGCGTCCCGCCACGTCGCCGAGCCCCGCGATCGTTGTCGGTGAGAGGTAGCCGGACTCGTTCAGCGTCCCGCCCGGCAGGAAGCGCAGCAGCCGGACGTACGCGGTGCCGTCCACCAATCCATCGATAGCCGTGCATTTTTGGCCGCCGACATTCGGCAGCGGCACCGCGATGCGCAGCGTCGGTTCGGCCTCGGCGATCCGCTCCGCCGCCAGATCCTGCGCCTCGAGTTCGGTGGCGTTGAACGCCGGGTTGGCGATCTTGAGCACGCCGACGATCTCGCCGTCGGCCCCGACCACCATGAAGTTCTTGTCCTGCTGACTGCCCAGCGACGTGGCACGGGCCGACAGGCCGTAGTGCGTCGCCAGGATCTCCTCGGCCTGGGCCTCGCTGACTTGAGGCGCCGGAAGCTCCGGGGCCTCAAGGAAATTGAATCCGACGGTCACCGGCTGACAAATTGGACGACGGCACCGGTGAACGCGTCGTTGTCGTCCCCGGCTGCGGTGTGTCCCGCGTCGGAGAGCTCGACGAACTCGGCGTGCGGCACCTTGTCAAGGAAGTCCTTGACGCCTTCGGGACTGACCACGTCGGACAGCTTGCCCCGAATCAGCAGGATCGGGATGGTCAGGTCGATCGCGGCCTGTTCGAGCCGCTCCTGCCTGACGAACGCATCGTCGGAAGGTGCGGTCAGGAACTTCGGATCCCAGTGCCAGTACCACCGGCCGTCGCGCCGCCGCAGGTTCTTCTTCAGTCCCTCAGGGCTGCGCGGCTTGGTCCGGTGAGGCAGGTATGCAGCCACCGCGTCCGCGGCCTCGTCGAGCGACTCGAACCCGTGCACATGGCTGAACATGAACTCGCGGATCCTGGCGCTGCCGTCCTTCTCGTACCGCGGCACCACGTCGACGAGCACCAGCTTCGTCACCTTCTCCTGGCCCGCGGCATCGGCGACCAGGATGCCGGTCATGCCACCCATGCTCGCCCCGATCAGGATCACCGGTCGCCCGATCTGCTCCAGTACGCGCAAAGTGTCGTCGCACAGCGCGTCGACCGTGTAGGTGGCGTCAGGGGATCGGTCGCTGTCGCCGTGGCCGCGGCTGTCCAATGCGACGACATGGAAGCCCTCGTCGGCCAGGATCTGGCCGGTCTTCTTCCAGGAAAAGCGGTTCTGGCCGCCGCCGTGCAGCAGAAGGATGGAGGGCCCGGACCCGAACCCTCGGTTCCATTCGTCGGCGACCAGCACCAGGTCGTCGACGCCGCGAAACTTGACGGTCTGCGGTTCGCTGCGTGTCGTGCTCACACGGACGTCCTCTCGGCTGGCCCCGAGGCCTCACGTTACCCAGAGGACAATTTGCGTCGATCTTCGACCCGGCAGGTGCATAGCCTCCCTAGACTTTGCGATCGTGCAGCCAGAATCCGCCAGCGAAGACGACCGCGGCTGCATCATCGACGCTGCCTACAGCTGTCTGTCGCAGCCGCACTCGGGTCCGATCCCGGTGGCCGCGATCCTGCAGCGCGCCGGCGTGTCGACCAGGGCGTTCTACCGGCACTTCGGGTCCAAGGACGAGTTGTTCCTGGCACTGCTGCGGCAGGAGAGTGACGCGCTCGCCGACCGGCTCGACCGCATCGTCGAGGAGTCGCCCGGCGATCCCGCCGATCAGCTCGAGGCATGGATCGGCGGAATGTTCAGCTGGATGTATGACGAAGAGATGCGCATGCACCTGACCGTGATCGACTCCGACGAGGTGCGCGCGGCCAAGGGCTACCGGGAGACCCGCGAGCGCGCGCACGCCGACCGCGAACGCTCACTGGTCGAGATCATTCGACGCGGCCTGGCCGACGGCTCGTTTCCGTTGGCCGACCCCGAACACGACGCGGTCGCCATCAGCGCTGTCATCAGCCGCGAGATGGTCAACCAGTCGCCCGGCGACGAAAAGCGGTTGCAACAGTCACTGGACTGGGTCCTGGAGTTCGCGCTGCGCGCGCTGGGGGCAGAGGGGCGATGAGTCTCGGGCGCCCGGGTAGTCGATACGGGAAAGCCGTTCTGACGAGAGGAACCCCGTATGCCAACCATCACGCCGTCGTTGTGGTTTGACAACAACCTCGAGGAAGCCGCCGCGTTCTACACCTCGGTCTTCCCGAACTCGACGGTCGAGCTACTCAACCGAAATACGGCCGATGGCACACCGGGCGACGTGCTGTACGGGGTCTTCGTTCTGGACGGCCAGCGGTTCCTCGCGATCAACGGCGGACCGCACTTCCGCTTCACCGAGGCGGTCTCGTTCATGATCCACTGCAAGGACCAGGACGAGGTCGACTACTACTGGGATCGGCTGCTCGACGGCGGCGAGGAGTCGCAATGCGGCTGGCTCAAGGATCGGTTCGGACTGAGCTGGCAGGTGGTGCCGGACCGACTGCTCGAGCTGCAGCAGGATCCCGATCCGGCGCGCGCCGGAGCGGCGATGAAGGCCATGATGGGCATGCGCAAGATCGTCATCGCCGATCTCGAGGACGCCGTCAGGTCGTGAGCCGACCCAGCCATTCGATCGTCGCGTCGGTGATCGGCCCTACGTCCGCGGGGTCGTCACACATCATCACCATCCCCGACGCCTCGGCCATCACGTCGATGAGGATTCGGGTCAGCAGCTGACCGCGCGGTGAGGTGTCGAGTTCGAGCACCGACATCCATCGGCGAAAACCCCTCAGCATGTTGCTGCGGCGAACCGCGTCGAAGCCGGCCGGGGTGTCACCGGAGGCCAGCACCATCGACGCGTTCCGATATGCCCAGATCGCGTTCAGGTATGCCCGCGCGTTTGCTTCGAATGCGAGCTGGCCGTTGAGCACAACCGATTTGTCCGCTGCGGCGTCGATGTAGGTGTCGATGTCGGCGGTGAGCCGCTCGAAGATCGCGAGAAACAGCTCCCGTTTGCCACCGAAGTGGTGATAAATGCTGCCGATGCTGGCACCGGAGTGGTCGACGATATCGGCCATCGTCGCCGCGGTGAAACCGCGTGCGGCGAACACTTCGGTCGCAGCGTCGAGGATGCGCTGTTGTGTCGCATCAGTCTTCGCCCAGCGCCTGGTCGCCGCCGTCATGCGAACAAATTAATGCAGATTTCGGCGCAGATGGAACGCAATTCTAGAAAGCCGATGCCGGCGCGCCCTGTGCATTTGCTGGGAGGGGGTCGCGGGTCGTTGCGGATGGCCTGCCTCAACAGTGACGTGACCGGCGGTTCAAGGCCAGAAGTGGCGCTCGTCACCGCGGCGGGGCTCGTGTTGCCCGGCCAGAATTTGGTGATGTACGGTTCTGCGGCGTCGTACCGTGCAACACTCACAACTTGCACGCACGGGTTGTTCGTCGGAGGGATCGGCAGCCTATGGCGGTGAGGAGAACGCGAGGGAGGGCCCGGTAATGGTCACTTCCAGCCTTCTTGCCAAACCGGTTCGCGGTGTCGGCGGCTTTTATGCGATGGCGCTCGACACCTTCGTGGCGATGTTCAAGCCCCCGTTCGCGTGGCGCGAATTCATCTCGCAGTCTTGGTTTGTCGCGCGGGTCTCCATCGTTCCGACGTTGATGCTGACGATTCCTTACACGGTGCTGCTGACGTTTACGTTCAACATCCTGCTGACCGAGTTCGGCGCCGCGGACTTCTCAGGCACCGGCGCAGCTTTGGGCACCGT
>DATJIX010000533.1:0-10308 GCA_035492865.1 Mycobacterium sp. | reverse complement strand
GGCCCCGGCTGCTCGCCGCGCATCACCTGACCGACCAGCCGCGGCAGGATCACGGTGTCGTTGTCGACCTGACGCAGCAGGCCCGCAGCCAGCAGCCGCTGCACCGGCCGGTCTGCTGGAGTGCCCGGCGCGGCGTCTCGGGTCCGACCGACAGGCGATCCCTCCAGCAGCCGCTGCAGCAGCTCGAGTTGCGGCGCGTCCAGTGTGTCCAGGCGAGCGGCGATATCCGTCTGCTCGGTGTCCTCGAGCGTGGCCTGGCCGGGATACCACGGCAGGCCCGCGGCGGCCTCGGACGCGACGCGCACGGTCGTATCACCCCACACCAGCGCTCGCTGGCGAAGGTCGTCGACGGCGGCGGTGACGGTGTGCTCTCCCGCGCGGTCACCGATCAGAGCCAGCAGCTTCGAGAGCGGGACGGCCGCGGTGTCGGCATGCAGCACGAGCAGCGCGTCGAGCACCGCCAGCCGTAGGAAGTCGAGCCCGTCGGTGGCGGCCTTGACCGATTGCCTGGCCTGCGCGCGGGCCGCCAGCGCTGCGATCGTGCCGGGCGGCGGTTGGGTGAGGTCGGGCCGCAGCTCGAGCAGCCGGATCAGCCGCTCATCGTCAAGCTCGGCCAGCCAGGCGCCCAGCGGCATGCCCGGAGTAGTTTCGGTCATTGCTGACCAGCGTAAAGCAGGCTGCCGGTGTCGCCACTGGTCGCGGCGCCTGCCACAATATCCACGTGGCTGAGAACAAGGCGCAGAAGAAGCAGTACGTCGACCCGGGCTGGCCCGAGGTCAACGGCGATGACGATCACGCGGTCAGCGAGCTGGCCACCGACCGCACCGGCGCGCTGTCGCCTTTCGGTGAGCTGGAATTCCCGCAGCCTGCCGACGAGCTGCCCTACGTCCATCCCGTCACGGTGGTCAACAAGTAGCGGTGACCGACCCCCCGCGCCGTCTTTCGCACCTCGACGAGTCGGGCGCGGCGCACATGGTCGACGTCACGGCTAAGGACGCCACCAAGCGCACCGCCGTCGCCGCAGGAACCTTCCACACGACCGCCGATGTCGTCGCCCTGATCGCATCCGGGGGACTGCCCAAGGGCGACGCGCTGGCCACCGCGCGGATCGCGGGCATCCTGGCCGCCAAGCGGACCAGCGACCTCATCCCGCTGTGTCATCCACTCGCGCTCACCGGAGTCGACGTCGACTTCGAGATCGGCGACGACAGCATCGACATCACCGCGACTGTGCGCACCACCGACCGCACCGGCGTGGAGATGGAGGCGCTGACCGCCGTCAGCGTCGCCGCGCTGACGCTGTTCGACATGATCAAGGCCGTCGACCCCGCCGCGCGCATCGACGACATCCGGGTGCTCCGCAAAGAGGGCGGCAAGACCGGCTTATGGACCCGCTGATGACGCGATCCGGCCGGGTGGTGATCGCCTCGACGCGCGCTGCGGCGGGCGTCTACGAGGACCGCACCGGGCCCATCATCGTTGACTGGCTCAACGGGCAGGGCATCACGACGCCTGCGCCTGTGGTGGTCGCGGATGGCTCCGGTGTGGTCAAGGCGCTGTTCGCCGCGATCGGCGAAAACGTCGATGTGATAATCACTTCCGGCGGCACCGGCATCTCGCCGACGGACCGCACAGCCGACGCGACCGCGGACATCGTCGACTACCAGATCCCCGGCCTTGCCGATGCGATCCGGCGCTCGGGACTGCCGCACGTGCCGACATCGGTGCTGTCCCGCGGTGTATGCGGCGTCAGGGGCCGCACACTGATCGTGAACCTTCCGGGTTCCACCGGCGGCGTCAAAGACGGCCTCGGGGTGCTCGACGATGTCCTGGAGCACGCGCTCGATCAACTCGGCGGTAAGGACCACACCCGATGACCGCTGTCGTTTTACGCGTCGACCTGACCGAGCAGCCGATCGAGCTGTCGGAGTACGAGGCGCTGGTGTCGCACGAATCCGCCGGAGCCGTCGTGGGATTCGCGGGTGTGGTGCGCGATCACGACGGCGGCCGCGGCGTGATCCGGTTGGAGTACTCCGCGCACCCCTCTGCGCAGCAGACTCTCGCGGACGTCGTCGCCGAGATCGCTGACAACTGTCATGGTGTGCGGGCGATCGCGGTCAGCCACCGCATCGGCACGCTTCAGATCGGCGACGCGGCGCTGGTGGCTGCCGTCGCCGCGGACCATAGGGCCGCCGCGTTCGAGACGTGCGCGCGGCTCGTCGACACCGTCAAGGCGCGGCTACCGGTGTGGAAGCACCAGTACTTCGCCGACGGTTCCGACGAGTGGGTGAACTCGGCCTGACCGCTTAGGCGGGCGGCAGGATCGGTGCGCCGGGGGCCGGCGGCGGGACCGGTGCGCCGGGCGCCGGTGGCGCTGCCGGATCAGCCGGAGGGGCCGGGGCGGTCGGCACGTTGGGGCCAGGACCCCCCTCTGGGTACGGCGTGTTCATCCCACGTTGTGACAGCCCCATGATCAACGCTTCCTTACCGCTGATGTCATGATTCTGGACCGCTTGCCACAGATCCTTGAGGTAGCTGACGTTGGGGCTGTCGGTGCCATTTGCACTCGGGTCCATCGTCGAGCCGGGCGGCAGCGCGTCCGGGCTCGCCAGGTGCGGGACACCGTCCGGCGGCGTCGGCAGGGCCGCGGGCACCGCCGCGGGGTCGGTTACTGCCTGGTTCGCAGCGTCGAAAGCCGGACCTGGGATGTTGACCGCGTTGAGCGGAGCCAACGGATCGGGCGCGGGTGCCGCCACGGCCCCCGGCGCGGGCGGCGCCGGGGGAGCCGGTGGGGCGGGCGGAAGCGGCGGCAGTACGGGGTCGAGCGGAGCAGGCGCGTGCAGGGCCCACAGCTCGGGCTGATCGGCAGGTGCCGGAGCGTTGGCGTGGTCCCAGTCGGCGGCTTGCGCGACGATCGTGTCGTCCACCGGCGGCGGTGCGTCGGCGGGCGGGGGAGGAGGCAGCGGCGCGTCCAGCGAAGCGTCGACGATGGGCGCCTGCTCCGGAGGCGGCAGCGGCGCGTCCAGCGGCGCGGGGGGCGGCGGCGGTGCGTCGGGCAGCGGCGCCGACAGCTCGTCGATCGGCGCGGAGTCGGGCGGCGGCGGGGGAGCGAACGGATCGATCGGGGGAGGAAGCTCGCCGTTCACATCGGGGTTGTCGAGCGGCTGCGGCTCGACAACGTTGCGCGGCGAGGCGCCGGAAAGGCCCCGACCGCAGACCGGCCATGCGCCCTTGCCCTGAGTGGCGAGGACGCGCTCGGCGACGGCGATCTGCTCTTCCTTGGTGGCCATGTGCGCGGCGGGCGCGTACTGGCCGCCGCCATGCGAAGCCCAGGTGCCTGGCGAGAACTGCAGTCCGCCCTGATAGCCGTTGCCGGTGTTGATGGCCCAGTTGTTGCCCGATTCGCACTTGGCGACCTGGTCCCATTCACCGTCGGTGGCGGCGCCAGCTTGCCCGGCGAGGGCGAGGCTTCCGCTGCCGATGACCGCGCCGGTGAAGGCGATCTTGGCGACGTTTACTGCCGATGTAGTGGGCTTGCGGTGCCGTCCACTCATAGGTGCGCTAGGTCCTCTCTTATGCACGCCTACGAGGTCAGCTGTCGGGTTCGGGCTGGAGAGGTTGCCCGGCCGTGCTAGGCACGGCTTCACCCCAAGGGGCCGCAAGCGGCTCCTGGTCCTGTGTAGTTCGGTGGACCGGTGGGTCCCCCGCCTCCATCCAAGTTGTTCGTCGTTGTTCCGTGTCCAACGGATGGAGCTCGGCGCGGGTGGACACGGAGGGCCAAACGATTAAGGGTCGATGGCTTGGGACTGAACGCTAACGGGTCGCGTTGGTCACGTCACCTTTTGACGAGCTCGGCGATTCGGGTACAGGCAAATCATAAAAAAGCTCTAAATCCCCAAGACGCCAACGTGTTTCCGCAGGTGCATTTTCACAGGTAACGGTTCGTGGTCATCTTGTGACCATTCCGTGATGTGATGCAAATCACCATTAGCCACCGGCGAATGGGGGAAGAACATCGACTGTCTGAGCGTCGCTCAACGTCATTCCCAAGTCGCGCACCGCAATTCCGTCGCATAAGTAAGAGCATCGGCTCAACACTGTCGCCAGCGCGGGGTCCCTGTCACTCAGGTTTTGCACGAGCGCGCCGACGGTGGTGCCCGGCGCGACGCCGATGATCTCGTCGTCGAATCCGGCGGCCGCGCGCGCGGCCGCGAAGTAGCGGACCGTCACCTTCACCGCCACGTCAGCCGCCGATCGCGCTCATCGGGCGGTCCGGCTGCACGAAGTCCGGGTCGTTGATGCCGTGGCCCGCGGCCTTGACCCACATGGTGGCGCGCCAGGCGGCCGCAAGGGCGTCGTCGTCGGCGCCCGAGCGCATCAGGCGTCGTAGGTCGGTCTCGTGCTGGGCGAACAGGCAGTTGCGGATCTGGCCGTCGGCCGTGAGCCGGGTGCGGTCACACGCCGCACAGAACGCGTGTGAGACCGACGCGATGACGCCGACCTTGCCCCGGCCGCCGTCGACGTCCCACAGCTCGGCGGGCGCCGAACCGCGCGGCGCCCGGTCCGGTCGCAGATCGAAATGGCGGCGCAGCACAGCCAGCACCTCGTCGGCCGCGATGGCCTGCCCGCGTTTCCAGGCGTGGCCCGCGTCCAGTGGCATCTGTTCGATGATGCGCAGTTGGTAACCGTGCTCGAGGCAGAACTTCAGCAGCGCGACGGCGTCGTCCAGTCCGGTGACGGGGTCCAGCACGGCGTTCACCTTCACCGGGTCGAGCCCGGCGGCCTTCGCGGCCGCGAGTCCCTTCAATACGTCATGCAGTCGGTCGCGACGGGTGATGTGCGCGAAGCGCGCGGCGTCGACGGTGTCGAGCGAGACGTTGATCCGGTCAAGCCCCGCTTGCTTCAGCTTGGCGGCCCGCTTGTCGAGCCCAATTCCGTTGGTGGTCAACGTGATTTCGGGGCGGGGCCGCAACGAGGCGGTGGCCGCGACGACATCCTCGAGGTGTTTGGCCACCAACGGCTCGCCGCCGGTGAACCGGACACTGGTGATGCCGAGCCTGGTGACGGCGATGCGCAGCAGCCGGGCCAGCTCGTCGGTGCGCAGCAGCTGGTCGCCGGGCAGCCAGTCCAGGCCCTCGGCGGGCATGCAGTAGGTGCAGCGCAGATTGCAGCGGTCGGTCAGCGACACCCGCAGGTCGGTGGCGACGCGGCCGAAGGTGTCGACCATCGGTCCGTCGGTGGGCATCCCCCTGACGGGGCGCTGCACCGAGGGCACACCGAGCTCGATGATCGTCATGCGGCGGCTCGCATCGGGGACTTGAGGGAATCGACAGGGACGATCTCCTTGCCGAGCGGCATGAGCGACACCGGAATCAGTTTGAGGTTGGCCAGCGCCAGCGGGATGCCGATGATCGTGACGGCCATCGCGATGGCGGTGAGCATGTGGCCGATGGCCAGCCAGATCCCGCACAGGACGATCCAGATGATGTTGCCGATCAGCGCACCGGGCCGCGGTCCCGGCTTTTCGACGATGGTGTTGCCGAACGGCCACAACGCGTACACCGCGATGCGCAGGGCGGCGAATCCAAACGGGATGGTGATGATGAGGACGAAGCAGATGAGCGCGGCCAGCAGGTAGCCAAGCGCCAGCCACAGGCCGCCGAACAGCAGCCAAATGACGTTCAGAATCAGGCGCATCTTCCCTCCAGCGGTCGTTCAAGCCTACCGAGTAAAGGGGGTGATGACGGGGCTGGGCTCCGAGTAAGATCAGCTAAACGCGTCCCGGCGCAGGCGGGACGCTTTCCTTATGTAGTCATTGTTTAGAGACAAGCGGGTGAGACCAGTGCCGACCGGCAGGGTTAAGTGGTACGACGCCGAGAAGGGTTTCGGCTTTTTGTCGCAGGAGGACGGCGAGGACGTCTACGTCCGGTCCTCTGCGTTGCCGGCCGGCGTCGAGGCGCTGAAGGCGGGCCAGAAGGTCGAATTCGGCATGGCCGCAGGCCGTCGCGGTCCGCAGGCGCTGAGCCTGAAGATCCTCGACTCGCCGCCGAGCCTGACGCGCACCCGGCGCGAGGCCGCGGCCGCCGAGCACAAGCACACGCCTGACGAACTGCACGGCATGGTCGAGGACATGATCACGCTGTTGGAGAGCGCCGTGCAGCCTGAGCTGCGCAAGGGCAAGTACCCGGACCGCAAGGTGGCCCGTCGGGTCTCCGAGGTGGTGCGGGCCGTCGCAAGCGAACTCGACGCTTAGTTCTCGCGTAGTTCTCGCGCAATATAGGTATTTCCTCCCGATGGGCGATGGCGCCTGCGCGGAGAGGGTGTCTCCGAGGGCCGAACACAGGGTGCGGCCCATCGGACAAGGAGACACTTATGAAGGCAGTCATCATGCGCGCCATCGCCATTGTGGTGTTCGGCGCCGCGGCAGCGGGCCTGACCGCGGGCACGGCCAACGCCAGGCCGCTTGAGGAGACCAAATGCTCGAAGATCGACCAGGTGATCCACCAGGCTGAAGAGGTGATCACGTCGATCTTTAACGGCAAGAACAAGAAGGAAGAAGACAACCGCTGCGTGAACTAGCGGTGGTCCTCGCGCGAACGTTCCTTACCGCTCGAAAAATCAGCGAAATATCGAGCGGTAAGGAACGTTCGGCAGGGGCATGCTGGTGGTATGCCATATGTCGCAGGCGGTGGCGAGTTCAACCGCGACACCAACTACATCACCACGCGTATCACGGCCGACGGGCGCGACGGGTATCCCGTCGAACCTGATCGCTACCGGCTGATCGTCGCGCGGGCCTGCCCGTGGGCCAACCGCACGATCATCGTGCGCCGCCTGCTCGGCCTGGAAGACGTGCTGTCCATTGGCTTTTGCGGCCCGACGCACGACGAGGACAGCTGGACGTTCGACCTGGACCCCGGCGGGGTCGACCCCGTGCTGAAGATCCCCCGGCTGAAGGACGCCTACCTGAAGCGCTTCCCCGACTACCCCAAGGGCATCACCGTGCCTGCGGTCGTCGAGGTGGCGACGGGCGAGGTGGTCACCAACGACTTCGCGCAGATCACGCTCGACTTCTCCACCGAGTGGTCGAAGTTTCACCGCGAAGGCGCCCCGGTGCTGTACCCCGAGGAGTTGCGCGACGAGATCGACGAGGTCGCCAAGCGCATCTACACCGAGGTCAACAACGGCGTGTACCGCTGCGGCTTCGCAGGGTCGCAGGACGCCTACGACAAGGCCTACGACCGCTTGTTCACCGCACTCGACTGGCTCTCCGACCGGCTGGAGAACCAGCGGTATCTGGTCGGCGACACCATCACCGAGGCGGACGTTCGGTTGTTCACCACGCTGGCCCGCTTCGACCCCGTCTACCACGGACACTTCAAATGCAACCGGCAGAAGCTGGCGGAGATGCCGGTGTTGTGGGCGTATGCCAGGGATCTGTTCCAGACGCCAGGCTTCGGCGACACCACCGATTTCGTGCAGATCAAGCAGCACTACTACATCGTGCACAAGGACATCAATCCGACTCAGGTCGTGCCCAAGGGGCCGGATTTGTCGAATTGGCTGACGCCACACGGCCGGGAAGCGTTGGGCGGCAGGCCGTTCGGTGACGGCACCCCGCCGGGCCCGACGCGCGAGGGTGAACGCGTGCCCGCAGGGCACGGCGCGGGCTAGGGCCAGACGGTCCGCACCGACCACTCCGCGTGCGGCACCGGGAACTCATTACCCGCTTCGTCGCGCACCAGCGTCGGCAGTTGCACTGCGATGCCGAACAGCTTGCCGCGGTGCGGATCCACCGTCGGAATGGTTACTGCGAGCTTGGTGTCCGGCCGGAACTCGTCGACGACATCGGCGCCCTCGTAGGACCGCACCAATACCCAAGGCGCGCGGGCGATTTCGGCAGGCACCGACAACTGCACCGTGTGCCGCGGATCGACCTTCAGTTCGCCATCGGTCCGAGGCGTGTCGCAATCGGTCGGGTTGAGCACCGCGCAATACCGGTACGGTCCGACACGGACCAGCTGCCCGTGTGAATAGGCGCTGATCACAGGATGTTTCGGTGGCGGATCCTTGACGAGGCGCCAGATCAGCACACCGGTCAGCACGGACGCGACGATGGCGACGATCGCCAGCACGGCGAGGACGCGTTTCACTCCGGCGCCACCGCCGCGCGATCGGGCTGTCCGCCCTCCTGCTCCGCGAGCACCGGCCGATTGCCGCCGAAGCCGGGTATCAGCGATTCGCCGTAGTAGCTCACCACCGTCTGTGCCAGTCCGACGATCAGGACGGCGGTGATCGCGGTGAAGCCCACCCACAGGTCGGTGTACACGAGCACGCCGGTCGCACCGCCTGCCACCCAGGCCAACTGCAGCAACGACTCCGACCGGCCGAACGCCGACGCGCGCGACTTCTCAGGCAGATCGTCCTGCAGAGACGCGTCCAGCGAGGCCTTCGCGATCGCGGCCGCCGCGGAGGTGATCAGGGTGGCCAACGCCGCCACCATCAGCTTTCCGGTCAGCGCGGTGGCCAACGCGAACGTGGTGACCGCGGTCGCGCACCGCACGACCAACAGCGCCGGATAGCCGAGCTTCAACCGTGCAGCGGTGAAATTGCCCGCGAAGTTGCCGATGGCGGCGGCGGCGCCGATCACGCCGAGGATGCGCAACTGCTCCCAACCGCTGGCGTCGTGCGACTTCGCCACGAACGCGGGGTAAAGGAACAGGAACCCGACCATCACCTTGATGGTGCAATTGCCCCACAGCGCGGCGATAATGTTGCGGCCCAACGGTTGTCGCGGTTCAGCGGACGGCTTGTGCTGTTCTGGATGACGTCGCAACTCGCCGCTGCGGCCGTGGTAGGACAGCGTGGCAGGGACCTCGCCCTCGGTCACCTCGACCCACTTGGGGATCCGCATCGACAGCGCCGCGCCAACCAGCGAAATCGCGACGATGACGTAGAGCGCACCGGGCAGATGGACCAGGCCGAACATGTACTCGGCACCAGCGGCGATCGCGCCGCCGACCATCGTGCCGCCGAGCAACCCGAACGTCGTCAGCCTCGAGTTCACCCGCACCAGGTCGATGGAGGGCGGCAGCACACGCGGGGTGACCGCGCTGCGCAGCACACTAAATGACTTGGACAGCACCATCATTCCCAGCGCGCACGGGTACAGCACCCAGGACGGATAGCCGCCGGTCGCACCGTCGTAGTTGGCGATCAACACCACCACCAACGCGGTGCGCAAGACGAAGGAGGCGGCCAGCGCGACGCGGCGGCCGTGCTGCAGTCGGTCCAGCGCCGGGCCGATCAGCGGGGCGATCACCGCGAACGGTGCGATGGTGATCAGCAGGTACAGCGCGACCTTGCCCTTGCTCTCCCCGGAGGCCGCGGCGAAGAACAGCGTGTTGGCCAACGCGACCGCCATCGCCGCATCGACGGCGAAGTTGGCCACCACCGGCCACGTCAGCGCGGTCAGGCCGGACTTGTCGGCACCGTCGGCCGTGGCCGCGCGGTGCACCAAACCGTACATTTTCGAACCCATTTCGCGGCTGCGCTGCGCGGCCGCCCGGGTGACGGTGACTTTCTGGCCCGCACTCGCCCCCGCCCGTGCGCCCGCTGTCGGCGGGGGCGGATCCGAGGGGTGCTGCCTGGCACGGCGGTCGTCGAGCGGCGGCAGCCACCGGTTGTTGCTCGGCGTTGTGTTGCGCGGTCGGCGATAGCCGTCGGCCCCGGGCTCACTGGGATAGTTCGCCATCCCAGGGTGTTCGTCGGACGGCGGGCGCGGCGGGTAGTAGCGAGGGTCACGCCGCGATCCGGTCACGCCACGATTCTCCCCCATCGCGGCGGTTGCGGGCATGCAGGCGACCGGTGTGGCTCCACGTTCGCCTGTCAGGCACTATTGATGGCGATGGACAGCGTGGATACCGAAGATCGCCCGGACCTGGAGGCGGTGCTGATGGGCGCCGTCGAGCAGGCGCGCGCGGCGATCATCGAGTTCAGCGGCGAGGACACCCTTGGCGAGTACCTGGGCGCCAGCTTCGAGGACCCCACCGCCGCCACGCACCGATTTCTGGCCGATATGCCGGGCTACCGGGGCTGGCAGTGGGCTGTCGTCGTGGCCGCCTGGCCCGGCGCGGACCACGCCACGATCAGCGAAGTCGTCCTGGTGCCCGGCCCGACGGCGTTGCTCGCGCCCAAGTGGTTGCCATGGGAGGAGCGCATCAAGCCCGGCGACCTGAGCCCCGGCGATCTGTTGGCGCCGCTCGCCGACGACCCGCGCCTGGTCCCCGGCTTCATGGCCAGCGGTGA